>NZ_CANMXR010000004.1:0-472031 GCF_947501835.1 uncultured Roseobacter sp. | reverse complement strand
TGCTGCACGATGCGCGAAGGTCAGGTTTTGGGAAATGGGTAAATTGATATTAAGTATGGCCGGATGTCCGCAAAGGGCCCGAGCTCCTACCTGTAGATCCTATTGCGCACTGATGCTTCACTAGCACTGAGTTCATACCTATGGGATACTCCGATTTGCACCAATGACCGCTTTTAGATCGACGCCTTTCGAGACAAGAACGAAAACAAGCGTCCGTCAGTCACAGCGAAGCCCAATGCAATAAAGGCGAACCCAATCCATGCTTCCAGCCCCATTTGCTCACTAAGGAACATCACTCCGAGCCCGATGGCGAATGGCGGAGTTAGCAGAGTGACCAGCAACAGGTTGGCTGCTCCGGCGGTATCAAAATGGCAAAATAGAGGAAATAGGCCAGTGCCGTCGACAAAACAGCCATGCCAATCAGAGCGCCCCACACGCCTGCAGAGAGCGAAAGATTTGGTGGCCCGTCGAACAGAAACCCTCTCTTATCAAATTAGCCTGAACTGTCCCATTAGCGCTGACGTCAGACAATTATACTCCACCCCCTTAAAAACCCGTATTCTCCCTCCACAGCCGGAACGCACCTTCGCCACCTTCTATGATCTATTTTTTAGCTTCGCGAGCGTCCTCGATCTCGATTGCCGCGACCCCTTTGACGGTGCCGCGCGATTGGTTCCCTGTGGTTCTATAGCCAAACCACGCCACCAGCTCAGCGTAACCGTTTACGACGAGGTTGGCGTTGTGGCTTGCGAACACGATCTGGCGAAGGCGCTTCGCGTCCCAGAGCTGATTAACGATCTCCAACATGACAGGATTGTCAAAGTCCTCCTCCAGCTGATCGATGATCAGGGGCGGCCCCGGTTGATTGAGCAAGGTTTTTAGGAGAGCGGTGGCTTGTTGCCCCGCCGAGACGTTCTTGAATGGAATGTACTCATCCTCGCGAGCGCGGTACTCATAAACCGGTGCAGACTCTATCGGCGTGAGGGCCAGTGTCAGCCAATCATCAGGCGACAAATGGCTGGTGATAGCCGCCGTCAGTGTACCCGCCTAGACAAGGCATCTCGATATATCTTTCAGCCTGACCCTTTCGTAGAAGCGAATGCTCTCCCTAGCCCGATACATTTGGTAGGATGATATAGCGGTCATTGAGATACTCGTGTTCATCGAGCTTGCGCTTCAACTCGGTGAATGTGGTGATCGCCGCCAATCGAGTTGGATCAACGGCCATTTCGGCTGACGGATCGGTTTGTGTGATCGCCAAGGCATTCAGCGCTAGCGAAAACATGTCATTTGGAAAATCCGCCCCAAAGATGTCAATGGCTTGGCAGGGTACGCCGAGCGTAAGTTCGATGCCCGGAAACACAATCAAGCGCTGATGTGGCAGAAGTGCTGTTCCGGCTAGTTCGGGCGCATCCAAAGCCGCCTTTCGCATGAAGGGCAAGAACGTCATGCAATGATGGTCAGTGATCGCGACGGCTTGAATGCCCTTCTCTCGGCAGGCCCTTACGAACCTGCTAGCATATGCAACGCGTTCTTCCTCAGTGACCGCTTTGGGGCCTTTCCATTGCTGATCTCGTGGCGTGTGAACTTGGAAGTCGCGACGGTAGAAATGCACGCAACCATCCATAAAAAGTCCTTATCATATAGACAGTGTCGTCATTATGCAGAAGGCATTGGCAGAGCACCAATCTACAAAACAAGGTAAAGGACATTTTTGGTATCAGAGTTTTGATCTCTAAATCACGGTATGAATGACGCGTGATTTGTGCATAAGCTCTTGTATGTTGCCTGCCCCCCAATCCCATCAACCCCGACATTCCTACCCGGCGCAACATTTATCAAAGTAAGCTCAGAGCCGCCCTCGGATGCGGCGCGGCATCTATTAGCCTCGCCTTCGCCCTCTCCCCGAGGACGGGCCGAGCTGCTGTTTGACAACATGCATCGTCGCTGCGGTGCAGCCCGCCAGAGGAGACATTCACCGCATCAGGCTCTTGGCATGCGTCCGCCAGTTTCCGAAACCTCTTAGAGAAACCTCTGATCAGTGGCCCAGACGCAGGGGGCTAGACACCTCGATGGTTGCAAAATTAATTTCGAATCGCTATCAATTTGACATGCTTAATGGATTGCAGACACCCGACCGGATCGCAGAACTGCTTGTTCACCTCGGGCGCGCAGCTCGAAGCGAGGATGCGGGATCCGAACTAACCGCCGCACAATGGACATGCCTGCGCTTCTTCGCACGTGCCAATGTCAGCACCCGCACGCCTTCGGCTTTCGCCAGCTTTCAGGCGACGACCCGAGGTACAGCCTCGCAGATCATCAAGTCGCTGGAACGGAAGAGTTTGGTCACGCGGACCAAGTCCGTCCAAGACCGCCGTAGCGTGTTCTTCGACCTCACGGACCAAGGAAATGCGATGCTTGCGCAGGATCCGCTGCGCGACCTGATCGGTGTGATTGATGGTCTTGGCAGCACGGAGCGCAATCGTTTTTTGACGACCTTGTCCCGACTGGCATCGGTGCTGGCGATGCGTCGGGATGTTCCCGCCTTCGGCACCTGCCAAGATTGCAATCATTTCGGTGTGTCCGGTGGTGCGGCCTATTGCGCCTGCATGGCGGCAGAGCTGGCGGTGGAGGACATCGTCAAGCTCTGCGCGAGCCACACCCCGACCCGGTCGGGTGAAGAGCAAGGAGCATCGGCATGACGTATGCTGAGACTGCCGCAGGATTGCGCATGATCGCCATCAGCAGCGGAAAAGGCGGTGTGGGCAAATCCACGGTCACTGCGAACATCGCTGTGGCGCTGGCCGATGCCGGGTTCTCCGTCGGCGTCGTGGACGCCGATATCTATGGCCCCTCGATCCCCGGGATGTTGGGAATAGCATCCGGAAAACCCGCCATGTCACCGGACCAGAAGGTTATCCCCGCCAAAGCGCATGGCGTGAAGGTCATTTCGATGGCCATGCTAAGCGATGACGACGCTCCCGCGATCCTGCGCGGACCGATGGTGACGAAGTATCTGCAGATGTTCGTGCGGCAGGTGGAGTGGGGCACGCTGGACGTGCTGCTTTTGGACCTGCCTCCGGGCACTGGCGACATTCAACTGACGCTGGCGCAGGCCTTTCCATTGTCAGGTGCGGTGGTGGTCAGCACACCACAGGACGTGAGCCTCAAGATCGCGCGCCGGGGCTTGCGCATGATGGAGCAGATCAGCGTTCCGATCCTCGGCGTGATCGAAAACATGAGCGGCTTCACCTGCGCGAGCTGTGGAACGGTGACGAACATCTTTCACCAGGGTGGTGGAGAGGCCATAGCGAGGGATCTGGATGTGCCCTTTCTCGGCAAGGTGCCGCTCGACCCGAATGTAGTCGATTGCAGCGACGAAGGTCAGCCCCTCGTCCGCGCTGCCTCTGGCAGCCCGGCAGCGGAATCGTATCGACGCATCGCCAGCGCCCTGGTGCAGACTGAAGATGATACGGCCGGGATCGCCACACCCTTCGCCTGGTCACTTGTTGAGGGCTCCGGCCAGCCTGCTCCGGGCCTGGTCGCGACGGACGGTCCTGCCGAACGCCTGGTCGCGCTCGATCATGATGCCGCAGGCCTGATCCTGGGCTGGGCGGACGGAACCGAGCAGCGCCTCGCCGATCGCGACCTGCGTCTTGCCTGCCAATGCGCGCAATGTCGCGACGAGATGACGAGCGCGTGGCTCCTCGACCCGGAGAGCGTGCCGCTCGATTTACAGCTCACGCGGATCTGGAGCGTCGGGAACTACGCGCTCGGCATGGCCTTCAGCGACGGCCACGCCACCGGTATTTACACGTTCAAGGCACTCCGCGCGATGACCGGCACGGAGCTGGAAGATGTCTGACATCGCCGCCCGCCGCCGCATCCGCGCACAGGTCTCGGCCAGCGATGCAAATGTCTGCGCATTCGTTCTGAACGACCCGATTCAGGTAACCGGTTCGACCCGCTTCGATGCGGCCGACGACGCGCCCCTGGCCCGCGCGCTGTTCGCAGTGCCAGGCGTCCGCCGGGTGGAGGTGAGCGGTCCGACGGTCTGGGTGAAAAAAAGCACCGATAAAGACTGGGCGGATCTCAAACCCGCCATCGCCGCGGCAATCCGACGTGTGCTCGACGAAACCTGCCGCCCGCTCGGGTGCGACCGAGCCCGCGAGAAAGTAGACCCTGACGCCAAGCTCCTCGAGGCGGTGAAGACTTTGCTGGACCAGCAGGTCAATCCCTCTGTCGCCACCCATGGTGGCCACATCTCAGTGGACCGGGTTCGGGACAGTACGCTCTATCTGCGGATGTCCGGCGGCTGCCAAGGCTGCGCGGCCTCCTCGGCCACATTGCGGCAAGGGGTGGAGAAGATGCTTCGCGCAGCCTTGCCCGGCATTGGGAACATCTTGGACGTCACCGACCATGCGTCAGGACGCAATCCGTTCTATGCGGGTAGCGGCGGTTCATCGCCGATCTTGAACCGGCCGATCCCCGCGGATGTCATCGGATGGGAGGACGGACAGATTGTGGTGGACCCCGACTACCTGGCGCCACGTCTGGGCCTCACACCGGAAGCATTGCGTGACGGGTTGCACAGCGGGGATGTCGTCGGCGTGACCGAAACCGGCGAAGGCGCGGATGAGGGCAAGATTCGGGTCGTGCTGCGCTGCAGAGACCGGGCCTGGGCGGCTGAACTCGATGCCACCGGCGCCGCCCGCGAAATCCCGCCCCCGCGTCTGATAGCAGCGGCGGCAGGCGAAGAGCAGGACCTGTCCGACCGGGTGCGCGCCCATCTGGAGGGGCTTGCCAAAGATCAAACGCTGATATCCTACGGTGCCTTGGCAGGCGCACTAAACCTGCTGAAGCCGGGTTCGATCGCGAAGGTGACACGTGCGTTGGAAACCACGATGCGGGACGACGCTGCCGCGGACCGCCCCTTCATCGCTGCCCGGGCTGTCAGCCGCGGGCACGGGAACTTGCCAGGCAAGGGCTTCTTCGACCTCGCGCGCACCCTGTCCCGGGGACCGCAGGCCGGTGAGAGTGAACCCGAATTCCACATCAGGGAGCTCCGTCGCCTGAACGAGACGATCATCATGAAGTAGTCGGTGGACGCTTTCCAAATGCACGCCCATCTCAACACTGCAAGAGTTGGCAGCGGCAGAGCAAACTGTTGCTGCCAAGACGCAGTGTCTCCTCCCACAATCGCGCCCATGGTCGATGTACCTGTCTCGGTTTCGTCTATCAGACCGCTGTCGCAGTTTTGTGTTAAAAGGATAGACTTCTCATGGCAGACGTCATTGAACATGTCTTTCAGCTCATGTTCGGCGCATCCGAATTTGCAGCAGTTGTGTTTGTAACCCTCCTCAGCGCTAACTCGATTTTGGCGAAGGAAAAGAGTGAATACTATTCGAAGCTTCTAAGGCCAACTTTGTGTCTGCAAAACAGTCTTTGTACATCGTTGACATCTTCTATAGGCTGGGTCGACCGTCAAAAGCTTTCGTTCATACGGTCATCTACATCACTGCCATTGGGTTAATTGGCGCGATCTTTCAGTATGTGGTTTGGGTTGAAGGCTTTGGAAAGCAACTGCGTGAGGACGATTTTGCACGCTGGGCATTTGCTCGCCAAGTCTTAACCACGGGGGTTCCCATGGTTCTGTTCACAAACTTTGTTGCTGGAATGTTGCATGCGGTGGTCCGCAATACGGGTGGTGGGCGGATGACAGGCCTCCAGTACTTTATGCTCGAACTGATCGTTCGTTTCGTTGTGTTCGCAGCGTCGATGGCGGGAGCATACTACGTTGCTGCTGTCGCATTTGGATCTTTCGATGGGGACGTGGAAAGGGCACTCGGTGCCGACTGGCCCACGCTAGCTATTGCCTTCCGCTTTGATAACTTGACTTCGGCATTCATTCTCGCGGCGCTGCTCGGCGGCGTGCCGATATTTGCGTCTGCGGCCGTTGATTTGTCCGAACGATTTTCGGTGATCCGGCATATCTTGCGGAACATGTTTTCCCATCTGCCGTTGTCCGATAAACCCGTTTTGATAACGAGCGTGGCATTCGCGATCTTGGCATATTTGGTCTTTCAGTTTGGTGCATACACAATCGCCATTTGAAACATTCAATATCCAAATGGAGCCCTAAGTGTCGCCAACTGCCGGAGCCGGTCGTTTGACGTGCGCGCAGCATTCCGAAAAAAGGACACTCTGCCGACATCGGACTATGCGCAGCATCGCGCTGCCTGCTTTAACATCGTTTCGATGCGCGCGGCCCTTCCCGGACATTCATCGGGTATGCGCCGCCTGATTACGCAGCGACTGTCTCAAAAGCAGAAATTGACCATTATGTGCGCGTCGCGGAAGCCGATCAAACTTTGACAGCGAAACCGGCTTCTCGGGGAACGCCGGTGGTCAATCGCCCAGTGCCTTCCCAAGGATGGCCTCGTAGTGATGGCAAGCGACGCTGCGATTGTCGTGGATTGGCTCCATGACCGGATGCACCTTTTTACAGCTCTCCGTTGCATAAGGGCAGCGTGGGTGAAAGTAGCAGCCCGTTGGAGGGGCCAATGGGGATGGCACCTCGCCCTCGATGGTCTCGAACTGCACAAGCTCGTCTGCATCCAGCACCAGCTTGGGGACGCTGCCAAAAAGCGCTTCGGTGTAGGGATGGGCCGGGTTGCCGAAAACCTCGCCCACTGGTCCCAACTCCACGATGCGTCCCAGATACATCACCGCGACACGGTCGCTGACGTGCTGGATCACGGAGAGGTCATGGCTGATGAAGACTGACGTGAGCGCCAGATCGCGGGTCAGTTCGAGAAACAGGTTGATGATCTGGGCCTGGATCGAGACGTCCAGCGACGCGACCGGTTCATCACAGATCAACACATCAGGCTGCATGGCGAGGGCGCGCGCAATCGCGATACGCTGCCGCTGGCCGCCGGAAAACTGATGTGGGTAGCGCTCGACCCAAGTGGGATCAAGGCCCACGCGTTCGAACCAGTCTGCTACATATCGGCGCGCGGTCGCCTTGGTTGTCAGGCCATGGGCGATGGGGCCTTCTGCGACGGTATGGCCGACTTTCATGCGGGGATCGAGGCTGGCAAAGGGATCTTGGAACACGGTTTGCACGCGGGTCGTCACTTTGGTGCCATCCGTCATCACGGGGGCGCCATTGATGGTGACCGTGCCGCTTGTCGGGGGCAGTATGCCGGCGATGGCGCGTCCCAGGGTGGACTTGCCACAGCCGGATTCTCCCACCAGGCCCAAAGTCTCTCCCTTGCGCACGGACAGCGTTACATCCGAGACCGCACGGACCGACCGGGTTTCGACGTTCCCTCCCAGTTTTGCCGCGATCCTTTCGCCTAAGGTCAGCTTGGGGCCAAAGACACGGGTGACGTCAGTGATTTCGACAAAGGCGCTCATGCAGGCTCCTTGGCGGTTTGACCAAGGGGAAGAAAGCATCGCCACTGCCGATCACCCTGCTGCGTCATGTCCGGGTCAGCCTTGCATTGCCGTGACGCATGCGTGCAGCGCGGCGCAAAGGGGCAGCCTGGAGGCAAAGACAGCAAAGAGGGCGTGCTGCCCGCGATCTGGTTCAGGGGTGCGCCCGGTTTTGCCATGGCAGGAAGCGAGGCAATCAGCCCGGCCGTGTAGGGGTGATGTGGGTCTCTCAGCAGCGTGGCAGTTGGACCTGCCTCAACGATCCGCCCCGCGTACATCACGGCCAGCTTGCTGGCGAGGCTGGAGACAACGGCAAGGTCATGGCTGATCCAAACCATCGCCGTACCGGTCTCACGCGCGAGGTCGCGCATCTGCGCGAGAATCTGCGCCTGAATGGAGACATCAAGCGCTGTGGTCGGCTCGTCCGCGACAAGCACTGAGGGGCGATGCAAAAGGGCGATTGCGATTGCCACGCGTTGCCGCATGCCACCCGAAAACTCGTGCGGATAGGCGCGTAGGCGGGCAGCGGCAGAGGGGATGCCAACCTGCGTCAGAAGTTCAGTCGCGCGCGCTTGTGCTGCGCGGGGGCTGACGCGTTCGTGCGCATCTATCGCCAGCTTTATCTGTTGCCCGATTGTCAGCATCGGGTTCAGCGTCGCAATCGGATCCTGGAAGATCATCGAAATCTCACGACCACGCCGGGCGCGCAGCTCTGCCTCGCTGAGTGTGGTTAGCTCCACCCCATTCAGCGTAATGGAGCCCTCGACAATCCGGCCCGGCGCGTCGACCAGCCCGAGCAAGGAGAAACCTGTGACGGTCTTGCCGGAACCGCTTTCACCGACCAACCCCATGATCTCGCCCCGCGCCAGATCGAAAGACACACCGTTCACGGCTTTGAGCACACCAGCACGGGTGAAGAAATGGGTGCTCAGGTCTCTGACGCTCAGGACAGGATCGCTCATTTCCGCAGCCTCGGATTGAACTGATCGCGCACCTGGTCTCCAACGACGTTGATGGCGACGATGAGGATGATCAGCGCGACACCGGGGTAGACAGAGATCCAGTAGCGTCCGCTCATCATGTAAGGAAAGCCGTTTGAGATCAGCATGCCCAGGGAGGGTTCGGTGACCGGCAGTCCGAGGCCCAGGAAGCTGAGTGTCGCCTCAAGCGAAATGGAATTGGCGATCTGGACCGTCGCCACCACGATCAGAGGCGGGGTGCAATTGGGCAGCAGATGCCGCCAGACCACCAGCCGACCGCTCAGGGGCGTGGCCAGCGCGGCCTCGATATAGTCTTTGCCCCGTTCAGCCTTGGCAGCGCCATAGGCGGTACGGGCAAAATAGGCGTATTGCGCCGCAACCAGCGCACCGACCAGCTGCGCCTTGCCCTGGCCCAAAAGCGCCACCATGACCAGCGCCAGCAGGATCGCGGGAAACGACAACTGCAGATCGACAAGGCGCATAATCAGTGCCTCAATCCGCCCGCCCAGATAGGCAGCCGTGATCCCGAGGGCCGTGCCGATGGTGAGAGATACGAACCCCGCGGCAAGGCCGATCTGAATGGAAATACGCAAGCCGTAAAAAATCGCAGACAACAGATCGCGCCCTTGTGGATCCGTGCCCAGCAGATGGGTATAGCCGCCCGATCCGACAAAACCCGGCGGACGGCGGCTGTCCATCAAGGACAAGTTCGCCAGATCATAGGGGTTCTGCGGCGAGACGACGGACGCAAAGAGCGCCAGCAGGATCATCGCGATCACGACCGCAAGAGCGAACACCGCAACCTTGTTCTCGCGAAACTCTGTCCAGAAACGGCGCAGGGGCGTGCTGGCATCGCTCATGCCTCTGCTCCGTGACGCACGCGGGGGTCGATCAGGGCAAAGACCAGATCAATCACGAAATTGATGGTCACAAACAGGAAAGCGACCAGGATCAGGTACGCGACCATCACAGGACGATCGAGTACGGCAATGCTGTCGATGATCAGCTTGCCGACGCCGGGCCAGGAAAATATCGTTTCCGTCACAACCGCGAAAGCAAGCGTCGAGCCAAGCTCCAACCCGAAAACGGTGATGATCGGGATGGAGATCAGTTTCAACAAGTGCCGCCGCAGGATCGTCCCTTCGGACAGGCCTGCCGCGCGCGCAAACTTCACTGTGTCAGTTAGCATGATCTCGCGCGTACCAGCGCGGGCAAGCCGGATCATCATCGCCAATTTGAACAGCGCCAGATTGATTGCGGGGAGCACGATGTGCGAAAGCCCATCCAGCGTTGGGAAAGACCACGCTACGCCCCAGATCTCGACGGTATTGCCGCGCCCGCCCGCCGGCAACCAGCCCAGGTTGACTGCGAAGAACAGGATCAGGATCAACCCGACCCAAAACGACGGCACCGAAAAGCCAAGAACGGAGACAGCCATGATTGTCTTGGACACCCAGCTGTCGGGGCGATAGCCCGCGTAGATACCCAGGCTGACGCCAAGCACCGTGGCCGAGATGACAGAGATCAGAACCAGCTCAAGCGTTGCTGGCAAGCGTCCGCCGATCAGTTCCAGAACAGGGATGTTATAGACAAACGAGCGTCCCAGATCGCCCTGCAGCAGGTTTCCCATGAAGATGAGGTATTGTTCGTAGAGGGGCCGGTCGAGTCCAAGACGCTGGATCGTCTGTTCCCGGATTTCCTGGGTCGCCTCCGGCGGGATCACGATGTCGACCGGGTTGCCGATTGCATAGATGCCACCAAAGACGATCACCGACATTGCGGCCATGACCAGCACGGCCTGTAGAAAACGTTGAATGACGAAACCGAGCATCAGCTTTCCCGTTAGGCAAACCAAAGGCCGGGCGGCGCATCAGCCGCCCGGCCTTGTTGCATCATGAGGCTATCAGGATGCCGGTTTGATAAAGAACGCAAGCGTGTCCTCGTCAAAGCGCGGTTCGAATTCGAGCATGCCTGCCTTGGCGCCCCACACGGTCTGAAGCTGCACAAGAGAGATATAGGCCTTGTCCGCCATCACCTTTTCCATCGCGTCTTCATAGGTCGCGCGGCGTTCATCAGGGTCCATCATCTTGGCACCGGTTTGCAGCAGCGTGTCGACCTCGTCGTTCTCATATTCGATGCGGTTGAATGCCCCGAGCTTCACGTCCGGATTGTTGGAATGTGCAAGACCGCCAAGTGTATAGGAGGCTTCCCCCGTCAGCGTGCCCCAGCCGTTCATGAACATTGAATACTCCAGCCGCGCCTGCGCCGGGAAATACACCGTTTTCGAGATCGCGTTCACGTTGGTCTTGACACCCACTTGCGTCAGCATTTGGCCCAGACCCTGACAGATCGCGCCATCACCCGGCAGGCGATCCGCCGTGCAATAGAGGTCAACCTCAAAGCCATCGGGATACCCCGCATCAGCAAGCAATTGCTTGGCCTTGGCCGGATCATAGGCTGGCATCGGAATGTCTTCGCTCGACCCGAAGAAACCGGGCGGCATCATCTGGTTGGCAGGCTTGCCCAGACCTTCCAGAACAATATCGACCATTGTCTGGCGATCAATCGCGTGATCAATGGCTTGCCGGACCTTCAGATCGCGGAAAGGATTTGCATCCAGATCGGACCCGTCGATGGCACGCACCAGCGGTGTGTCTTCGCGCTGATCCAGTTGCAGGTTCATGATGTAGACACTGTCGCCTTTAATCGCATCTATATCGGCGTCACGTTCAAGGGCGAGGTAGTCGACAGAGGAGACGTAGTTGATCACGTCAACCTGGCCCGCTTTCAAGGCGGCAAGGCGCGAACTGTCGTTGGGAATTTCCTTGCGGGTCACGGTTTCCCATGCCCCCTTGCCGCGCCAGTAGTCGTCGTTGCGCTCCAGCACCAGATCGCCCTTGGGTTCCCAACTGACGAACTTGTAGGGTCCCGTCCCAATTGTCGCGGCGCCGGAGTTGAACCCTTCGGCAGCTGTCTCGGGTGTCGAATAGTCCGCCGCGGCCTCGGATGAGACAATGAACAGACGAATGAAGTCATTTGGCAGTGTCGCCGCCTGACCGTCCGTGTTGATGTGGATCGTATGCGAGTCGATGATATCGACGCTTGCCACACGACGCACATAGATCGTTGTGGTTGTCGGGCCGGTGACAACGGGGATACGCTCGATCGAGAATTTCACATCCTCGGCGTCAAAATCGGACCCGTCGTGAAACTTGACCCCTTCGCGCAGTTTGAATTCCCATGTGTCTTCGTCGACGGGCGTCCAGCTGGTCGCAAGGCCAGGTTCGATCTGTAGGTCGGTGCCGGACCAGACCAGCGTGTCAAAGATATGTTTGGCCGCCTCTGCGTGAGGCCCGAGAGCTGAAAAATGTGGGTCCATTGATTCAGGTCCGCCGCGCACGCCCATCGTCAGACTTTGCGCCATGGCAGCGCCCGTAACAGTCAGCCCGAGTGCACAGGCCAGAGCGCCAAGAAATTTCCGGTGTTTCATGAATTTCCCTTCCCGTTGGTGAAGGAGGTTTCCCCCGTCCGATCTTTGATGAAATCCCAGTTCCATTTGGAACTTGCTATCGCAGAATGTGCGGAGATATGGTGTCAGTCAAGTTCATTTTGGAACTCATCCTGCACAGCCGAGGGAAAAGAAAGCACATGTCAGACCCGCAGATCACCCAGGATCAAGAACCACCCAGAACGGCAACGGAGGCCAGTGTCGATATGTTGCAGGCCAAACTCTGGGGTAACCCTTGCCCGTTTACCTTTCGGATCAACTATCTGGCCTTGCTGTATAACACGCCGCTTTATGACTGGATTCAAAGTACCTATGGGCTGAAGCGACCGGAGTATGTGGTTTTGTATTCGCTGGCCCTCGTAGATGGTGGCAGCGCCCGCGACATCTCGCGCACATCCGGCTTTCCCAAAAACACGCTGAGCCGCGCCATCAAGCGGCTGGAGCTGATGGGGCTGATCGAGGCGCGCGGCAAGGTGCCGGGCGGCGGGCGGCGGCAGGCCCTGCGGCTTTCCGAAAAGGGCTGGTCGATGATCAATGAAACCCGGCCCGTCTTTGAAGCGCAGGAAAACCGCATGTTGGAAGTTCTGTCCGATGGGGAGCGCCAGATGTTGTCGGAACTGATGTCAAAGGTCGTGATCGCGGCGCAGGACTGGGCGGGCGACCTTCCGCCGCGTGAGATGTTGGATGCAGCAGCAGACAAGGAAAGGATGCGGCAATGAAAGTCGCCGAAATGAACTGGCGCGACATTGAGGCGGCAGCGGCACGCGATCCGCGCTGCATTCTGCCGATTGGCTCGACCGAACAGCACGCACAGCTTTCAGTTTGCGTGGATATGATCCTGGCCGAGAAAGTTGCGGCAGATGCGGCGGACCCTCTGGGCATTCCGGTTTTTCCAGTGATGCCATTTGGGCTGGCCCCTTATTTCACTGCCTATCCCGGCACCATCTCTTTGCGGGTCGAAACATTGCTGGCGGTGATGCGGGATGTTGTGGCCTCCGTGCGGCGCTCGGGGTTTCGACAGGTTCTGATCGTGAATGGTCATGGGGGCAACAACCCTGTCGGCGCATTGGCGCAGGAGCTGATGGCGGTTTATCCCGAGATGTCGATCAAGTTTCACAACTGGTGGAACGCGCCGCAGACCTGGGCGAAAATCCAGTCGATTGATGCGACCGGTTCGCACGCCAACTGGATGGAGAACTTCCCCTGGACGCGACTGGCGCACGCACCTGCGCCGGAAGGAGAAAAACCCGGCGTGGATATGGCGATGATGCGCGCCTCTTCTCCTGCTCAGGCACGTAGCTTGCTGGGTGACGGCTCCTTTGGCGGCCCCTGGCAGCGCGGCGAGGAAGACATGCAAGCGATCTGGGACGTCGGCGTGTCCGAGACCCGCGCAGCCCTTGAAGGGCCATGGCCCGCTCCTCAACATGGCTGAGCCGATCCTGATCTGGGGCGCGGGTGCCATTGGCGGCATCCTCGGCGCCTACTGGGCGCGGGCGGGTGTGCCGGTGCAGATGGTCGATATTGTTGTTGAACATGCCGAGGCCTGCAGCGCAGAGGGCCTCACCATCACGGGCCCGGTCGAGGAATTCCGCCAGGTTGTGCCCTGTGTGACGCCGGATCGTCTCAGCGGCACTTATGGACGGATTGTCCTCGCCGTCAAAGCCCAGGCGACACCGCAGGCAATGGTGCAGCTTTTGCCGCACCTGGCCCCGGACGGCTTTGTTCTCTCGGCGCAGAATGGGTTGAACGAACGGGTGATTGCCGATCTTGCGGGGGCCGAGCGCACGATGGGGGCCTTTGTGAACTATGGCGCGGATTGGATCGGCCCGGGCCGTATCCTCTTCGGCAACCGTGGTGCGGTGGTCGTGGGCGAGATTGATGGGTCCATGCGCGCACGCACGCGCGAGATGCATGCGCTTTTGCAGATTTTTGAACCCGATGCGGTGCTGACCGAAGACATCTGGGCCTATCTCTGGGGCAAGCTTGGCTATGGCGCGATGTTGTTTGCCACCGCCTTGACGCCCGACAGCATGACGGCGAATTTCGTTGATCCCGCCCGAGGCCCGGCGCTGATGGGGCTGGCCCGCGAAGTAATGCGCACGGCGGTGGCTGAGGGCGTCAACCCTAAACCATTCAACGGGTTTGATCCTGCGGCCTTTCTCCCCGGCGCCAGCGACGCAGCCGCTTTGCAGAGCCTTGCTGATCTGGCGGAATTCAACGCCAAAACGGCCAAGACCCATACCGGCATCTACCGCGATCTGGCGGTTCGCAAACGCAAGACAGAGGTCGATCCTCAGGTGGGCGCTGTGGCCGAGATCGCGGCTGGGCACAATGTTCAAGCCCCATTGCTCAATAGGCTGGTCGACCTGATCCACGACATCGAGGAAGGCCGCCGCGAGATGTCGCAAGAGACGTTTCACGAATTGACCAAGGTGATCGGATGACGAAGCGCGTCGCCTTGGTGACCGGCGTGGTCGGTGGCATTGGCGCGGCCATTGCGGCGCGGCTTGCCGTGGATGGGGCAAGGGTTGCCGTCAGCGACCTGCCCGGCGATGCCTTGCAGGAGGCGGCCAACCGTTTGGGCCTGCCCGCCTTTGCCGCAGACCTTGGCGATCCAGCTTCCGTCAGTGACATGCACGCTCAACTGGTTGCAGATCACGGCGCGCCGGATATTCTGGTCAACGCCGCAGGCGGCGTGCGCGGCCAGGTCGGCACCCCGTTGGAGGACGTCGAGCCGGAGGCCTGGCACCGGATTTTTGCCGCCAATGTGGATGCGTCCTTGTACCTTTCCCAAGCGCTTGTCCCAGCGATGAAGCAATCTGGTTGGGGCCGCATTGTCACTATCAGCTCCGGTGCCGGACTCAGGCCCAGCCTGACGGGCATTCACGCCTACACTGCCGCAAAACACGCTTTGATCGGATTGACGAAACAGCTGAGCCTGGAACTGGCCCCGCATGGCATCACGGTCAATTCGATTGCGCCAGGATTTGTGCTGTCAAACCTCACCACGCAGCGGCAGTGGGAGGCTTATGGGCCAAAGGGCCAGGCCGAGCTTGTTCATCGCATTCACACACGCCGGTTAGGCCAGCCTGAGGATATCGCGGCCGCCGCCGCTTTTCTGACCTCTGAGGAGGCCAGTTGGATCACCGCGCAAATCCTTAGCGTCGATGGTGGCATCACCTGAATGAGGAACCATATGAGCGACCCCGTTATTGCCCATGCCCTTGCGCACCAGCACGATCTTGTCGAAGGATTGAAAGCGCTTGTCGCTTGTCCCTCCGTCGGGGCAGACCCTGCCATGGCACAGGGCATGGAAGATGCGCGCCAGTTGATTGAAGCCCGCCTTGACGCGATGGGCTTTGAGAACCGCCAGCGCCTCACGCCTGCGGACGGCAGCGGCGAGCCGTCGCTCTTTGCAGAACGTCTGGACGCACCCGGCGCACCGACCATCCTTGTCTACGCCCATTATGACGTGCAGCCACCTGACCCCTTGGACAAGTGGGAAAACCCTCCTTTCGACGTGACCGAACGCTCCGGCAGGCTTTATGGACGCGGCATATCGGACGACAAAGCACCGATGTTGATCGCGCTCGACGCTCTGGCGGCATTTATCGCGGTGGAAGGTCGGTTGCCGGTCAATGTGAAACTGCTGATTGAAGGAGAAGAGGAAACCGGTTCGCCCTCATTGCCCGGTATACTGGAGGCGCACCGCACGCTGCTGACTGCCGACGCCGTGCTCTCCGCAGATGGCGCCCGCTGGCGGCCTGATCTGGTGGCGCTGAACGTTGGCTCGCGCGGGAACGCGGGGTTTGAGTTGCGGGTCCAGACGGCATCCCAAGACCTGCATTCGGGGAGATTTGGCGGGATTGTCGCCAACCCGTTGCATGTTCTCGCTCAGCTTGTGGCGAGCCTGCATGACAAAGCGGGCCATATCGCAGCACCCGGGTTTTATGATGGCGTGGCAGAGCCGACAAATGCGGAGCGCGTCGAGATCGCGGCGATCCCTCATGATGAAAAGGCCGCTTTCGAAGCCATTGGCGCGCAGCCTGTCGGCGAGGAAGGGTTTTCCACGCTGGAGCGGCTTTGGATGCGACCCACAGTGGATGTGAACGGCATGTGGGGCGGCTATACCGGTGCGGGCTCAAAAACCGTGATCCCAAACGAAGCCTTTGCCAAGCTGACCATGCGGCTGGTCCCGGGTCAGAACCCCCAGACCGCGAAGGAGGCGGTGATCGCTCGCCTCAAGGCGCAGCTTCCGACCTACGCGTCGCTCGAAATCAGCGGGGATCGGGGTCAAGGCGGAGCCTATGCGGTGCCGGACGATCATCCGTTGCTCGGCGCTGCCGTAGCTGCCCTTGAACACACAACCGGAGAAACGCCGCTCAAGGTGCGCATTGGTGCATCCCTGCCGCTCACCGAAGTCGTGTCCCGCGTACTGGGGCTGGATACAGTGATGTTTTCCTTTGCCCTGTCGGACGAGAATTTCCACGCGCCGAACGAGTTTTTTCGCTTGTCTTCCATCAGCGAGGGTCTGGCGGCCTGGGTGCAGATCCTGCGCGAGATCGCATTGATCCCGCCAGATCGCTTTGCGCCGTTTCGGCCAAGATGAACGGGCAAGCCGTGATCGATAATCGCTACGGTGCGATCCTGCTGGTCGCGGCGGCTGCAGTCTTCACCGCTGATGTGGGCGTGTTGCGGTTCGTGTCGCCCGATGTCCCCTTTGCGCAGATCGTCTTCTTTCGCTCCCTCAGCCAGCTGGTCATCGTTGCGGCGTGGATCGCAGCGACACGACCGGCGCGCTTTGTCTCGCCGCGCTGGCCACGACTTGTTCTGCGTGGACTGACCAGTCTGGTATGCTGGTGGCTCTACTATGCCAGCTTCCAGATGCTGGATCTTGCGCTGGCCTCTGTCCTGACCTTCACCACATCGCTTTTCGTTGTTTCACTGGCCCCATTCGTTTTTGGCGAACAGATCGGCCTCTCGCGTGGGCTGAGCGCGGTTCTGGGCTTTGTCGGTGTCGTCATTGCCAGCGAGGTCAGCGGGGTAAACGTCGAGCCAGGCGTTCTTTACGGTCTGGGCTCCGCCTTCGTGGCGGCCTTGCTGATTTTTCAGAACCGCGCGCTGGCCCGTTCCGAACACACTGCGACGATCATGTTCTGGATTGGACTGGTGGCGAGCTTCGGAACGTTCCCTATGGCCGCCGCTGGCCTTTCTGACATTGCCTATGATGATTTCCTGCTGCTGATCACGGCGGGAACGCTCGCCACGCTCGGCATGCTTCTGACGGTTGAAGCCTATCGGTTTGGTGAAGTCTCCGCACTCGCGTCATTTCCGTACTTGCGCATTCTCTTTGCATTGGTCGTTGGCTACGTTTTCTTTGCCGAAACTGCCTCCTGGCGGCAGATATCTGGCGCGATCATCGTTGTGGCCTGCGGCATGTATGCCGGCAGCAAGGAAAGAGCGGCACTGCGATGACCGGCGACGCTTCGAAAGGGATGAACACAATGGGGAAGACACTGCACGCCAGCCCAGAGACCTGTGCATGGGGTTATTTTGATGCCAGCCTGCCACCGGTGCTGGAGATAGAGAGCGGCGATACCGTCACGATAGAAACGGTTTCGGGCGGGCCTGATCAGATCCCGCAGCAAGGCATGGGTTTCGACATTCCCCCCGAGCTGCCCGACATTCACACAAGGGCTGAACGACAGCTACCGGGGCATATTCTGACCGGGCCCGTTGCGGTTGCAGGCGCAAGACCGGGCGATGTGCTTGAAGTCGAAATTCTGGATGTCCAGCTACGGCAGAACTGGGGCTGGAACATCATTCGTCCGCTTGCCGGAACGCTGCCTGATGATTTCCAGAATTCCCGGCTCGAAATCATTCCGCTTGATCCGGAGGCCATGCGCGCCCGACTGTCCTGGGGCCTTGAACTGCCCCTGCATCCGTTCTTTGGCGTCATGGGGGTGGCGCCGCCGCCGAACTGGGGACGCATCTCGACGATCCAGCCGCGCGCCCATGGCGGCAATCTCGACAACAAGGAACTTGGCGCAGGCGCAACCCTGTACCTGCCTGTCTTCACCGAAGGTGCGCTGTTCTCCTGCGGGGACGGGCATGCCGCGCAGGGCGATGGTGAAGTCTGCGTCACCGCGATAGAAACCGCGCTGACCGGAACCTTCCGATTGACCACACGCTCGGATTTCACGCTGACGTACCCCCGTGCCAAAACGCCGACGCATCTGATCACGATGGGCATGCACGAGGACCTGGACCGCTGCGTTGAAATGGCCTTGCGCGACATGATCCGCTGGATCGTTCAGCGCACAGGGATCTCCCGTGAAGATGCATACATGCTGTGTTCTCTGGCGGGAGACTTGCGGATCACGCAAACGGTTAATGGAAACAAGGGCGTGCACATGATGATGGAGGCCGCAATGGTGCCCCTCAATGCTGCGACGACCTGAGGCTTGCTTGACGATGCGTAAATCTGAAGCATTTATAAATTGGGTTACGCTTTTTCGGCGCCTGGTCTGCAAAAGAAATGCACAGCGCCGATACACTGCTGTTAGTTTTTTGTTTAGCTACATTTTCCTGTGCCCAACTCAGGCCATTGCCGGTTTGTGGGACAAGCTTGAAGCTCGGGGGGCCAGCTGTTTTGGGTACTATCTCACTCGCTGACATCGAAGGCGCAGAGCGGCTTTTGGGCCTTGCTTATACCGCCACTGAACGGGCGCAGATGCTGGACAATCTGGATGGCCAGCGCGACCTGGCTGTCGCGCGTAGAGGTCTGGCACTGGACAACAGCACACCAATGGCCAGCCGGTTTGATCCGCGGCTACCGGGGTTTGCCATGCCGCAAGGGGCTGATGCGCTCCGCTTCTCGGACGTGACGTGCAAACTGCCCGACAACGACGAAGACATCGCGTTCGCACCTCTCACGGACCTGTCCCATTGGGTACGCAGCAAGCAGATTACATCACTGGCGCTGACAGAACTCTACCTTGAGCGTATTGCCAGCCTGAACCCGAAGCTTGAATGTTTCGCCACCGTCACGGACGAACTGGCGCGTGCCGAAGCGACCGCGATGGACAGTCTTTTGGCCGCCGGTGTCTGGCTGGGTCCGTTGCATGGCATTCCCTACGGGCTGAAAGATCTCTTTGACACCAAAGGTATCACCACGGGCTGGGGTGCTGAACCCTTTCAGGACCGCGTACCCGAAACGGACGCAGTCGTGACGAAAAAGCTGCGCGCGGCGGGCGCGGTGCTGCTGGGAAAAACGACGCTTGGGGCGCTGGCCTACAATGACCTGTGGTACGGCGGCTGGACACGCAATCCATGGAACCTGAACGAAGGATCAAGCGGGTCGAGCGCGGGGTCCGCATCCGCGACAGCCGCAGGTCTGTGCGGATTCTCGATCGGGACAGAGACACTTGGCTCCATCACCTCGCCATCGCAACGCTGCGGCACGACTGGGCTGCGCCCAACGTTTGGGCGCGTCAGCCGCACAGGCGCAATGGCATTGTGCTGGTCGCTGGACAAGGTGGGTCCGATCTGTCGCCATGTCGAAGACACCGCAATGGTGCTTGCGGCAATCAATGGCGGCGACACGACCGACCGCGGGTCCATCGCCGCGCCGTTTCAGTTTGATGCGCAGGCGTCCATTGAGGGGATGACCCTTGGTTACCTGCCCGAGGCGTTTGAAGAAGGGGCCACCGACATCGACCGTGCCGCGCTTGAAACAGCAAGGGATCTTGGCATCACGGTCAAGGAAGTGACGCTCGAAGAGCTGCCGTATCCATCGCTCATGACAGTTGTCTACGCCGAAGCGGCAGCAGCGTTCGAGGCGCTGACGCTGGAGGATACCGACGATACGCTGCGCTGGCAGGATGACGGTGCATGGCCAAACACCTTCCGCAAGGCACGGTTCCTCTCAGCCGTTGATCTGGTCCAGACCGACAGGCTTCGGTATCGGGTGATGCAGGCCTTGGGTGAGATGATGAGCGGTGTCGATGCGCTGATCGGCCCCTTCTCAACCGGACCGATGCTGGTTGCTTCGAACTTCACCGGCCACCCTTGTTTGCATCTTCGGGCCGGGTTTGAAGATATTGCCAGCCGTACAGCCGCCTCACTGGGCGCGGGCAAACTTACCACCGGCGAAGCGGAAGGAGAGACAACATTTACCGTTCCCCAAGGCATCTCGCTCTGGGGCCAATTGTTTGATGAGGGACCGTTGTTGTCCCTTGGCATGGCGTTAGAGCAGAAGTTGGGTGTGGCAGATCACCGCCCGACATTCCCAGGCTAAGACCAAGAATTGATCCGCCTCAGGCGGGCGTCTCAAGACTTTGTTCAACACGCAATTCTCGCAAGGAGATGAAGAATGAAACGCAGGGACTTTCTGTCAAACACCACCGCTCTTTTGGGCGCCACGCTGTTCTCCGGAGCGGCCCCTATGATCGCATCGGCGCAAACGACGCCTGTGACCGGTGGTACCTTGATCTGGGGTCATTCAGAGACGACGCAAAACCTGGACATGCATCAGACCGGCACCGCCTCTACGGGGCGCGTGCTGCAGAATGTGCACAACTCCATTGTCACCGTCGACAAGGACTTCAATGTCATCCCCATGCTGGCTGAAAGCTTTGATCAAAGTGACGATGGCTTGGTTTACACGTTCAAGCTGCGCGCTGGTGTGAAATTTCACAATGGCGCCGAAATGACTTCTGAGGATGTGAAGTATTCTTTTGAACGCTGTGCAAACCCAGACACGGGTGCCGTGAACTTCGAGGTCTTTAATGCGGTCGACTCCATCGAAACCCCTGATCCGCTAACGGTGGTGGTGAAACTGAATACGGTCAATGCGCCGTTCCTGTCGCGCCTTGCCGAAAATGGTGCGGGCGTCATCATGCCGATGGGCAGCGGTGATGTTCAGGGCGAAACCCCGATCGGCGCCGGCCCCTTCAGATTTGTGCGCCGCGAATTCGGCAACGAAGTGGAACTGGAAAGATTTGATGACTATTGGGATGGCCCAGCCTACCTCGACAAGGTCGTCGCCCGCGAAATTCCCGAACCCACGGTGCGCCTGACAGGTCTGCGCACGGGTGAGTTGCATATGATCAATGACATCCCGGCCGACCGGATGGCAGAGATCGAAGGCGCTGGCGAGTTGCAGGTCGTCAAGTGGTTCCCGCTGAATTGGGATTTCGTCAATCTCAATCACACGTTCGAGCCGTTTCAGGATGCCCGCGTGCGCAAAGCTTTCGATCTGATCATCGACAAGGAGGTTTTGCTGGAGGGCGCGCTTTGGGGCCAGGGGGCCACGACGGCGTCGCCAAGCTATCCGACCTCTGCCAGCTACAACAGCGATCTGAGCCAACGTGCGCAGGACATTGCGGGCGCGCGCGCCCTGCTGGACGAGGCGGGCTATCCCCAGGGCAGCCTTGATATCGTGTTCAAAGCCACGACGAACTACCCCTACCACATCGAAAGTGCTCAGATCCTCGTGGAATGGTTCCGTATGGCTGGCGTGAACCTGAGCATCGAACAGCTGACATGGGCAGACTGGCTGTCACAATGCTGGGTCGACAAGGACTATCAGATGACCATGATGAACTTCTTCACATTGTGGGAGCCTGATTTCCTCTACTACAGCCTGTTCAACTCGACCGGTGCCTTCAATTATCGGGGGATCAACGACCCGGAGATCGACAAGCTGACAGAAGAGGCGCGGATCACCGTTGATCCCGCCGCGAGGGCCGATGTCTACAAGGCCGTGCAGCAGCGGGTCTTTGATGAGACCCACGATATCTTCCTGTGGTTCCGCAATGGAACGATCGGGGCGCAACCGGATGTGGGTGGCCTCGATACGGTTGTGCATCCCAACGGGTCGAACCTGAACTTCCACAAGGTCTGGCTGAACGCCTGATCCCCTTGGCCCGGGCCACCTGTCCGGGCCAATCCGCATTTTCAGAAAGCGTGCATGGCCTATATCCTCAATAGATTTCTGTCAGTCCTTCTGACGCTCTTCCTGATTTCGGTCATTACTTTTGCCGTCACCAATATTCTGCCCGGTGACGTGGCGATGATGATCATGGGCACGCAATCCAACCCTGAAGCGCTTGCAGGCCTGCGCGAAACTCTGGGCCTGAATGACCCGCTTTTGGTGCAATACGGACGCTGGATCGGAGGGGTGCTGACCGGGGACTGGGGGCAATCGCTGGTCTTCAAAGAGGCGATTGGCCCATTGATCGCGCAAAAGGTTGTCGCAAGCAGCCTGATCGTGGTGATGTCGATGGCCATTGCACTGATCGCGGCCATTCCGCTGGGGGTCTGGGCCGCTGTTCACCGCGACCGCTGGCAAGACAGCACATCAAGCACCGCTGCTCTGGTGGGGGTTAGCCTGCCCGACTTCTTCTGGGGCATCATGTTGATCCTGCTTTTCGCGCGTGCGCTGGGGTGGTTGCCCTCCAGCGGTTTCGTGCACCCCGCAGATGATTTTCTGGGGGCAATCCGCCACGCCTTCCTGCCCTCCCTGGCGCTCGGCCTTGGGCTGATGGCGCATCTGACGCGCATGACACGGGCCACCATGATCGGTATTCTCGGGCAGGAATTTATCAGGGTCGCCCGCGCAAAGGGTCTGACGGAGCGTGAAGTGGTCTGGGGCTACGGTTTGCGCAATGCCATCGGTCCGGTGCTGACAGTTGCGGGCCTGCAGATTGGCTACCTTTTCGGGTCGATTATCGTGATCGAAAGCCTGTTCAATTTCACCGGCATGGGCTGGTTGACCTATCAAGCACTTTTGAACCGTGACATTCCGCTGATCCAAAGCACCGTCTTTGTCATCGCCGCCGTGGTCATGCTGACCAACTTCTTCGTCGATCTGCTTTATATGGCCATCGACCCGCGGATACGTCTGTCCTGATGCGTCGGTTTTTCAAGGGCAAAGGACTGGTTGGAACCTTCATCGTGATCGCGGTGCTGCTGGTTGCTTTGCTGGCCCCTTTGGTCATTCCCGACAGCTACGCCACCCAGATGAATATGCGTGCTCGGCTGTCCGGGCCAACATGGGATCACCTCTTTGGCACGGATCAACTGGGGCGTGATCTCTTCTACCGGGTTGTTTTAGGCGCGCAAACCTCGATCATGATCGCCGGGGCAGCCGTGCTGATGAGCATCGTGATCGGGCTACCGCTTGGCATCATCTCCGGCTACTTCGGCGGCGTCATTGATAACGTGCTGATGCGGCTTGTCGACACGTTGCTCAGCTTTCCCGCCCTTCTGCTCGCCCTAACGATCAGCGCCGTTCTGGGCCCAAACCTGACCAACACGATCATCGCCATCGGGATTGCCTTTACACCCTTTCTGGCGCGGATCATTCGAGGCGAGGCACTGCGCGTCACCCAAATGCCATACGTTGAAGCGGCCCGTGCCGCCGGCACAACCGACGCATGGATGATCCTGCGCCATATCCTGCCCAATATCATGCCGGCGATCATTGTTCAGGGCACGATCAGCCTGGCCTTCGCCATTCTGGCCGAAGCGGGGCTGTCCTTTCTTGGTCTTGGAACACAGCCGCCCAATGCAAGTTGGGGCCTGATGATCCAGGCCAGCCGCGACTACCTTGATGTAGCACCCTGGACCGCACTTGTGCCCGGTGCCGCCGTGGCTTTGACCGTGCTGGGGCTGAACCTCTTTGGCGACACTCTGCGCGACGTGCTGGATCCGAGGACCGAGACATGACCCCTATTGTGAGCATCGACAAACTGCGGGTGACTTTTGGATCGGGCGCGGACACCGTTGAGGCCGTCAAGGACGTCAGCTTTGACATTGCATCCGGCGAGACGGTCTGTGTCGTGGGCGAAAGCGGCTCAGGCAAATCGGTCACCTCGCTGTCTTTGATGAGACTGGTGGAGTTTGGCGGTGGGCAGATCATGGACGGACGCCTGACACTACACCGTGAGACAGGACCGCTCGACATTGCCACAGCGGACGGCGACACGATGCGGGACGTGCGCGGGGACGAGATCGGGATGATATTCCAGGAGCCGATGACCTCGTTGAATCCTGTTTTCACGATCGAACGGCAACTGACGGACGGCTTGCGCGTACATCGCGGCATCAGCGGTCCGGCGGCGCGTGACCGCGCGCTGGAACTGCTCAAGGAGGTCCGCATCCCGGAGCCGGAACAACGCCTGCAACAATACCCGCACGAACTGTCGGGCGGTATGCGACAGCGCGTTGTCATCGCCATCGCCATGGCCTGCCGCCCCCGCATGTTGATCGCGGACGAACCCACAACGGCGCTGGACGTTACTATTCAGGCCGAGATCCTGGCGCTCATCAATCGGCTGAAACGCGAAACGGGTATGGCGGTTATGTTCATCACCCACGACATGGCCGTGGTGGCCCAAATCGCCGATCGCGTGGTGGTGATGTATCGCGGTGAAGTGGTGGAGGAAGGGCCCGTTGATCAGATCTTTTCCGATCCGCAGGCGGCCTACACCAAGGCCTTGCTGGCCGCCGTGCCCCGTCTGGGAGAGATGCGTAGCAAACCGGCACCGGAACCCTTGCGGTTGGTGGGGGATACCTCTGAACCCAAACCACTGCTGCCCAAGAAGGATCCGGAACCGCTTTTGCAAGTGAAGAACCTCACCACCTACTTCTCGGTCAAAGGCGGACCCTTGCGCCGTCATGTGGCAAATGTGCATGCCGTCGAAGACGTGTCATTCACGCTCAACAAGGGTGAAACGCTGTCGCTTGTCGGTGAATCCGGCTGCGGTAAATCCAGCTGTGGGCGATCCATCCTCCGCCTGGTGGAACCGACCTCAGGCACCGTCATCCTGGATCACCAGAATGTCCTTGATGCCAACCCCCGCGATCTGCGTCGTCTGCGCAGGCAAATGCAGATGATCTTTCAGGACCCGTTCGCCTCGCTCAATCCCTATATGCGCCTGGCTGCGCAGGTTGCCGAGCCCCTCAAGAACTTCGGTCTCGCCTCCGGCACGGAACTGACTGACAAGGTCGCCGCATTGTTTGATCGGGTGGAGCTGCCACGCGACTATATGCGCCGCTTTCCGCATGAACTGTCCGGCGGCCAGCGCCAGCGGATTGCGATTGCACGCGCCTTGGCTGTGTCCCCCAAGCTGATCATCGCGGATGAGGCGGTCTCCGCCCTCGACGTCTCTGTTCAGGCTCAGGTGCTCAACTTGATGATGGAGTTGCAGGCCGATCTTGAACTGTCGTTTCTGTTCATCAGCCATGACATGGCCGTGGTGGAGCGCGTCAGCCATCATGTCGCCGTGATGTATCTGGGCCGGATTGTCGAGATCGGGCCGCGCGCCGCCATATTCGAGGATCCCCGGCACCCCTACACCAAAGCCTTGATGCGCGCAGTCCCGATTGCCGACCCATCGCGCCGCAAACTGGAGGATGATCTGAAATTCAAACCCATTCCGTCGCCCATCCATCCTTTGACCTTTACCCCCGATCCCTCACAGTACGAAGAGATCACGCCAGAACACAAAGTCCTGCGCGTTTCCTAAAGTCTCGGAACCGCATCGCGCGGCTGCGTTTTCCAAACCATTGTGCTTGATCTTGCCAAGCATCAGATGCCCAGTATCCAAAGTTCCTTTCGGATCAGATTAATGTCCGTTCAGCACGTTAGTGCCTGGCCTTAGTGAGCCTGCAGCGAACTTCCGCTTTCCGCCGTTTCTCAAGAAAAACAGAGAGTCGTGTGCGTAAACATCAAACGGGCAAACGCAACACACAGACCCGTCATCGTGCAAAGTCAGTAGCAGGCTCTACATCATCCCAATGCTTGTTTAACGGCAGTGCTGCCGCTCGGTCGGCAATCTGCGTATAATTAATTAGTCTTTAGTCCCAAACATCCACTCCAACATTGACCGAGTTTCTGGAACCCTGCCAGTTCTCGCGCACATGACAAAAGAACTGCAGAGCACCACAACATGCATGGTTCCAGGTTATCATTGGATAATAACACAAGGTATTGAGCTGGTTCTGGGGGCCATCGCGCACCTCAGCAAAGTGGCCTATTGAGTTCCAAGGCAATTGGAGTGTCACCTCGCTATCATGATTCCCAATTACCAGATGCTTTTCGGCTCCAGGGAGTTTATCGAACACGCCATTTACAAAGCCTCGATCCTTGGCTCTGGGTCCGAATGCGAAGTCGCCAAGTATCCAAAGCTGGTCCTCGGGGCCGACAACCTTCCACATGTTTTCAAGAAGTTCGTCGCCCATTTGCGCCACTGAAGAAAATGGGCGCTGGCAGAAGCGTGGGACATTCTCATACCCAAAATGAGTGTCGGCTGTGTACCAAATTGCCATTAAGAAATCAGTCGATGCTAAGCTTGGAAAGCCCGGGTTCTTCCGGTGTTTAATAGAGGACCAGCAACTTCAGTAAGATCAGATCTAGCGGTGGCTAAGTTTCGGTCCACTCCCCACTTTCGGCGTTGATACTGAGATCATAGTCATCTCGTTTGTTGGAACTGACCAGTATCTCACGACCGTTCAAAAAGTCCCAAAAGCGCCGCGGGTTCGGGTAGTCGGCATTCTCTGGGTGAAAATCTATCCCTGAACACTTTGACAGTATGGTTGGCAATGCTTCCATAAACACGTCCCAACGCCGCTGCCTCTCCTGTGATTTCAGCCGCTTGGCTTCGCGTGAAATGGAACCAGCGACAGCCTTCAGCGCAAATACTGGGGCAAACCTGGTCTCGAAATCATTTTGAGTCATGAGCTTCCCCCCAAGAACTGGTGCTGATTGCGGGGTTTTACGTTTACCAAATTTCGCTGTTTTTTGTTCCCGAAACTGCCGCAAACAGAGCCTTATCGGAGCTTCAACCGAGAGGCCAGCTAGGCAAACAATTCCGCTCATTCACAGTATACTTCATAGACGAAATCGTAGAGACCCAAGAAGCCGATTGCATGGAAGAGCAATCGGATAAGTTACTCAGTTCATTTACATTTGCGGTGCGCAGGCGCACGGTCGAACTTTGTCTTACTCAAGAAGAACTGGCCCACAGGGCAGGTGTCTCGATGCGCTACATATCTCTTTTGGAGACGCAAATGCACCAACCTACGCTTGATGCGATAAATGGGCTCAGCGTAGGACTTGAGACCACAATGACTACGCTTGTCTCCGAGATCGAAGAGCTGCTTCGCGAAACCTAATCGCTTGAAAAAAAGATGGCTTTTTAGCTTCAGCGACTATGGACACTTGCGCCAGAGGCCGTTTCGTGACCCAAAACGCCATGTCTCATGACCCGTTTCGCTACAATTACCTCCCAGCTGGCTAACTACACTTGGAATACCCACAGCTCCCACAGGTCATGCAACCCTCAACCATGCGCAGATCGTATTGGCCGCAACTGCTACACGCCTGACCTCGCGGTGCATCCAGGCCAACAACCTGCGCCTGGGGGTCGGACTTCAAGCCCATACCTTCACCTTCGATGAAGCCCGTTGCGATCATATGCTGCTCGATCACACCGCCAATCGCCGCGAGAATTGAGGGAATGTATTTCCCCTGCATCCACGCCCCGCCACGCGGATCGAATACGGCCTTTAGCTCCTCAACCACGAATGAAACATCGCCGCCCCGACGAAACACCGCCGAAATCATCCGTGTCAAGGCGACAGTCCACGCAAAGTGCTCCATATTCTTGGAGTTGATAAACACCTCGAAGGGCCGCCTGCGCCCGCCCATCACAATGTCATTGATGGTGATGTAAAGCGCATGTTCGCTGTCAGGCCATTTGACCTTATAGGTATTGCCCTCCAACCCATTCGGACGATCCAGCGGCTCCGACATATAGATGACATCGCCATGCGGCGTTGCCGGTTCTGCGTCTGAATTGGTGATGACTTCCGGTGCATCTGCGGACGGCTTTTCCTCCGACACGCTCAAAACAGAGCCGGTGACGGCATTCGGCCGATAGGTGGTACAGCCTTTGCAGCCCGTGTCCCAGGCCTGCATGTAAACATCTTTGAAGGCGTCGAAACTGATGTCTTCCGGGCAATTGATCGTCTTCGAGATTGAACTGTCCACCCACTTTTGGGCAGCGGCCTGCATCTTTACGTGATCTGACGGCGCCAACGTCTGGGCGTTCACAAAATATTCGGGCAGTTCGGCCCCCCCGAATTTCTCGCGCCACAGGTTCACCGCATAGTCCACCACTTCTTCTTCGGTACGCGATCCGTCCTTTTGCAGGACCTTGCGATTATACGCATAGGCGAACACCGGTTCGATCCCGGAAGACACATTGCCCGCATAGAGGCTGATCGTGCCGGTCGGCGCAATCGACGTCAGCAGCGCGTTGCGAATACCGTGTTTGCGGACTGCATCACGTACATCATCGTCCATCGCCTGCATGGTGCCCGACGCCAAATAGGCCTCAGCGTCAAAGAGCGGGAAAGCGCCCTTCTCCTTCGCCAAATCCACCGACGCCAGATATGCGGCGCGGGCGATCTGGTGCAGCCAGCGCTCGGTCTGACGCGCCGCCGCGTCGGACCCATAGCGCAATCCCACCATCAACAGCGCATCCGCCAGACCTGTCACCCCTAGGCCAATCCGCCGTTTGGCCTGCGCCTCGCCCGCCTGTGCGTCCAGGGGGAACCGCGACACATCGACGACGTTGTCCATCATGCGCACCGCCGTGGCGACCAGATCGCCAAGCGCCGCTTCATCCAGCGCCGCCGCGTCTTCAAATGCGTTCACCACCAACCGCGACAGGTTGATCGATCCCAGCAAACAAGCGCCATAAGGCGGCAAGGGCTGCTCGCCGCAGGGGTTTGTCGCGGCAATGGTTTCGCAATATTTCAGATTATTGGCGTCATTGATCCGGTCGATGAAAATCACCCCGGGCTCTGCATAATCATAGGTCGCCTGCATGATGCGGTTCCACAGATCGATCGCCTGTACTGTGCGATAGACCTTGCCGTCAAAGATCAGATCCCAGCTCGCATCCGCCTTCACCGCTTCCATGAACGGGTCTGTGATCAGGACAGACATGTTGAACATGCGCAAGCGCGCGGGGTCGGATTTGGCGGCGATGAAGTCTTCGACGTCCGGATGATCACACCGCATGGTGGCCATCATCGCCCCACGGCGAGAGCCTGCGGACATGATTGTCCGGCACATCGCGTCCCAGACATCCATGAAACTCAAAGGGCCAGAGGCATCCGCGGCTACCCCTTTGACGTCCGCACCCTTGGGCCGGATGGTCGAGAAATCATAGCCGATGCCGCCGCCTTGCTGCATGGTCAGGGCGGCCTCTTTCAGCATGTCAAAAATACCTGCCATGCTGTCCGGCACCGTGCCCATCACAAAGCAGTTGAACAATGTCACCGACCGCGCCGTGCCAGCGCCCGCCGTGATCCGCCCGGCAGGCAGATATTTGAAGTCCTCAAGGGCTGCGTAAAACCGGTCTTCCCAGACACTCGGGTCCTTCTCAACCTGCGCCAGATCCCGCGCAATACGTCGCCAGGTGTCTTCAACCGTCAAATCCTTCGGAGTGCCATCCGCCTCTTTGAAGCGGTATTTCATATCCCAGATCTGTTCGGCGATGGGCGCCGCAAAAGCTGACATCTATGCTGTCTCCTGCTGAGTTATCCACAGATCGCTGTGGAAAAAACTACTAACCATTGAGGCTTTGAAGTTACGAACTACAATATACAGCATGAGCAAGCAGAATCAATCAATGGCGAAGCAGCAAAAACGCGACCAATCGGTGGTCAACCTGATCAAGCTCTCGGTCGGGTCGGACAATGTGGAAAGCCTGATCGCCTGGCAAGCAACGAAACGTGCGCAGGGCGGCGACGGTTTGCCGCGTCACATCACCCGTATGTGGCCCAAGCGCGAGGCGGAAATTCTCAACGGCGGCTCCATCTATTGGGTCGTGAAGGGCGTTGTGCAGTGTCGTCAGAAAGTGCTTCGCCTTGACGAGGTGATCGGTAACGACGGCATCCGTCGCTGTGCCATCGTGCTGGACCCGGAAGTGATCCGCACCCAGGGTAGCCTCAAGCGTCCGTTTCAGGGCTGGCGTTACCTGCCGGTCAGCGACGCGCCACCGGATTTGCCCAAAGGCCGATCCTCCGAAGAACCGCTACCGGTGGAATTGAACCGGGCGCTCGCAGAAATCGGCGTGCTCTGACAGCTACCCCGACAGCCGCTCGACAAATTCCGAAATTACCCCGCGGTCTGCTTCAGCAACCTCCGCGGTTCGGCTGCGCCACAGCGTAGCCTGCGACCGCAGGATCGGCTCTTCGGTCAGAATCTTCAGGTGATTGGCGCGCAGGGTCTCACCGCTGGAGGTGATATCGGCGATGGCCTCTGCGGTTTCATTGGCCACCGTGCCTTCGGTCGCGCCCTGACTATCGACCAGCGCGTAATCGGCCACCCCGCCATGCCGCAGGTAGTCACGCACGAGGCGGTGGTATTTGGTCGCAATCCGTAGCCGCATGTGGTGCACGCTCCTAAACGCCGTTGCCGCCGCATCCAGATCATCGAGCGTGTCCACATCCACCCAGGCCTGCGGCACCGCCAGAACGAGATCCGCCTGCCCGAACCCCAATTCCGTCATGGATTCGATTTGCTGCTCCCACAGGGGCAGCTTTTCCTGCACAAGATCAGTGCCCGTGACGCCAAAATGAATGCGCCCCGCCGCCAATTCCCGCGGCACCTCGCCTGCTGAAAGCAAGACCAGCGACACACCCTCGATCCCTTCAACGGCCCCGGCATACTCCCGATCCGATCCGGTGCGCGTCAGCACAATCCCGCGCTCGCCAAACCAGTCGAATGTCTTTTCCATCAACCTGCCCTTGGACGGGACAGCCAGCTTGATCGTCATGGCCGCGCCTCCAGTTCCAAGATCAGGCCGGGCCGCAGCACACCGCCAACAGCAGGAATTTCCGTCCCCTGCCCCAGACGCCGGGTCAGCGCATCATAGCGCCCGCCGGTGGCAATGGCGGGCTGGTCGGGGCGCGCCGGATTGAAGAAGCCAAAGACAAACCCGTCGTAGTATTCCATGGATGTCCGCCCGAAATTGGCCTCGAATGATAGGCTTTCGATATCCACACCTCGCGATGCAAGGGCGTCGGCCCGTCTGGAAATACGCTCCACCGCGCTGACAATCGACGACAGATCAACTGCGATGTCGCGCAGGTGCTCCAAGGCAAAGGGGATGGTCTCCCGGACATTCAGGAGGGCGTCCAGCAGGTCGACTTCCCCTGAACTGAGCGATGGTGCCTGTGCATCCGCCCGCAGCCTCTCCATCCGCGCCATGATTTCACTGGCGGAGCGTTTCCCAATCACCGGTGCTTCGATCCGAACATCGGCTTTGGCCAGCAAATCCTGCCGTTCTTGCGACACGGGCACGCGGCCTGCATATCGGTCCAGCAACGCCCGGAACCGGCGCGGCCGCCAGATGTGACGCAAAAGCGCTGCCTTGCGCGGCTCGGTCGTGCGCAACCCCTGCACCGCTGCCATCAAGACGCCAATGTCACCGGTGGCAGCGCGCAAGTTCAATGGCGCGGTCACATCCGAAATCAGGGCAAAGACCTCGGCATCTGCTGCCGCGGGGTCAGCGCGATCAAACACCTCATAGCCCACCTGAACGAACTCGTTGGCCCGGTCGGGATCATGCTCCTGCCGCCGGAAAACCTCGCCAGCATAGGTGTAGCGCGCAGGCTCGGCCCCATGCGCCATGTGCATCTGCACAACCGGCACGGTGAAATCCGGGCGCAGCATCTGCTCGCCGCGCAAGGCATCCGAGGTCACATATGCCCGCGCGCGAATGTCCTCGCCATAGAGGTCAAGCAGGGTGCGTGCTGGCTGAAGGATCGGTGTTTCCACCGGTTGCGCCCCGGCATTTTCGAAATACCGGCGCAGTTCAGCCGCCCGCGCAAGGGTCTCGGCCCGGGTGATCATGGCCCCGCGTCGCCCGCCGCCTGATCATGTTGCGCCAGTATCTCGCGGACTTTCGCGATCAGCTGATCGCGTGGCACCTCAAACTGGCTGGGGCGGTCTTTCCATTCCTCTAATGTCGCGCTTTCGGCAATTTTTGCGCCCAATATCAGATCCTTGATCTGAACGACGCCTTTGGCTTTCTCATCGCCGCCTTCGATCACCGCCGCGGGGCTGCCCCGACGGTCCGCGTATTTCAGCTGGTTACCGAAGTTCTTCGGGTTACCGAGGTAGACTTCCGCGCGGATGCCCGCTTGCCGAAGCTCCGCCACCATGGCCTGATAGTCCGCCATGCGGTCACGGTCCATGACGGTCACGACCACCGGGCCTGCGTCAGCGGCGGTCATCCGTCCTTTGGCCTGCAAGGCAGCAAGCAACCGGTCGACGCCGATGGAAACGCCAGTTGCGGGCACTTCCTGCCCGGTGAAGCGCTTGACGAGATCATCGTAACGCCCGCCGCCCGCGACAGAACCGAAGTTGCGCGTGCGGCCTTTCTCGTCCTGAATGTCGAAGGTCAGTTCCGCCTCGTAGACCGGGCCGGTGTAATAGCCAAGGCCGCGCACGACTGACGGGTCGATGGCGATGCGGTCAGGGCCGTAGCCGGCGGCGGAAAGGAGTGCAGAAATCTCTTCGAGTTCGGCAACGCCTTCTTCTCCAACTTTCGAGTCACTTACAATTTCTTTCAGGTACGCGATTGTGGCTCCAAATCGATACTGCTCGGACTCTGGGTCAGTCGGAACGAAACTTGAGTCACCTTGTTCCGTAACTGTTGAGTAATAGGCCCTTGTAAGGCGACTGTGGGGTTCGCCGCGTTCGATAGTTTCTCCTGCGACGCGCCCCAAGTTCTGCCCAATGCGCTGCTTGGCTTCTGCGAACGATAGTATTGTGTCTACTTGGTTGTCGCTCAGCCCGGCACCTGCCGTGAAATCCCCGCTCTCGTCTTTGCGGCCTTGACCCAGCAGGGCGCGTACACCCTCAACGCCCAATCGGTCCAGTTTGTCGATGGCGCGCAGCACGATGCCACGCTCACGTTCCTTGTCGTCGCCGGAGAGGCCTGCCACTTCGAGGACGCCGTTCAGCACCTTGCGATTGTTCACGCGGATCACGTAGTCACCGCGCGGTATGCCAACCTCTTCGAGGCAATCGGCGAGCATGGCACAAATCTCGGCGTCAGCGGCCACCGAAGGCGCGCCAACCGTATCCGCATCACATTGATAGAATTGGCGGAACCGCCCCGGCCCCGGCTTTTCGTTGCGCCAGACAGGACCCATTGCGTAGCGGCGATAGGGTTTTGGCAGGTCGTTCTGGTGCTGGGCGTAGACGCGCGCCAAAGGCGCTGTCAGATCATAACGCAGCGCCAGCCAATCGCCGGGTTTGTCGCCTTCTGCGTCCTCCTGCCAGGCGAACACACCTTCGTTGGGGCGGTCCACATCGGGCAGGAACTTGCCTAGAGCCTCGACGGTTTCCACCCCGGAGCTTTCAAAGGCATCAAACCCGTAGCGATGATAGACCCCCGCAATCGCGCGCAGCATCTCGGTGCGCTGTGTCACTTCAGCACCGAAATAATCACGGAAACCCTTGGGCGTCTCTGCCTTGGGGCGCGGGGTCTTCTTGGGCTTGGCCATGGATCTACCTTTGGCTTTTGGGTTCGCGCGCGGTCTAGCGGATGGGGCTGGTACAGACAAGGCGGCGATGCGACCTCTTTATCGCATCCACACCGCGTGGTAGGCGCAGGGCGTCAAAAAGGACATCGCCATGGAAAAGCTCGAAGAACAGATTGCGCATTTGACGCGGACCGTCGATGACCTGTCCGATGTGGTTGCCAGACAGGAAGCGGAGATTGCGACCCTGACACGCCGGGTCCACATGCTGATGCAGCGCGAAGGAGAGCGCGAGGCGCAATCCTCAGGGGGCATCGTGGTGGGCGATGAGCGCCCGCCGCATTACTAGAGGTCCTCCACCTCCAGCACACCGGTCAAGGATTTGATCGCCCCCTTGATTTGTGGGTTCACCACAAAGTCCTGCCCCAGTGCGACCTCGACCTCGCCCGGTAGGGTCGGGTCCATCAGGCAAAACTCAACCGGACCACGCCCGGCGGTTTTGACCGCATTCGCCGCGCCTTCAAGCACACTGGCCACGGCCGAAATCGCTTCCGGCGCGTCGACAAAGACCTTGATCCCCATGCTGCCCGCATCTGCTGCCACCGCATCAATGGGCGACACCGACCGCGCCAGCAGCTTCAGCTGATCCGCCTCCAGCGTCACCTCCACCGCCACCACGACTTTGGCACCGGTTTCCAGATGCTCGCGGGATTTTTCCAGCGTTTCAGAAAAGAGCGTGACCTCATAGGCACCGGTTGTGTCGGACATCTGGCAAAACGCGAACCGGTTGCCACGCGCCGATTTGCGCTCCTGCCGCCCGGCAACAACACCCGCCAGTTTTGCGTTCATCGGCCCGCTTTCGGCTTTGGCCATGACCTCATCCAGCGTCAGGATGCCCTTGCGTTTGAGCGGCCCCATATAGTCATCGAGCGGATGGCCGGAGAGGTAAAAGCCCACGGCCTTGAATTCTTCGCTCAGCCGCTCGGCGGGCAACCAATCGTCCACGGGGTGCAGCCGCGGTTCGGGCAGGTCATCGCCTGCCTCGCCGAAAAGCGACACCTGGTTGGAGGCTTTCTGCTCGTGAATGGCCGCAGAATATCCGACCAGCGGATCAAGCGCGCCGAACACACGGCGGCGGTTGGGATCCAACTGATCGAAAGCGCCGGACCGCGCTAGCATCTCCAGCGGACGTTTGCCAACGCGCTTCAAATCCACCCGGCGGGCGAGATCAAAGAGCGTGGTAAAGGGTTTATCCCCCCTGCCGTCCGTGATCAGTTTCATCGCCTCAACACCGACGTTCTTGAGCGCGCCCAATGCATAGACCAGCGCGCCATCGACCACTTTGAACGTGGCATCCGACCGGTTCACGCAGGGCGGCACCCAAGGCAGCTCCAACCGCTTGCGCACCTCCTCAAAATAAACCGCGAGCTTATCCGTGAGGTGGATATCGCAGTTCATCACCCCGGCCATGAATTCCACCGGGTGGTTCGCTTTGAGCCAGGCCGTCTGGTAGCTGACGACCGCATAGGCCGCGGCGTGGGACTTGTTGAAACCGTAGTTGGCGAATTTCTCCAGAAGGTCGAACACTTCGGTGGCCTTTTTCTTGTCCACCCCGTTTTCCTGTGCGCCCTTTTCGAATTTCGGGCGCTCCTTGGCCATCTCCTCCGCAATCTTCTTGCCCATCGCGCGGCGCAGCAGATCCGCGCCGCCCAGGCTGTAGCCCGCCATAACCTGCGCGATCTGCATCACCTGTTCCTGATAAACGATAATCCCTTGCGTTTCTTCGAGAATGTCGTCGATCAGCGGATGGATGGAGGTGCGCTCCTTCAACCCGTTCTTGACCTCGCAATAGGTCGGGATGTTTTCCATCGGGCCAGGCCGGTAGAGCGCCACAAGCGCCACGATGTCCTCGATGCAGGTGGGTTTCATGCGCTTGAGCGCATCCATCATGCCCGAGCTTTCCACCTGAAATACTGCAACCGTCTTGGCGGAGGCATAGAGCTTGAAAGAGGCTTCATCATCCAGCGGGATGGTGCCAATATCGTCTTCCAACCCTTCGGGCGGCTCAAAGAGCTCCGTCCCATCTGCAGCGATGTGCAAATGCCGGCCCGAGGCCTTGATCTGATCCAACGCATTCTGGATCACGGTCAGCGTTTTCAGGCCCAGAAAGTCGAATTTGACCAGCCCGGCCTGCTCCACCCATTTCATGTTGAACTGGGTCGCAGGCATGTCCGAACGCGGGTCCTGATAGAGCGGGACAAGCGCGTCCAGCGGCCTGTCCCCGATCACCACACCCGCCGCATGGGTCGAAGCGTTCCGAAGCAACCCCTCGACCTGTTGACCATATTCCAGAAGCCGCGCAACAACCTCTTCGTTGCGCGCCTCTTCACGCAGGCGGGGCTCGTCGGCCAGCGCCTTTTCGATGGATACAGGTTTGACGCCCTCCACCGGGATCATTTTGGACAATCGGTCCACCTGACCATAGGGCATTTGCAGTACGCGGCCAATATCGCGCACCGCAGCCTTTGACAAAAGCGCACCAAAAGTGATGATTTGCCCAACCTTATCACGGCCATACTTGTCTTGAACATACCGAATGACCTCTTCACGCCGATCCATACAGAAGTCGATATCGAAGTCGGGCATGGATACCCGTTCGGGATTCAGAAACCGCTCAAACAGCAGGTTGTAGCGCAGCGGATCGAGGTCCGTGATGGTCAGCGCATAGGCCACCAGCGAACCCGCACCCGAGCCCCGCCCCGGCCCCACGGGGATGTCATTGTCTTTGGCCCATTTGATGAAATCCGCAACGATCAGGAAGTATCCGGGGAACCCCATCCCCTCGATGATCCCAAGCTCGAAATCGAGCCGCTTTTCATACTCCTCAACGCTGGCCGCATGCGGGATGACCGCCAGCCGGTCCCTGAGGCCCGCATGGGATTGCTGGCGCAGCTCCTCAATCTCATTATCCGCGAATTTCGGCAGGATCGGATCGCGCCGATAGGCCTGAAACGCGCAACGCTTTGCGATTTCAACCGTGTTCTCGATCGCTTCAGGCAGATCGGCAAAAAGTGTCACCATTTCGGTCTGTGATTTGAAATAGTGCTGGGCGGTCAGACGGCGGCGCGCATCCTGCTGATCGACATAGGCGCCTTCGGCAATACAGATCAGCGCGTCATGTGCCTCATACATGTCCGATTTGGGGAAATAGACATCATTTGTCGCCACAAGCGGCACATCCATCGCATAGGCCATCTCGACAAACCCGCGCTCCGTCAAACGCTCCGCTTCCGGCTGGCCCCCCTCGTTCGGGTGACGCTGCAATTCAACATAGAGCCTGTCGGCAAAGACGGATTTCAACCGGTCCATCAGATCCTGTGCCGCGGGGCGTTGCCCGGCCTGCAGCAACTTGCCCACGGGCCCCTCCGGCCCACCGGTCAGGCAGATCACATCCGCCGCATGGGCCTGCAATTCATCCAGCGAAACCTGCGGCAAGGCCCCGCCCTTGTCGATGTAGAGACAGGAGTTGAGCTTCATCAGATTTTCGTACCCGGCCTCTGACTGTGCCAGCAACACCAGTGCGGCAGGCGCGCGGGGCTTCTCACCCGGGCGGGTCTCGACATAAGCAACATCTACCTGGCAGCCGAGGATGGGCTGCAGCCCGGCGCCGGACATCGCAACTGAAAACTCCAGAGCTGCGAACATGTTGTTGGTGTCGGTCAGCGCCAGCGCCGGCATCTGCGCATCGGCGCATAATCCGGGCAGTTTCTTCAGGCGCAGCGCCCCTTCCAGCAGGGAATATTCCGAGTGGCTGCGCAGGTGAATGAATCGGGGGGATGTGCTCATGCGTCAAACCTAGATCAGCCATGTCCGACCCGCCAGTACCAAGAATGGGCCACGCGTAATTTTAGACATTGAGCCTGCTGCGCGCGCCGGGCGGACGCCTTTTCCCTTGCAAATCAACTGCGCACCCGCTTAGCCTCTGGATCGTCCTACTCGTCTGTCGTTCTACGCCGCATCGAACGACGGGCATCAAGAGCCCCTGGTACCGCGGCGGATCTGACCGAATGGAGATAACGTTTCGCCTGAACGGAGAAACAGTGGTGCTGCGAGATGTGGCGCCGACCACCACCTTGCTGGACTGGCTCAGAGAGGCCCGCGGACTGACAGGCACCAAAGAGGGCTGCAATGAGGGTGATTGCGGGGCGTGTTCGGTCATGATCACGGATGCGCACGGTGCCCGGACATTCAATGCCTGTATCTTGTTCCTGCCGCAGTTGAACGGCAAAGCGGTGCGCACCATCGAGGGGATCGCCGCACCAGATGGCGCGCTGCATCCGGTGCAGCAGGCGATGATTGACCATCACGGCAGCCAATGCGGATTTTGCACCCCGGGATTTGTGGTCTCCATGGCCACGGCCCATTTGAACCATCGCAAGGATCATGACACGCAGCTTGCAGGCAACCTGTGCCGCTGCACCGGATATGCCCCGATTGTGCGCGCCGCGGAGGCGGCAGAGGCAGCACCCGTCCCTGATCATATGCGGGATGTGCCGGTCGCAAAATCTAAAAACAAAGGTAGCGATGCCCTCTTCCAACCTGAAACCAGCGATGATCTGGCCACCTGGTATCAGGTCCATCCCGATGCCACCCTGATCGCCGGTGCAACGGATGTCGGTCTTTGGGTGACAAAAGAATTCCGTCCGCTGAGCCCTGTGGCGTTTTTGAACGGATGTGCCGACCTGCGCGGCATCGCGCAGACAGACGACGCCATCCGCATCGGCGCGATGACAACGTTGACTGAACTGGAAGATGCCATTGCCCGGCATCACCCCTCATTCGCCGAGTTGATCCGGCGCTACGGGTCGGTTCAGGTGCGCAATGCCGCCACCATCGGCGGGAATATAGCCAATGGCTCGCCGATTGGTGACGGCCCCCCGGCGCTGATCGCGCTGGCCGCGCGCGTGCACTTGCGGTTGGGAAGTGAGCGGCGGGATATGCCGCTCGAAGACTTCTTTATTGATTATGGCAAGCAGGATCGCCGACCTGGTGAATTCGTCGAAGCCATCACAATCCCGCGCGGCCCGGGCCGCCTGAAGTGCTACAAGCTGTCGAAACGCTATGATCAGGACATCTCCGCCGTTTGCGGATGCTTTTCGATCACCACAGAAAACGGGCGCGTCACTGCGGCCCGTATTGCATTTGGTGGCATGGCCGGCATCCCGAAACGGGCAGCTGGTGCCGAGGCGGCTCTGATCGGCGCGCCCTGGTCTGAGGCGACCGTGCGCGCCGCGATGCGGGCCATGGCATCGGATTTCGAGCCCCTGTCAGACATGCGCGCCAGCGCGACCTACCGGATGAAAACCGCGCAGAACATGCTGCTGAGATATTGGCATGAAGATCAGGGCGTTGCGGCAAATGCGCTTGAGGTGATGCCATGAGCGTGGCCAAGTCCCTGCCCCATGACGCCGCCGCTTTGCACGTAACGGGGGCTGCACGTTACATCGACGATATCCCTGTGCCGAAAGACGCGTTGCATCTGGCGTTTGGCATGTCGCAGGTGGCAGCGGGACAGTTGAAGGGGATGGATCTGACTGCGGTGCGCGATGCCCCCGGTGTGGTTGCCGTTTTGACCGCGTCGGACCTGCCGTTTGACAATGACGTATCGCCGTCGAACCATGATGAACCGCTGCTGGCCACGGACCGCGTGCACTACGTGGGGCAGCCGCTCTTTGTGGTGGCCGCGCGCTCGCATCTGGCCGCAAGACAGGCCGCGCGGCTGGGGCAGATCGACATCACCGAGACACCCGCGATCCTGACCATTGACGATGCGATGGCGCAGAACAGCCGTTTTGAGGACGGCCCCCGTGTCTACACCCGCGGCGATGTCGAGGCGGCCTTGCCGCAAGCATCCCACCGCATCACAGGCCGGTTGCATGCGGGCGGACAGGAGCATTTCTACCTCGAAGGCCAGGCCGCGCTCGCGCTGCCCCAGGAGGGGGGTGATATGGTGGTGATGAGCTCCACCCAGCACCCCACGGAAATCCAGCACAAGGTGGCAGAGGCCCTGGGCAAACCCATGCACGCCGTCCGCGTGGAAACCCGGCGCATGGGCGGTGGGTTTGGCGGCAAGGAAAGTCAGGGCAATGCGCTGGCCGTGGCCTGCGCCGTGGTGGCCGCGCAAACGGGACGCCCCTGCCGGATGCGATATGATCGGGATGACGACATGATCATCACAGGCAAGCGCCATGATTTTCGCATCGACTACACCGTGGGCTTTGATGCCGATGGCAGGATCGAAGGCATTGATTTCACCCATTATGCACGGTGCGGCTGGGCGCAGGATCTGTCGCTGCCAGTGGCGGACCGTGCCATGCTGCACGCCGACAATGCCTATTTCCTGCCCGCCGTGCGCATCACCAGTCACCGGCTGAAAACCAACACTCAAAGTGCAACGGCCTTTCGCGGGTTTGGCGGGCCGCAGGGAATGTTGGGGATCGAGCGGGTCATGGACCATATCGCCACACATCTGGGGTTGGATCCCTTGGCGGTACGGCAGAAAAACTTCTATGCCTTCGGCGAGGATATTTCCGGCCAGAAGAAACGCAACACCACGCCTTACGGTCAGGAGGTCGCGGATTTCGTCCTGCCCGAGATGATCGAACGCCTTGTTGACAGCAGCGACTACGCGGCGCGGCGCGCATCGGCCTTGGACTGGAACGCGCAAAACCCCGTGTTGAAAAAAGGCATCGCGCTGACGCCCGTGAAATTCGGCATCTCCTTTACGCTGACGCATCTCAATCAGGCGGGTGCGCTGGTGCATGTCTATCAGGACGGCTCCATCCATCTGAACCACGGTGGCACCGAGATGGGGCAAGGTCTGTTTCAGAAGGTTGCCCAGGTCGCCGCCGCGAGATTTGGTGTCGATGTGGGGCAGGTGAAAATCACGGCGACGGATACAGGTAAGGTGCCCAACACCTCCGCCACGGCGGCCTCTTCCGGCAGCGATCTCAATGGCATGGCAGTGCAGGCCGCCTGCGACACGATCCGCGCGCGTATGGCCGATCTGCTGGCTGAACGGCATCAGTGCGAGGCCATGGAGGTCCGGTTCGTGGACGGTGAGGTGCTGGTGGCGGGGGCCACCTACAGTTTCGCCGAGGTGGCCCGGATGGCTTATTTCGCGCGTGTCAGCCTGTCGGCGACCGGATTTTACAAGACCCCCAAGCTGGAATGGGACCGGATCAAGGGAGAAGGTCGGCCGTTTTTCTACTTCGCCTATGGCGCGGCGGTCACCGAAGTGGTGGTCGACACGCTCACGGGGGAAAACCGGATCCTGCGCGCCGATATCCTGCATGACGCGGGCGCATCGTTGAACCCCAGCATTGATATTGGCCAGATTGAAGGCGGGTATGTGCAGGGCGCAGGCTGGCTCACAACCGAAGAACTTGTCTGGGACGACGCCGGGCGTTTGCGCACGCATGCGCCCTCGACCTACAAGATCCCGGCCTGTTCTGATCGCCCTGATATTTTCAACGTCGCGCTCTGGGACGGCGAAAATCGCGAGGAAACCGTTTACCGATCCAAGGCGGTGGGCGAGCCGCCGTTGATGCTGGGCATCTCCGCCTATTCGGCCCTATGCGATGCGGTGCAATCCTGTGGTCCACATTATGCCGATCTGCAGACACCCGCCACCGCTGAGGCTGTTCTGACCGGCGTTGAGCGGGCACGGGGGGACATCTGATGTCTTTTGACCGCGCTACATTGATCGAGGCCTGTCGGGCGCATGGCAGGGTGGCGCGTGTGGTGGTCGCCAGCGTCAAAGGCTCCGCGCCGCGCGAAGTGGGGGCGTCCATGCTGGTGTGGCGCGACGGACAATCGGGCACAGTGGGTGGGGGTGCATTGGAGCACGCCTTGACGCAGACGGCACGCCAGCAGCTGGAAACCGGCGCGGATAGCGTAACGCGCCACGCACTTGGCCCCGACATGGGTCAGTGTTGCGGAGGTGCGGTGGAAATGCTGACGGAATATTACGATTTGACGCGCGCGCAGGCGCTGCCGCAGGACATGATCGCCCGCGGCAAAGGGCCGGAACCGCTCAGCGTCACACGGGCACGCAGCCAGTTGCGCAACAGTGGCCAGCGACCAGTACCGGCATATCGCGATGGTTGGATGGTGGAACCCGTCAGCCAGCCCACGCGCGCGATCTGGATTTGGGGGGCGGGGCATGTGGGCCGGGCATTGATTGCTGTTTTGCACCCGCTTCCGGATGTTCAGATCACCTGGGTGGACACGCAAGCCGAACGGTTTCCAGCCGACATGCCCGATGGCGTGACGCAGCTTTGCGCCCAGAAGCCCGCAGATCTGATACCATACGCACCACATGACGCGGAGCATTTGATTGTCACGTTTTCACATGCGTTGGATCTGGAACTGTGCCACCGGCTACTGGGGCATGGGTTCGCCTTTGCAGGCTTGATAGGGTCTGCGACGAAGTGGGCACGGTTTCGCAATCGACTGCGCGGCCTGGGGCATGGGCCTGACCAGATCGCCCGGATCACCTGCCCGATTGGACGACCGACGTTGGGCAAGCATCCGCATGTGATTGCCATTGGCGTCGCCTCCGAGCTAATAGCGGCCCGGCAAGCAAACGCCACCGCATGGGAGACGCGCGCATGACTGCCCTACTGGCTCTGGAGGGGCTGACCAAAGCCTACCCAGGCGTCGTGGCCAATGACACCGTGTCGCTCTCGATTGCACCGGGGGAAGTCCACGCCCTGCTGGGTGAAAATGGCGCGGGGAAATCGACCCTGGTGAAAATGATCTACGGGTTGGTGAAACCGGACCAGGGGACGATGCAGATGCACGGCGCGCCCTATGCACCGCTCGAGCCCCGCGCCGCGCGCGCTGCCGGCGTCGGCATGGTATTTCAGCATTTTTCGCTCTTTGACGCCCTGAGTGTTGCGGAAAACATCGCCTTGGGCATGGAGAATGCGCCAAAACTGCGCGCCCTCTCCGAACAGATCAGAAAGGTGTCCGACACTTACGGGCTGCCGCTTGCGCCCGACCGGATCGTCGGCGATCTGTCCGCGGGTGAGCGCCAGCGGGTCGAGATCATTCGGTGTCTTCTGCAGGATCCCAAGCTGTTGATCATGGATGAACCAACCTCCGTTCTGACCCCGCAGGAGGTGGACATTCTGTTTGAAACACTGCGCAAGCTCAGCGCAGAGGGCACCGCAATTCTGTATATTTCTCATAAGCTTGAGGAAATTCGTGCGCTCTGCGATGCCGCGACCATTCTGCGGTTGGGCAAGGTTGTTGGGGAATGTATTCCGCGCGACACGACGGCACGGGAAATGGCCGAGATGATGGTGGGCAAGGTGCTGAGCACGCCTACCCGTCCAAGCGTCACTCTGGGCGACACACTGCTGGAATTGCGCGGGTTGTCCCAGCCCTCACCCTCGGCCTTCGGGATGCCGTTGCGCGATATCTCCGTGTCTCTGCGCAAGGGCGAGGTGCTGGGCATCGGCGGGGTTGCGGGCAATGGTCAGGATGAATTGCTTGCCGCTCTTTCGGGCGAAATGCGCGCGCCTGAAGGCATGGTTCATCTGAAGGGCGTGGACATTGGCTCTTTGGGTCCCAATGCGCGCCGGATTGCCGGTCTGCTGGCTGCGCCAGAAGAGCGGTTGGGACACGCTGCGGCCCCTGACATGTCGTTGACCGAAAACGCAATGCTGACCGGTGTCGCGCGAGAGGGGCTTGAAAAGAAAGGGTTTCTCAATTGGCCCGCTGCGCGCGGGTTTGCCGATAGGATCATCGAAACCTTCGATGTGCGCACGCCCGGCGCGGGGAATGCAGCGCGTTCGCTGTCCGGCGGTAACCTGCAGAAATTCGTGATCGGGCGGGAAGTGTTGCAGCGCCCGGAGGTGCTGGTGGTCAACCAACCGACCTGGGGGGTGGATGCGTCTGCTGCTGCGGCCATTCGTCAGGCACTGCTGGATCTGGCGACCGATGGGGCCGCGGTGATCGTGATCAGTCAGGATCTCGACGAGTTGATGGAAATCTCCGACCGCTTTGCTGCGCTCAACGAAGGGCGGTTGTCAGAACCTCGCAGCACGGATGGGCTCACGGTGGAAGAGATTGGCCTGCTGATGGGGGGCGCGCATGGGATGGAGGTGGCGCATGTGTAGCCTGTTGCACCAAAAGAGTTTTCTTGCCTTCGGCAAGGATATTTCCGGCCAGAAGAAACGCGGGCCGATCTCATGATCCGGTTGGAGAAGCGGCCACAGCCGAGCCGGTTTTTTGCGTATGTCACCCCTATATTGGCGGTTTTGGCGACATTTCTGTTTGGCGGGCTGTTGTTTGCCGCCCTCGGCAAGGACCCGGTGCAGTCGATCATGACGATTTTCTGGGAACCGCTGTTTGGTGAGTTTGCGTTTTATTACCGCCCCCAATTGCTGATCAAAGGCGCGCCGCTGGTGTTGATCGCAATTGGGCTGAGCCTTGGATTCAAAGCGGGCATCTGGAACATCGGGGCCGAAGGACAATATATCATGGGCGCGCTTTTCGGGGCGGGCATGGGGCTGGCGTTTTATCCAACGGAAAGCGTGCTGATCTTTCCTGCGATGGTTCTGGCAGGTGCCTTTGGCGGGTGGGCCTGGGCGATGATCCCGGCGCTTCTCAAGGTTAAATTCGGGACCAACGAAATCCTGGTCTCCCTGATGCTGGTCTATGTGGCGGAGCAGTTTCTGGCCTCCATGTCATTGGGGTTATTGAAAAACCCCGAAGGTTTTGGGTTTCCCGGCAGTCGCAACCTGCAACAATATGCGTCCGCGCATAATGCCGAGATCATCGCCGGATCGGGCATGCATTGGGGGGTGGTGGCCGCCCTGATCGCCGTGATCTTTGCCTATGTCCTCCTGGCGCGGCACCGACTTGGGTTCGCGGTTCGCGTCACCGGCGAAGCCCCGCGCGCTGCGCGGTTTTCCGGTGTGAACCCCAGCCGTTTGCTGCTCTTTTGTCTGGGCACATCGGGCATGCTTGCGGGTCTTGCCGGGCTGTTTGAGGTTTCAGGGCCGGCGGGTCAGGTCAGCATCGATTTTAATGTCGGATATGGTTTTACCGCGATCATCGTGGCCTTTCTGGGCCGGTTGCACCCCATTGGCATCGTGCTGGCCGGATTGCTGATGGCGCTGACCTACATTGGCGGCGATATCGCGCAGAGCCAGCTTGGCCTGCCCGCCGCCGCCATTCAGGTATTTCAGGGGATGCTGTTGTTTTTCCTTCTGGCGCTCGATCTTTTCACCAACTACCGGCTGCAGTTCGGTCGGACGGAGGCAGCGTAATGGATTTGTCCGTGATCAACCCGATCCTGCTGGTCGCTGCTTTGATGAGCGCGGCCACGCCCATTCTGCTGGCGGCAACCGGTGAATTGGTGGTGGAACGCGCGGGCGTGCTGAACCTTGGGGTCGAGGGGATGATGATCCTCGGCGCCATTTGCGGCTTTGCGATTGCGGTGGAAACCGGCTCGCCGCTCACGGGCTTTATCGCTGCCGCTCTGGGCGGTGCCGTGCTGAGCCTGCTTTTCGCCTTTCTCACGCAGATCACGCTGGCCAATCAGGTCGCGTCAGGGCTTGCGCTCACTCTTTTTGGGCTGGGACTGTCCGCCCTTCTGGGCCAGGGGTATGTGGGGATCAAACCCCCGCGCATGGCCGATTTCAATTTCGGTCCCCTGGCGGATATTCCCGTGATCGGCCCAATCCTGTTTTCGCATGATCCCATTTTGTATTTCGGCCTGCTGCTAGTCGCCATGGTCTGGGCCGTTCTGAAATTCACCCGCGCCGGTCTGGTCCTGCGCGCGGTTGGTGAAAATCACGATGCGGCCCATGCGCTGGGATACAAGGTTGTGCGCATCCGGACGCTAGCGATCATGTTTGGTGGGGCCTGCGCGGGCATGGGCGGCGCCTACATCAGCCTCATTCGCGTCCCGCAATGGACCGAAGGGATGACCGCAGGTGTCGGCTGGATTGCTCTCGCCCTGGTGGTTTTCGCCAGTTGGAAGCCCTGGCGCGTGCTGCTGGGTGCCTATCTTTTTGGCGGGATCACACAATTGCAACTGAATCTGCAAGGCGCTGGCGTTGCCATTCCGGTGGAATATCTGGCAATGTCGCCGTACGTCATAACGATCATTGTGCTCGTCGTCTTATCTGCAGACAAGAGTGCTGCACCCGGCTCTTTGGGCCGAACGTTCCACGCCTCTCACTAGGGGCCAATCAACGCCTCGGATAAGGGGCGGTTCAACATGGGGAAGACCTGAAATGAAAATCAAAACCCTTCTGGCCAGTGCCGCGGTGGCACTCGGCTTGGCCGCTGGCGCCTATGCGGATGGCCATGAGAAGACCAAAGTCGGCTTTGTCTTTGTCGGTCCGATCGGCGACGGTGGCTGGACATATGAACACAACAAGGGCCGTCTGGCGGTTGAAGAAGCCCTGGGCGATGCGGTCGAAACCGTCTACGTCGAGAATGTCGCCGAAGGCCCGGACAGCGAGCGCGTGATGACGCAGATGGCGTTGGACGGTGCCGATCTGATCTTCACCACCTCCTTTGGCTACATGGATCCGACGATCAACATCGCCGCGAAATTCCCGGATGTGAAATTCGAACATGCCACGGGGTACAAACGCTCTGACAATGTCTCGACCTATTCGGCACGTTTCTACGAGGGCCGCGCCATTCAGGGCCACATCGCGGGCAAGATGACCAAGTCGAACATCATCGGCTACATCGCCTCCTACCCGATCCCGGAAGTGATCCGGGGGATCAACGCCGCCTATATCCACGCGGCCAAAGTCAACCCGGATGTCGAGTTCAAGATCATCTGGGCTTATACCTGGTTCGATCCGGCAAAAGAGGCCGATGCGGCCCGCGCGTTGATCGAACAAGGTGCCGACGTGGTGTTGCAGCACACCGATTCCACCGCGCCACAGGCTGCCGCTCAAGAAGCGGGCAATGTGGTGACATTCGGTCAGGCCTCCGACATGGGCCAATACGCGCCCTTCCCGCGCGTCTCCTCGATCATCGATGACTGGGCGCCCTACTACATCGCGCGCACGCAGGCGGTGATCGACGGCACCTGGGAAAGCACCGACACCTGGGACGGCATCGGCGCTGGCATGGTAGCCATCGGCGAGATTTCCGACGCGGTGCCAGCGGATGTGAAAGAGGAAGCGCTGGCGATGAAGGCCGCGATTGCCGATGGCTCCTATCATCCCTTCACCGGCCCACTGAAAAAGCAGGACGGCAGCGACTGGCTGGCGGATGGTGAGGTGGCCGATGACGGCACCCTCGCGGGCATGAACTTCTACGTCGAAGGTCTGACGGGCGAAATCCCGCAGTAGACCGCCACCATTGCGAGAATAGGAAAGCCCCGGAGTACCTTCCGGGGCTTTTTCGTTCCTGCGAACAGTTTCGACAATTCTGCCATCGCCCCAATATCTCTGCGGGCAGGCGCCGATCCGTTCTGTGCCTTGGTGACCGCGCAGGCGGTGTTTGGTAGGCTATGTTCACAAATCACATGTGGAGCAAATGACGCCATGCCGAAGATCACTGGCCGTGAATGGTCCGAGCACGACGGCGCGCCAAACCCGACCTCCGGACAGGATGATGGCCCTTATGCAGAAATTCATCTGGGCGATGCTGTGGGATTAACCCAGGTCGGCGTGCGGCTGGAGCGGCTTCCTCCCGGTTCGCGATCGTCGCATCGCCATTGGCACGAGACCGAAGACGAGTTGATCTATTTGATATCAGGAGAACTCGTGCTGATTGAAGATGAGGAAACCGCCCTCAACGCCGGGGACGCTGCGGGGTGGAAGGCCGGGGAACCGACAGCCCATTGTCTGGAAAACCGTTCGACAAGCGACGCGGTGATGCTGGTTCTGGGCACGCGGGCCGAAGCAGGCGCGGTCCACTATCCTGATCATGATGTGATCAAACGGCATGATAAACACGGGTCAACCTTCACGCGGACTGACGGATCGCCGCTTGTCGGTAAATTCTAGACAGCAGCAAGGTCAGCGTTGCTACAGGTGGTCACAGGTCGCCTGCAAGACATCAATACGAGTATTCCGCGTAGATCCGTGTGAGATCACCGTTCCAGTCGCCGTGGTAGTGGTCGAGCAACTCATCTGCGGGCGCTTTACCCGTCTCGATGCTCTCATGCAGCGCGTTCAGGAAATGCGTCTCGTCGGGCACCATGCCGCCCGCGCCGGGACGGGCGCGCGCCTTGAGGCCTGCGTGACTGATCGCCACGGCCTCCCGCGCGATATCGTGCATTTTGATGCCATTCACTTCCGCTTGCAGCCCGTCCACGGAAGCCGCCACACGCAGCCCTTCGCGGGTCTCAGCATCCCAGCTCTTGGCGATGTCCCAGGCGGCATCAAGCGCGGTTTCGTCATACATCATGCCCACCCAGAACGCGGGCAGCGCACAGAGCCTGCGCCACGGACCACCATCGGCCCCGCGCATTTCAATGTATTTCTTGGTGCGCGCCTCGGGGAAAGCGGTGGTGAGATGGTCCGCCCAGTCCGAAAGCGTCGGGATCTCGCCGGGCAATGCGGGCAACTGGCCCTTGAGAAAATCGCGGAAAGACATGCCCAGCGCGTCAATGTATTTGCCATCGCGATAGACAAAATACATCGGCACATCCAGCGCGTATTGGACCCAGGCCTCGAACCCCATGCCGTCTTCGAACACGAAGGGCAACGTGCCCGTGCGGGCGGCATCAAGATCGCGCCAGACGCGGGACCGCCAGGATTTGTGACCATTCACCTTGCCCTCGAAGAAGGGAGAATTTGCAAAAAGCGCGGTGGCAATAGGTTGAAGGGCGAGCGCCACACGCATCTTCTTGACCATATCCGCCTCGGAGGCGAAGTCGAGGTTGACCTGAACCGTGCAGGTGCGGCGCATCATGACCCGGCCCATCGTGCCCACTTTGGTCATGTATTCGTTCATCAGCTTGTAGCGGCCCTTGGGCATCAGATCCATGTCGTCATGGGTCCAGATCGGCGCGGCCCCCAGCCCAATGAACCCCGCACCGATCTTGTCAGCCACGTCCTGAACTTCGCGCAGATGGGTGTTCACCTCGTCGCAGGTCTCGTGGATCGTCTCCAGCGGCCCACCGCTGAGTTCCAGTTGCCCGCCCGGTTCCAGGCTGATGTTGGCACCATCCTTTTCCAGCCCGATCAGCAGCCCGCCCTCGGTCACCGGCGCCCAGCCGTGCATGTCCCGCAGCCCTTCGAGCATCACCCGGATGGAGCGCTCCCCCTCATAGGGCAGCGGTTTCAGGGTGTCTTTGCAATATCCGAATTTCTCGTGCTCGGTGCCGATGCGCCATTGGTCTTTTGGCTTGCATCCGTCGGCGAGATATTGCGCCAGCTGGTCATGGGATGTGATCGGGCCGCCGCCGGACTGAGGAATGGACATATCGGAGGCTCCGTTCGTTCAACTGATGCGTTTGAACCGTCAGGGATGGGATGATTTTTCCAGGGTGTCAATGCAGAGAAAGGTGTGCATTTTTCGCGGAGGCGCGCTGCCAGATCACGATCTGGTGTTTGCCCTCCTCGTGCAACGCGTGCAGCATCCGTTCCGTGCGCAAGCCCGCAAGCGTCGCAAAGGCATCAAAAAGGGCGTCGGCCCCTTCTGCCGTTACCGGGATCAACAATTCCGGCTGACCGGGCTGCTGCAAACGCCAGTGGGCCGGGTAAAGCGCCTTGTCGAGCGTGAGCTGTGACATCTCTCGCAAGGCAACAGCGCCGCCTGTGAGCGGACCGAAATAGGTGATCTGCCCCTCATCCACACGGACCGATCCGGGCCCATCGCCGCTGCTTCTGAACCGTGCGCGCTGGACGCCCACCCAAATCAGCCCCAGCCCCGCAACGAGCAGGCCAATGGCGGGCAGCGTTAACAATCGACCGGGCCCAAGGAGCCACCACGCCCCAAGCGCGGCAAGGCACATCCCCGCCAAAGCTTCGCGCCAGCGCAAAAGCTGCGCTTTGGCCTCCGGGCGTATCACTGCCAGTCCCCCAACTGATGTTGCCAGAGTGTCAGCGCCGCCACCGCCGCCGTATCGGCGCGGAGAATCCTCGGCCCTAACGAGATGGGATGAGCATGAGCCAGGCGCTGCAGCCGATCCCGCTCTGCCGGGGAAAACCCGCCTTCGGGCCCAATCAGAACCGCCCAGGGGCTCGCCAACGCCGGTAAGGTGGGCTTTGAGGCCACCTTTGCTTCGTCGCAAAACATGATCTGTCGGGATTTGTCCCAATCCGCCAGCAATCGATCAAGCCGGACCATCTCCGCCACATCCGGCACGTAGGTGCCCCCACATTGCTCCGCAGCCTCCACGGCATGGGCCTGCAGCCGGTCCCGCTGGATGCGGCCCGCGTTGGTGAAGTCGGTCTGCACTGGCAAAATACGCGACACGCCCATTTCGACAGATTTTTCCACAATGAAATCAGTGCGTGCCTTCTTGATCGGCGCAAAGATCAGCCACAGATCGGGGGGCATCTGCAGCGGCTTGGTCTGCTCCGAAACCACCAATGTGCCGCCGCGTTTTCCGGCCTCCACGACCTCCGCACGCCATTCGCCGCTCTGCCCGTCAAACAACAGCACCTGAGCGCCGACGCCAAGGCGCATGACACCAAAGAGATAATGCGCCTGCTCCCGCGACACTGGAACAGATTGCCCCTGCCCCAATGCGTGCTCTACATAAAGCCTGATTTTGGCGATCACGTTACGGTCCATGGAGAGATACATATGCAAGACCTCAAGGCAGCACCAGATGGTCAAGTTGCAGATGCGGTAAAAGACAATTGGGTCGATACGACGGCGCCCGCGTGGACACGCCCTTACCTGCGCCTCAGCCGGGCGGACCGACCGATTGGCACATGGCTGCTGCTGCTGCCCTGCTGGTGGGGTCTGACGCTCGCGATGCTGCACGACCAGCAGGCGAGCTGGCATGATCTGTGGATTGCGGTGGGCTGCGGGTTCGGCGCCTGGCTGATGCGCGGCGCCGGATGCACCTGGAATGACATCACCGACCGCGACTTCGACGGCAGCGTGGGCCGAACACGCTCACGCCCCATCCCCTCCGGTCAGGTGAGCGTGCGCGGGGCCGTGATCTGGATGTGCCTACAATCGCTGCTGGCCTTCGGCATTCTGCTGACTTTCAACTTGGCCGCCATTGCCCTGGGCATTCTGGCCCTGCTGCCGGTGGCGATCTACCCTTTTGCCAAGCGATTTACATGGTGGCCGCAGGTGTTTCTGGGGCTGGCCTTCAACTGGGGCGCATTGCTGGCCTGGACCGCCCATAGCGGCGCATTGCAAGCGCCTGCGGTTGTCCTCTACCTCGCGGGGATCGCGTGGACACTGTTTTACGACACGATCTATGCGCATCAGGACACCGAAGACGACGCATTGATCGGCATAAAGTCCACCGCGCGCCTCTTTGGCGACAAGAGCCCGGCGTGGCTGCGGCGTTTTCTGATGGCCACTGTGGGGCTGATGGGGCTTGCAGTCATCTTCACCGCGCTGCCACAGGCGAACGTCATGGCCATGGTGCTGGTGCTGGCCGGTCCCTGGGCCATGGGCTGGCACATGGCCTGGCAGCTGCGCGGTCTGGACATCGAAGACAATGCGAAACTGCTGCAGCTTTTCCGCGCCAACCGGGATACAGGCATGATCCCGCTGTTCTTTTTTGTGGCAGCGCTTGTGGTGTGATTGAATCCACACCTCAGGGGGCGTATCACGTGGGGGACTCGGTTTCAGCCACAGGGTGACATGCGCCTGTCCTACTACACAATGATCGCTTCTGCCTTTGTTGCCGCCGCTGCGGTATCTCTGGTTGCAGCCAATTCCTCTGTGCAACTGATTGAGGATTCCTCCGAAATCGGCGTGCGGACCGCCCTGGATGAAAACAGCCTGATCTGGGCCGAGGTCGAGGCGGACGGGCTGCGTGTCGCCCTGGCCGGAACCGCGCCAACCGAGGCGCTGCGCTTTCAGGCGCTGAGCGTGGCGGGGTCGGTTGTGGATGCCGCGCGCGTGATTGACCTGATGGAAGTCGAGGCGGTTGCGGCCATTCCCCCCCCGCGGTTTTCAGCAGAAGTGCTGCGCAACACCGCCGGGCTGTCGATCATTGGCCTGATCCCCGAAGCGACGGATCGGGAGGCGCTGGTGGAAGGCTTCAGCGCGATGAGCGACCTGCCGGTCACTGACCTGCTGGAAACCGCCGACTATCCTCCCCCAAGCGGCTGGGAAGATGCGCTGGCCTTTGCCATCGGCGCGATTGAAGATTTGCCGCGTGCAAAGGTGTCCGTCACCGCCGGGCGCGTGGAAATCACCGCCATCGCCGACAGCGCCGAGGCCAAGGCCGAGATGGAACAAACCCTGATCCGCTCCGCCCCGCCAGCGTTGCGCCTCTCGCTGAACATCACGGCACCGCGCCCGGTGATCACGCCCTTTACCCTGCGCTTTGTCATGGACGAGGCGGGGGCTCGTTTCGATGCCTGCTCGGCGGATACCGATGCCAGCCAGCGACGCATTCTCACTGCCGCCTTCGAGGCCGGATTGACCGGCCCCGGTCGCTGCACGATCGGCATGGGCGTGCCATCGGCGAACTGGGCAGAAGCCGTCGAAAGGGCCATCGCCGCGCTGGCCGAATTGGGCGCAGGCAGCATCACCTTTTCAAACGCGGATGTAACCCTTGTGGCTGCGGAAGGCACCGACCAACGCCTGTTTGACCGCGTGACCGGAGAGTTGGAGACCGGTTTGCCGGATGTCTTTGCGCTCTTTCCGATCCTGCCGGAAACGCCGGATCCTGCGATTGGACCACCCGAATTCGTTGCAACGCTGAGCCCGGAAGGTCAGGTGCAATTGCGCGGTCGGATTTCGGATGAAAAAATGCGCGAGGTCGCGGACAGTTTTGCACGGGCCAAGTTTGGTTCTGAAAACGTCTATACCGCCGCGCGCGTTGTCCCTGATTTGCCCGCCGATTGGTCCGCCCGCGTGCTGACAGGCATTCAGGCGCTGGCTTTCCTCAACAACGGCGCCGTGACCGTGACCCCGGATGCCATTACGCTGAATGGCAAGTCGGGCAATCAGAATGCCAGTGCGATTGTCGCCCAGTTGATGGCCAGTAAACTGGGTCAGGACAGCACCTTCGAGATCGACATCCGCTACGTCGAAGAGCTGGATCCCGTCGCCTCGATACCAACACCGGAAGAATGCGAAGTCGCCATTGCCGATATTATCTCGCAGGCCAAGATCGTATTCGAGCCGGGAAGCGCCACCATCGATGCCACAGCGCTGTCCACAATGGACAGCATCGCCGAGGTGTTGCAGGAGTGCGGCGACATGCGGCTCGAAGTGCAAGGCCATACGGATAGCCAGGGCCGCGAGGAGATGAACCTTGCCCTCAGCCAGGCGCGGGCTGAATCGGTGCTGAACGAATTGCGCGCGCGGCGGGTTTTGACCGGATCCTTCGTCGCGAAGGGCTACGGCGAAGCCCGGCCTATCGCGGAAAACGACAGCGAAGACGGGCGCGAAGCCAACCGGCGCATCGAATTCCGCCTGATCCGGCCGGAACCATCTATCCCCGAAGGTGAATCAGCACTGGAAAGCGTCGCAGAATCCAGTGATATAGGGACGCAGGGTGACGGCGCGGACGCCGAGGCGGAAGGAAACAGCGATGAGTAGGACAGAGTTTGTCATTGCGACCGCGATCATCCTGTTTGTCGCCTTCTGTCTGGGATGGTTCGCAAACTGGATCGTGCATCGGTTCACCCGCGTTGCTGCAGATGACGTCGCACAGCTGGACCGCATGAGCCAGGAGTTGCACGAGGCCGAGGAGACACGGGATCAGGCGATCACCTACCTGCAACAACGCGAAGCGGAACTGACAAACCAGCTGGCGCAGACCGAGGCCGAGCTAAGGGCCGCAATGGATGGCCTGCGCGACGCGCGCCACGAGGCCGAAGAGCTGCGCGCGCACATTGATCGGCAGCGCGCAGGCTAGCTACATCACGGTAAGATGCGCGCATTGCGCCAGATGGCCGACACGTTGGGATGTGCTGCCCAAAACCATCGCAGTCAGATTGCCCAAGCCCCGCCGCCCGGTCACGATCAGGTCTGACCCCGCCTTATTTGCGTGATCCAAGAGGGATTGCGCGGGGTCGCCTTCGCCAACTTCGGTGGTGACCTTCGTCTGGCCGGCCTCAGCGGTGATTTTCTTGGCCTGATCCAGCAGTTTCTGTGCACTTTCAGCCACTTCTTCGTGCGACGGCATGGTTGTCGCCACGTGATACCCCGCCACGGCCCCCATCGCGAAAGCCACCGTTTCAGGCTTTGGCGTGTGCACAATATGGATTTCGGAATCGTAATTTGCGGCAAGATCACACGCCAGGCGCAGTGCATTTTCCGACGGACCAGATCCATCGAAACCGACTGTAATTGTCTTGAACATTCAACTGTCTCCTCTGTTGTCATTTGATGACTTCAGAGTAGCAATCGCGCCCGATCACCGCCTTGATACACGTCAATAGGCCGGGTTGGCGCCTGTCACCAGCGGCTCAGCGCGTCCTCATCCTCGTCACGTGCCGCGACCCAGGAGGCGCCTTTTTCGGTCACCTCCCGTTTCCAAAAAGGCGCACGGGATTTCAGGTAGTCCATCAGGAATTCCGCAGCTTCAAAGGCGTCCTTTCGGTGCCGGGCGGCGGTTGCGACCATCATGATCATCTCACCCGGCACCAGCCGCCCGTATCTGTGGATCACCAGCGCATCTCCCAAAGACCAGCGCGCCAGCGCCTCTTTGGCAATGTCGGTCAATGCCGCTTCGGTCATGCCCGGATAGTGCTCGATCTCCATGGCGTGCAGGGCTTCGTCCCCGGTATCACGCACCACCCCGGTGAAGCTGACCACGGCGCCGACGTCCTTGCGACCCTTTGCAAAGGCGTTGACCTCCTGCCCCGGATCAAATGGCGCTTCCTGAACCGAAACGCGCATGCCTTAGCCCCCTGTCATCGGCGGGAAAAACGCAACCTCTCGCACACCGTCCAACTTGGCGTCAAAATCGCTCAATTCCTGATCAAGTGCCACGCGCAAGGCGGACCGATCCGCAAAGGCCATCGCATAGCGATCCTCCCGCGCAACCAGTTCATCCACCAGATCAGAGACGGTTTGCGCCGAGGTGTCCAGCTTCTCGCGGGGCAGCCCGATGCGTTCGCGCACCCAGGCAAAATACAGTACATCCATCAACGATCATCCTTCAGATAAGGCAGTGACTTCGCAAAGTAATCCAAGCCCGTAATCAGCGTCAACGTCGCGGCGACCCACAAGAGCACCAGGCCAGAACTGCCCGCCCATTCCATCGCAGCATGTTTCCAGCGCAGACCTTGCAGGTCCGGCTCCGTGCCCGCGAAAATCGCGTTCACCATGGTCTGATCCATGCCGTAGGCCGACATCCCCAGATAATGCTCGAAAACACCGTGTGAAAACAGCACGGCAATGGCAACCATCTGGCAGGTGGTTTTCCACTTCGCCAGTTTGGTGACCTTCAGCGTGCCTGCTGTGTCGCCCAAGAATTCACGCAATCCCGAGACAAAGACCTCACGAAAGAGGATCACCGTCGCGGGCAGCACCAGCCAGGGTGACCAACTGGAAAACCCGATAATGACCATCAACGCGATCACCACCATCGCCTTATCCGCAATCGGATCCAGCATCGCGCCGAGTTTTGTCTCCTGTTTCCAGGCCCGCGCAAGATAGCCGTCAAACCAGTCGGTGATCGCGGCTGAGACGAAAAGCACCAGCGCAAACCAATCCGCATAAGGTCTTGTGAAATATAAAAACATGACCGCAACCATAGGGGCTGCAATCAGGCGGATGATGGTCAGCAGGTTGGGCAACGTCAAAGTCATGCGCCCACCTTACAGTGCCGCAAATGGGGGTGAAAGCGACAACGGCACAGCCCGGCGCAATTCTGCGACAGGACCCGCGCCGTTCCAGCCTGCGCCAAAATCAAACATCGTGTCGCGTGGCACACGCGGCCTTCGGATCAACCGCGCTCATGAAAAAAGTCGTATATTTTTTCCGCGAGCGCCCCGGACACCCCTTCCACCGCTTTCAGGTCGCTCAGGTTGGCCCGTGCCACTGCCTTGGCAGATCCAAAATGCGCGAGGAGCGCGCGTTTGCGCGCCGCCCCCACGCCCGGCACATCATCAAGCGGTGTTGCCCCAACCGCTTTTGACCGTTTGGCGCGATGGGTGCCAATCGCAAACCGATGCGCCTCGTCCCGCAGGCGCTGCACGAAATAAAGCACCGGATCATTGTGGCGCAGGGCAAAGGCTGGCTTGCCGGTCCGGTAGAATTCCTCTTTGCCCGCATCCCGGTCGATCCCCTTTGCCACACCCACCATCGGAATGTCTTCGACCCCGTATTCCCGCATGATTGCGCGCACCGCGCTTACCTGACCTGCGCCCCCATCGATCAACAGCAGATCTGGCCAGTGCCCCTCCTTGCGATCCGGGTCTTCCTTGATCAGGCGTTTGAACCGCCGTGTCAGCACCTCTTTCATCATACCGAAGTCATCCCCCGGCGTCAGATCGTCGCCGCGGATATTGAACTTGCGATACTGGTTCTTCATGAACCCCTCGGGTCCCGCCACAATCATCGCGCCGACCGCGAATGCGCCCTGGATGTGCGAGTTGTCATAGACTTCGATCCGCTCCGGCGGCGCGCTGAGGTCAAAGGCATCAGCAATGCCTTTCATCAGGCGCGCCTGCGTTGCGGTCTCCGCCATCTTGCGCGCAAGGGATTCGCGTGCGTTGCGCAAGGCGCCGTCGATGAGTTCCGCTTTTTCGCCCCGCTTGGGCACCACCAGCTCGACTTTGCGCCCCAGTTTGCCGCTCAGGGCTTCGGCCATCAGATCCGGGTTTTCAATATCATTGCTCAGGATCAATTGCCGCGGCGGCTCCTTCGTGTCGTAAAACTGACCGATGAATGCCTCCAGCGCTTCGGCCGCATCGACATCCGCACCGACCCGCGGATAATAGTCCCGGTTCCCCCAATTCTGATTGGCGCGAATGAAAAACACCTGCACGCAGGCCTGTCCCCCATCCATATGCAGGGCGATGATATCCGCCTCGGTGACGCCCTTGGGGTTGATGCCCTGCGCCGTCTGCACCTGCGTCAGTGCCTTGATCCGATCGCGCAGGGCCGCCGCCCGTTCGAACGCCATAGCCTCCGATGCCGCCCCCATCTCAGCGGCCAACCGCGCCTGAATATCCGTGGTCTTGCCAGTCAGAAACTTTTCCGCATCGCGCACGGTCTGTTGATAGTCTTTCGGGGTGATCTTGCCCACACAGGGCGCGGAGCATCGTTTGATCTGATATTGCAAACAGGGCCGTGTCCGGCTCTCAAACATCGCGTTGGAACAATCGCGCAGCAAGAACACCCGCTGCAATTGGTTGAGCGTCCGGTTCACCGCTCCGGCGGAGGCGAACGGTCCGTAGTAGCTACCTTTCTGCTTCTTGGCCCCGCGGTGCTTTTTAATCTGAGGGAAATCGTGATCCGCCGTGACCAGGATGCTGGGAAAGCTCTTGTCGTCGCGCAGCAGCACGTTGAACTTCGGCTTGAGCTGCTTGATCAGGTTCTGCTCCAGCAGCAGGGCTTCGGTTTCCGTGCGCGTGGTCAGAAACATCATCGATGCGGTATTGGCGATCATCCGCGCGATGCGACCAGAATGGCCTGCGGGACGCGCATAATTGCTGACCCGCGCGCGCAGATTGCGCGCCTTGCCGACGTATAAGACGCGGCTTTCAGCATCTAGCATGCGGTAGACACCCGGCGAGGTATCGAGGGTCTTGAGATAACCCTGAATTACCTCATGGCCGGTCGGCACATCCTTGGGCTGTGTGTCACGCGACTCTGTCATGTAAACCTGTGGTGATTCTGGGCTTTCGCTGCACTTTAGCGCAGCCAACTGCAAGCGATAAGCTGTCCACTATTCGTGTGGATAACTCTGACGATAACTTCCCGCCATTTGGAAATTTTCGTTTTAATTTGGGCATTTCTGCGATTTGCCTAAAAAATAGGCACATATTCAACACTCTGTTTTCATTGAGTATTTTCTTTTCCCCAGCGCAAGTTTTTGAAAACAAAGACATTTTGGTAACGGTTTTGTAACACCTGTTAAGACGGTGCAAAACTTGCACGGCAACCCACCCCTACTCCACGCCCAGAACGTCCGGCGTCTGCCACGCAAGGTGCTGGCCACCGTCGACACAGAGCAATTGTCCGGTGACTGCGGGCGCATCCAGAAAGTAGCCCAATGCGGCGGTCATATCCTGCGGATTTGAGCCTCGTTCCAGGGTTGTATTTGCCCGTTGTTGGGCAAAATGCTCCTCAGATTGGCGTCCGCCCTGCAGCGTCGGGCCCGGTCCGATGCCGTTCACCCGTATGGCGGGCGCAAGCGCCTGCGCCGTTGTCCGCGTCATCGCCCAAAGCCCCATCTTGGCCAGCGTGTAGGTCATGAATTCTGGTGTCAGCTTGCGCACCCGCTGATCGACCATGTTGATGACCAATCCTGTCGCCACGGGCTCTCCCGCGTCATCCTCAGCCGGTTTCAACCCCTGTGCGGCCATCGCCTGCGTCAGCACGAAAGGCGCGCGCAGATTGCTTTGCATGTGCTTGTCCCAGGTCGCGCGGGTCGCGCTCTCCACGGTGTCATATTCAAAGATCGAAGCGTTATTGATCAGACAGGTGACCGGCCCTCCCAGATGCTCAACCGTCTTGGCAAACAATGCCTCCGTCTGGGCATCCTCCAGCAGATCGGCCTGAAGGGCCACGGCGTGGCACCCTTTTGCTTCGATCATGGCAACGGTTTCGCGCGCACCTTTGTCGGATGAGGCGTAATGCACGCCCACGTCGTACCCCCGATCCGCCAGATAAAGTGCCATGGCATGACCAATGCGGTGGCCGGCCCCGGTGACAAGCGCTGTGGCCATACCGAATACTCCCTTTGATGTGTCAGCTGAGAACGATCACCAGATAGGCCACATAGAGGGCCGTCAGGATCACACCCCAGAACCGCGTGATGTTCCAGCACAGATAGACGAACGGGAACAAAAGGACAGAGGCGCCGAGCATGACCCAAAGATCAAAGGTCAAGAATCCCGCATCCACCGGGATGGGTCCCACGAAACTGGCGATGCCGATGATGGCCAGCAGGTTGAACATGTTCGACCCGATGACATTGCCCAGGGCCACATCGGCCTGACGGCGGAGCGCGGCCATGACGGTGGTTGCCAGTTCGGGCAGCGACGTCCCGATGGCAACGAGGGTCAGCCCGATAACGGTGTCCGAGACGCCATAGGTCTTGGCGATGATCGTGGCGTTATCCACCAGCAGATCCGCCCCCAGCGGCAGGCCAATGAGGCCCAGCACCAGAAACACAAAGATGCGCCACCAGGGCATGTCAGGGTCGGCGCCTTCCGGCTCTTCTTCCGGGTCATCCTTGCAGGCCTGACGGTGCTGATGCGCATCGCGAAAGGCATCCCCCAACATCAGCGCCAGCCCGGTCAGCAGCACAAGGCCTGCGATCCAATCAAACACCCCGCGAAAGGCCAGCCCGATGAAGAGCACACTTGCAAGGATCATGAAATTATAGGTTTTGCGGGTGTTACACTCGGCGGTGTGCATGGTCGCCAGCAAGGCAGGCACGCCCAGGACCAGTAGAATATTGGCCGTATTGGACCCCACGACATTGCCCAGGGCCAGACCGGGCGCATTGTCCTTGATGGCCTGAATGGAAATCAGCAGTTCCGGCGCGGAGGTGCCAAAGGCCACGATGGTCAGGCTGACAATCAGCGCGGGCACGCCCAGGCGCAGGCTGAGGTTAACCGCACCTTTGACCAGCGCATCCCCTGCCAGCAGGAGAAGCACCAAACCAAAACCGCAGAGAAACCACGGCATGATCATGCGTTATCACCCTTGCCGCAGCCGCATGGCCCACGCCCGATACGGTAGCGCCCGCAATGGCGGCATTTGGCATTCGCCAGTCTTTTCCCGCCAAGCCAATGCATTTTGCCAAACATGGCCAGAACGCCCATGACGACGAGGAAAAGGGTGACAATCTTGAAAATCATAAAGGCTACAGACCGAACTGCGCGAAGGCGCTGCGTTCTTCCAGCCCGTGCAGCGCGTCACCGACCATGCGCGCGCCGAAGCGCGACAGAAACGGTTTGCGCACCCCATAGCGCCGGAATTTGACCTTTTCGCCAAAGCGGTCCTGCATCATCGGTTTCAAATGCCCGATGCCATCGATGAGCCCCAGCTCAATTGCACGGCGACCCAGCCAGACTTCGCCGGTGAAGAGATCACGGTCCTCGGGCAGCTTTCCCTTGCGCCGGGCGCTGACGTGATCCTTGAAATTGGTGTGGATATCTTCGAGAAGCCCTTTCAGACGCTCAACGTCCTCGGGGTTTTCCGGTCGGAACGGGTCCAACATGGATTTGGATTTGCCTGCGGTATAGACCCGGCGCTGGATCCCTTGCCGTGCCAGCAGCTCATGCGCGCCAAATGAGGCGGAAATCACCCCGATGGAGCCCACCACGGAACTGTCATCCGCGTAAATCTCATCCGCCGCAGCCGCCAGCCAATAGCCCCCGGATGCCGCAACGTCCTCGACAAAGGCGATCACGGGAATCTCTTTTTCCTCCGCCAGCCGCCGGATGCGCGCGCCAATAAGCGACGACTGCACCGGGCTGCCCCCCGGAGAATTGACCTCCAGCACAACCGCTGAGGGCTTGCCGCGCGAAAAGGCTTTTTCGACGACAGGCGCAAGACTTGTATCATTCAAAGCACCGCGACCTGACGCGCTGATCACCCCGGACAGGCGGATGACGGCGACCACGGGGTCCGATTTCAAAAAGGGTATCCAGCGTTTCATGTGACCCCATGTAGAATGGCACCCCCTGTCAAACAAGGTGGCGACCCCATTGAGTTTGATCCTGCGTCTTTATTGTCGAATGCGCCAGCCGGTTTTGAAAATCCACCATATGATCAGAAGGCACAGCGTCGTGAACCCGGCAATCGCGCAGAGCGATAGCGCAATCGGCACGTCAGCCGCCCCAAAAAACGACCAACGAAAGCCGGAAATGAGGTAAACGACGGGATTAAAGAATGAAATCGTCTGCCAGATCGGGGGCAGCATCGAGATCGAATAGAAGGACCCGCCGAGGAAAACCAGAGGTGTGACAATGAGCAGCGGGACCAGTTGCAGCTGTTCGAAATTCCCCGCCCAGATGCCGATGATGAAACCCAGAAGCGCAAAGCTGAGACAGGTTAGCACCAGGAATGCGATCATGGCGACAGGGTGCGCGATGTTCACGTCGACAAAAAAGAACGCCGTGATCAGGATAATGACCCCGATGAACAGCGCCTTGGTGGCGGCGGCGCCAACATAGCCGGCGACGATCTCCAAAAAGCTCACCGGGGCGGAGAGCAACTCGTAAATCGTGCCGATGAATTTCGGGAAATAGATGCCGAAGGACGCGTTTGAAATCGCCTGTGTGATTACCGAGAGCATGATCAAACCAGGAACGATGAAGGCCCCATAGCTGACGCCATCCACCTCCTGAATGCGGCTGCCGATGGCAGCGCCAAAGACCACGAAGTACAGGCAGGTCGACAGTACCGGCGAAATGAAACTCTGCGCCAGAGTGCGGAAGAAGCGCGCCATTTCAAAGAGATAGATTGCCTTGATCGCTGTCCAGTTCATGACGCCGCCTCCTCTTCATCATGGACCAGATCCACGAAGATATCCTCCAGGCTGCTCTGCCGCGTGACCACATCGCGCAGGACCAGACCGGCGGCAGAGACATCCGACAGCAGTTTGGTGATGCCGGTACGTTCAGCCCGCGTATCGTAGCTGTAGGTCAGCGTGCGGTTATTGTCGCAGAGGGTCAGATTGTACTTGGCCAGGGCCGCAGGCACCTCATCCAGCGGCTCCGATAGCTGCACATCGAGCTGTTTTTGCCCCATGCGGGCCATCAGGCTGGCCTTGTCTTCGACCAGCAGCAATTCACCCTTGGCGATCACCCCCACGCGGTCGGCGATCGCTTCGGCCTCTTCAATGTAATGCGTGGTCAGCACGATCGTCACGCCATCAGCCTTCAGCCCCTCGACGATCTCCCACATATCCTTGCGCAGCTCCACATCGACCCCGGCGGTGGGCTCATCGAGAAACAGCAGCCGCGGCTCATGGCTGAGCGCCTTCGCGATCAGCACCCGGCGTTTCATCCCGCCCGACAGCTCGCGGATCTGGTTGTCGCGTTTGTCCCAGAGCGACAGCTGCCGCAAGATACGCTCCAACGCCGCATCATCAGCTGGTTTGCCAAACAGCCCGCGGGAAAACCGCACCGTGTTGATCACTTTCTCGAAAGGTTCGAGGTTGATCTCCTGCGGGACCAGCCCGATCATCGCGCGGGCCGCGCGATACTCGCTCAGAATATCGTGACCACCCACAGTCACCGACCCGGAGGTCGCCGTGGTGATGCCGCAAATGGTGGAAATCAGCGTTGTTTTACCGGCACCATTCGGCCCAAGGAGGGCGATGATTTCACCGGTCTCGATCTGCAGACTGACACCTTTGAGCGCCTCAAACCCATCAGCGTAGGATTTGCGCAGGTCAGAAATATTGAGAATGGGCGCCATGCTGGATTGATCCTTTCCCTGTTCCGCGGGAACTTAATGCGCGCCCTGCCGAAACAACAGCGCAACGATGCACAGACAACGCTGCGTCATTGCGCTTCTGCGCACTGATACGATGCTCAGGACTTGCCGGTCAGCCGCTTCAACCAGCCCTTTTTCTCCTCTTCGGAGGCATCCTCGGCCAGCGCCTCACCTTCCGCTGCAGGCCCTTCCAAGGTGCTTTGCAGGTTGGAGAAAAACTGATCCGCCATCTTTTTGGCAAAGCCATCGATGATCCGGCTGCCAAGCTGCGCCAGCTTGCCGCCGACTTTCGCCTGGACATCATAGGACAATTCGGTGCCGCCATCCTTGGCCACCATGCGCACCTCCGCCCCGCCCTTGGCAAAGCCCGCAGCCCCGCCCTTGCCTTCGCCGGAAATGGTCAGGGATTCGTTCGGCACCATGTCCGATAGCGTCACCGCACCCTTGAAGGTCGCTTTCACGGGCCCGACCTTTTGCACGACCGTCGCCTCAAAGCCTTCTTCGGGCGATCCCGTGACGTCTTGGGCACCGGGCACACAGGCCTCCAACACCTCGGGCGAGAGCAGCGCGGCATAGACCTCTGCCGGGGTTGCGGCAATCTGGCGGGTATCGGACATCTGCATGGGCTGTCTCCTCTCAAGCGGCGTTTGAACCGTTCTAGCCCAGAGCTTTCAGATGCGCCAACGCGATTTCGGCAATGTCGTTTCTTCGCTCGACAGCACCCGCAGGCCTGATAGGTCTTGCGCATGACCGCTCAACCCCAAAATCGCGCGAGCCTCGCGATCCTGTTTGTTCTGGCAGGGGTAACCGCGATTTCGATCAATGATATGCTGATCAAGCAGTTATCTGGCGGCTACCCCTTGCATGAAATCGTCTTTCTGCGCTCCGGGATCGGGATCTTGTTTTCGCTGATCATGGTGCAGATGGAAGGCGGGTGGCATATCCTGAAAACCCGCAGGCCGTTTCTGCACATTCTACGCGGCCTGTTGATCGTCGTTGCCAATATGAGTTATTTCGTGGCGCTGGCCGCGATCCCGCTCGCCGATGCCACGGCGCTGTTTTTTGCGGCCCCCCTTTTTATCACCGTGCTGTCGATCCCGATCCTGGGCGAGAAGGTCGGGATCATACGCATGAGCGCCGTGCTCGTTGGATTTGCAGGCGTCGTGATCATGCAGCGCCCCTGGGCAGACGCGGACAGCCTGCAGGCCTCGCGGCTGGTGCTGCTGCTGCCGGTGCTCGCCGCGCTGACCTATGCGCTGAACCAGCTGATGACCCGAAAGCTGGGCGTGGAAAGCAAGGCCTCCGCGCTTTCGGTCTATATTCAGGCCACGTTTATTGTGGTCTCGCTGGGCTTTTTCGTCGTGGCGGGCGATGGCCGCTTTGCTGAAGGTGTCGATAACCCGTCCTGGCAGTTTCTGCTGCGCGCTTGGGTCTGGCCTACACAGCAGGATTGGTGGTGGATGATTGGCATGGGCGCCAATGCGGCCGTCGTCGGCTATTGCCTGAGCCAGGCCTATCGCCTGGCAGATGCCGCCACGGTGGCGCCCTTCGAGTATGTCGGACTGCCCTTGGCGGTTTTCTGGGGCTGGGCAATCTTTGCGGAGCTGCCAGTGTGGGAGGTCTGGGCGGGCATCGCGCTGATCCTGGGATCGGGACTGTTCGTCTTCCTGCGCGAGCGCCAGAAAGCACGGATCGTCGCGCGGGCGCCGGTTCGACGCCGGTGATCCCGAGATAATTGTCTTACACAGCGGGGAGGCAAAACACCCCCGTCAGTCCACCCGAACCACGACCTTCCCTGTCGCCTTGCGGGTTTTGAGCAAATCCAGCGCTTCGTTCGATTGCTCCAAAGGCAGCACATTGCTGACATGTGGCTTGATCTTGCCCGCGACATACCACCTTGTCAGTTCTGCAAAACTGTCAGTCAGCACCTTGGGGTTCACGCGTGTGTATCCGCCCCAATAGAACCCAATGACCGTCAGGTTTTTGACCAGGAGGTGATTGGCGGGTATTTGCGGCACCTCACCTGAGGCAAAGCCAAGCGGGATGAGTCTTGCTTCGGGGTTGCAGGCGCGCAGGGCGGCCTTGAATTGATCGCCGCCGATCGGATCATAGACCACATCAGCCCCGCCCAGCGACTTGACCACCTCCCGAATGTCATCGGTTTCCGAATTGATCAGGTGATCGGCCCCCATGGATTTGGCAACGGCCAGCTTGTCCTCACCACGCGCGACCGCAATGACCTCGGCCCCCATCAGTTTGCCAAGTTCAACCGCCGTCAACCCCACGCCACCCGACGCGCCCAGAACCAAGAGCCGCTCCCCCGGCTGCAGATGCGCCTTGTAGTCGAGCGCGATATGGCTGGTGCCATAGGCAATCAGAAAGGCCGCCGCATCCTCGTCGGTCATCTCATCCGGGATCGGCACGCAAATGTTGGCGGGAATGGCGGCGAAATCCGCCAGAGCATTAAAGCCACAATAGGCCGCGACACGCTGTCCGACCCGCAAATCGGTGACACCTTCACCAACCTCCGTCACCGTGCCGCAAAGTTCCATGCCAAGCGTGAATGGCAATTCCGGCTTTTCCTGATAGGTGCCCTTGATGATCAGCAGATCACCAAAGTTCAGCCCGCAGGTGTGCACTTTGACCTGCACCTGCTCTGCCGCTGGCGCGGGTTTTGGAATGTCCTGCAGGCTTAGCAGTTGGCCGAGTTCGGTGACTTGCATCGCGCGCATTCTGTGATCCTTCCAAGCGACCTGAATTGCGCGGATCAGGCCAGAGCCGGACCCGATTGGCAAGAGGCATTCAGACGCGCGTTGCCGTCAACTGACCCTGCGCCCGTTCGACCACACACCGCGCACAATCGGCGCATCGCCGATCACGCAGAACCGCGTGAGATCCGCGCGTAACCCCGGCGCAATCCTGCCACGGTCCTCCAGATGAATGCCCGCCGCCGGGTTGCAGGTGACCGTGGCCAGGCCGCGCGCCATATCGCCCCAGATCGCGCCCAGTTGCACCGCCCCCTTAAGTAGCGCGGCGGGCACGTAGTCGGACGACAGGACATCCAGCAGACCTTCTTCAGCAAGCGACCGGGCGGCGATATTGCCGGAATGCGATCCGCCACGCACAAGGTTGGGCGCGCCCATGATGATCTGAATATGCCGGTCACGACAGGCCTGCGCCGCCTCCAGCGTTGTCGGGAATTCGGCGACGCTGACGCCGAACCCCGCAGATGTGGTGACCTGTCCCGCCGTGGTGTCGTCGTGGCTGGCAAGGGTGGCCCCGAGCCGAGCGGTGGCAGAAACCGTGGCCTCTTCGTGCAGGGTGCCCAATCTGGCGCGCAGATCCGTCAAATGGGCCACATGGGTCTGGAAATCATCCGCGCTCATGCCGCGTTTGCCGCGGATATAGGCCTCGAACTTTTCCATGTCGCGAAACTGCCGCTGGCCGGGTGTGTGATCCATCAGGGACACGATGCCAACCCGGTCGTCAGGGCCAAATTCATTGAGTTCATCGGGCAGCGTTTCGGAGCAGACCTCCGCGCGCAGGTGCAGATGATGAGAGATGCGCAGGGCGCCGCGGACGCGCATGTTTTCGATCTCATCCGCCAGCTTGCGGGCATAGCGCGGATAGCGGCTGGGGGACTTGGATAGAATCGATCCGACGCGCAACGCATCAAACACGGTTGTAATGCCCACCCCGGCAAGCTCCGTGTCATGTGCGACAATCGCCGCGTCGTGAGGCCAGTCCACTTTGGGCCGCGGCATCAGGTGACGCTCAAGGTTGTCGGTGTGCAACTCGATCAGACCCGGGCTGAGGAAGTCGCCCTCGCAATCAATCGCACCTGCGGGCACCGTCGCGCCCGGATCAATGGCCGTGATCAGCGTGTCCTCAATGGTCACAGCGCCATGGACCACCTCGTCGGGCAGCACGATTTTGGCATTGGCGAAGATGGTCTGAGATGTCATGGGCGTGTTAACCTGACGTGCAAGGAAGTTGGGAAGACGAAGGACAAAGACCGATGGAATTCACCCGCTATGGCATCTATTTCACGCCCCGCCCAGGGGCTTTTGCGGATGCTGGCGCCGCCTGGCTGGGGTGGGACATTGCGCGCGGGCACCCCGTTGGCGCGCCGGAGGACGAAATCACCGCGCGGCCCCGCAAATACGGGTTTCATGGCACGCTCAAACCACCGTTTCGGCTTGCGCAAGGGCAAAGCGTCGAGGCGCTGATGTCGGCTCTGGATCAGTTGAGCCAGGCGTTGCGACCCATTGCGCTGGATGGGCTGACGCTGACGCAGCTCGGGTCGTTCCTTGCGCTGACCCCGGTGGGCGATACGCGCGCCTTGGCGGGCATGGCGGCCTGTGTGGTGCGCGATCTCGACGCATTTCGCGCCCCCCCCACCGATGCGGAACTGGCGCGGCGCAAGCAATCCAGATTGACCGAATTGCAAGAGGAAAACCTGCGCCAATGGGGCTATCCTTATGTGATGGAGGCCTTCAAATTCCACATGACCTTGACCGGCCCCCTGCCCCGCGAACTCAGGGGCAAGGTGATGGCGGACGCCAATGCGCATTTCGGCGATCTGCCGCCGCGGCCTTTCGGGGTCGATAGCCTCACACTTGTGGGCGAAGGGGAGGCGGGGATGTTTCACGAAATCCACCGTTACACATTGGCCGGAAAATAGAGCGCGGCGATCTCGGCCAGCGTGGCCTCCAACGGGCGGTCATTGCGGATCTCGACGATGTCGAGCGTTTTGGGCAAGACCTGCGCCTCACGCGCCAGCCGGTTGGCAATGTCGCCCGGGGTCTCGCGCCCGCGCCGGGACAGACGCTCCGCCAGAACCTCCGGAGCGGCGGTCAGGGAAATCACATGGAAATGCGCGAACCTCGCCTGAGCCTCCCGCAACACGCCGCGCGACAGGTTCACAATCGCGTCCTGCCCGCGCGCCAGCACGTCATGCACCCCGGCGGGTATGCCGTAGCGCAGGTCATGGGCACCCCACCACAGAGTGAAATCCCCCCGCGCCTGCATACGTGCGAATTGTTCCGGGGTGACGGCCTGGAAATCCTCTCCCCCGGCATCCGCGGCCCGGGTGATGCAGCGCCGCACCCGGTGCAGATCGGGGCGCATGGCACACAGGCCCTCCATCACGGAATCCTTGCCCACCCCGGAAGGGCCGACAACACCGATGAGCCGCCCCGCCATCTACGCGGCCCTTGGGGTGAATTGTGACACGTCGATGCTGCGGTCGCAGACCTGCGCGCGCGCCTCGGCGTCATGGAAAATACCCAGAATGGCCGCGCCGCGTGCCTTTGCCGCTTCGATCAGCGACAGGACGACGGCCCGGTTCACCGGATCAAGGCTCGCGGTCGGTTCATCCAGTAACAATGCCGGATAGCTATGGGCAAACCCGCGGGCAATGTTGACGCGCTGCTGCTCACCACCGGAAAAGGTGGTGGGGCTGAGCGACCATAGCCGTTGCGGCAGGTTCAGCAGCGTCAGCAGCTCCTCAGCCCGGGCCATCGCCGCATCCCGCTCGCCCCGGAGCCGCAGCAATGGCTCGGCCACGACCTCCAAGGTGGGCACCCGAGGGACCACACGCAAAAACTGGCTGACGTAGCCAAGCGACTGGCGCCGCAAGCTCAGAATGGCGCGCGGTTCCGCTTTCACCAGATCCACGCCATCGACGACGATAGCCCCGCCATCAGCCAGATAATTGCCGTAGACCATGCGCATCAAGGTGGATTTCCCCGCGCCTGAATTGCCGGTCAGTGCCACACATTCGCCCCGGCGTACCTGCAACTCGGCCCCCTGCATGACGGGGATGACCGCGCTGTCCTGATTGTGCAGCACGAATTCCTTAGACACATTGCGAAGTTCAATCATAGCGGCCTCACACCTGCAAAACCGAGCTGACCAGCAGCTGCGTATAGCCATGTTGCGGGTCGTCCAGCACCTGATCGGTCAGGCCGGTTTCGACCACATGGCCGTCTTTCATCACCATCAACCGGTCCGCCAGCAGCCGCACCACCGCAAGATCATGGGTGACAATCACCGCCGACAGCCCCATTTCCCGCACCAGACCACGTAGCAAATCCAGCAAACGCGCCTGAACCGAGACATCGAGCCCGCCGGTGGGTTCATCCATGAAGACCAGCCGCGGCCCGGTGATCAGATTGCGCGCGATTTGCAGCCGTTGCTGCATGCCGCCCGAAAAGGCCGTTGGGCGATCATCAATGCGATCCTCTGCGATCTCGACCCGGCCCAGCCAATCGATGGCGCTGTCCCGGATCGCCCCATAGTGACGCGCGCCAACGGCCATCAGCCTTTCACCGACATTGCCGCCCGCCGACACATTCATGCGCAGACCATCGCGCGCGTGCTGATGCACGAAGGCCCAATCGGTGCGTCCCAGCATGCGACGCTCCGGTTCCGACATTTGCAATGTGTCGCGCAGGCCGCCGTCACGGCCCGAAAACAGCACCTCGCCATGATCCGTCGGCAAATGTCCCGCCAGACAATTCAGCAACGTCGATTTACCCGACCCGCTCTCGCCGACGATGCCCATGACCTCGCCAGGGTAGAGGTCAAAGCTGACATCCTTGCAGCCAACCCGAGGCCCGTAGAATTTGGAGAGGCCGCGCACCGAGAGCAGCACGCCCGCGTCCGGCGCCATGTCCTTCATGTCGCCGCCTCCTGAATACCGGCGTGCCCTGCCGCGCGCCTGCTTGCGCAAAAATCGGTGTCCGAGCAGACGAACATGCGGTGGCCTGCATCATCCATGATCACCTCATCGAGGTAGCTGGTATCAGCAGCGCATAGCTCGCAGGCGGCATCGGCCTTGCTGGCCTCAAACGGGAAGTCCTCAAAATCCAGGCTGACCACCCTGGTGTGGGGCGGCAGCGCATAAATCCGTTGCTCCCGACCTGCGCCAAAAAGCTGGATGGCCGGGCTTTCCAGCTTGGGGTTGTCGAATTTCGGAATGGGCGATGGATCCATCACATACCGCCCCTCCACCTTGACTGGATAGGCGTAGGCGGTGGCAATCGCGCCGTGCTGGCTGATGTCTTCGTAGAGCTTCACATGCATCAGCCCGTATTCTTCGAGGCTGTGCATCTTGCGCGTTTCCACCTCCGAGGGCTCCAGAAAGCGCAGAGGTTCCGGGATCGGCACCTGATAGACAAGGATCTGCCCCGAGGTCAGCGGCATTTCCGGAATGCGGTGTCGCGTCTGAATGACCGTGGCCTCTGTGGTGGCCTCGGTCACCTCCACGCCGGCGGTGCGTTCAAAGAAGCGGCGGATCGAGACCGCATTGGTGGTGTCATCCGAGCCCTGGTCGATGACCTTGAAACGATCCGCGGGGGTCATGATGGCGGCCGATACCTGCACGCCGCCGGTGCCCCACCCGTAAGGCATCGGCATTTCGCGGCTGGCGAAGGGCACCTGGTATCCGGGCACGGCAAGCCCTTTCAAAATCGCCCGCCGGATCATTCGCTTGGTTTGTTCGTCCAAGTATGCGAAGTTGTAACTATTCATTTTTGCGACCCTATAAAAACAGAGTTATTGCCTTGGATACCGCCATATTTTGCGCCTTCGTTATTGGGATTTGCGCTCTCTACATTCTCGACAGAAAACGCAGGCGGAGCGACCCGCGCGACAAAAACGACAAGTAAGCTCACTCCGCAGCCTCCTGTAGCCCGGTCTGTGCCTCGGCACGCATTTTTCGCACCAACTCCAGCTCTGCTTGAAAATCTACGTAGTGTGGCAGCTTGATGTGTTCCAGAAACCCCGTCGCCTGGATGTTATCTGCGTGGTAGAGGACAAATTCCTCGTCCTGTGCCGGGGCGCCCATGTCGTCCTCGCCCAATTCCTTCCAGCGCAGAGCGCGGTCCACCAGAGCCATTGAAATCGCTTTGCGCTCGGACTGGCCAAAGATCAGACCATACCCGCGGGTGAATTGCGGCGGCTCAGTCCTGGAACCCTTGAACTGGTTCACGGTCTCACATTCGCTGACCTCAATCTCGCCAATCTCGATTGAAAACCCAAGCTCGGGGATGTCCATTTCCACAGGCACCGAACCGATGCGCAGCTCCCCGACAAAGGCGTGATTGCGCGCGTAGCCACGTTGAGTGGAATAGGCCATGCCCAGAATAAACCCTTCATCGCCCCGTGTCAGCGATTGCAGCCGCAAGGGCCGGGCAGCGGGCAATTCCAGCGGTTCGCGCGTCAGATCGCTGGGCGTTTCATCCGATGGGGCCTCTTGCTGGATCAGCCCTTCGGCATTGAGAAATTCGGTGATGTGGGGGGTGGGCTCCCTGCGTGGTGTGCCCGTCTCCGCCTCCGCCACGTCACCCTCTGCCATCAGTTTGAAATCCAGCAATCGATGGGTGTAGTCAAAGGTCGGCCCCAGAACCTGGCCCCCGGGCGCATCCTTGAAGGTGGCCGAAACGCGGCGGGTACAGGCCATCTTGCCCGTATCAATGGGGTCAGAGGCGCCAAACCGTGGCAATGTCGTGCGATAAGCCCGGATCAGAAAGATCGCCTCGATCAGATCGCCCTGCGCCTGCTTGATCGCCAATGCCGCAAGGTCGGGGTCATAAAGGGATCCTTCGGCCATCACCCGGTTGACCGCGAGGCTGAGCTGTTCGCGAATTTGTGCGATGCTCAACTCGGCGATGGCGGTATCACCTCTGCGTTTTTCGGCAAGCAGCGCGTGCGCATTGTCGATGGCTCGCTCGCCGCCTTTTACTGCAACATACATCAGCGCACCTTTGTCGATCTCGGCAAGGCCGCCACCGCGTTGCCACGGGTGAGAAACAGATCGACGCCCAGCGGATAGAGCGCCGCATTGGCCTGGCAGAACGAGATGTCGGGCAGGTTCAAAGCGGCCTCCTTTTCGATGCCCGGCCCGGTCAGGCGCGCACCTTCTGTCGTCAGCGCAGGCATCTCGACAATGAGCGTGGCGGCCCGATCCGGATATTCCGCCGTGCCAATCGCATAGGCGTCATGCGGGGCCAGTGCATCCCATGTGCCAAGAGCAAACATCGCCCGCGCCCGGTCGGTGAGCGGCGCGCCGGTATGAAAGGCAATCCAGTCACGCACCGCAGCCGTGTCATGTGTGCCTCCCAGATAGATCGGCGTTTCCGGATCACACAGCGTCAAGAGCAAGGCCGAAGCGGCAGGAGAGAGCGGCACGGGTCCTGCCGCGCCCTCGATATGTTCGATCACCCCTGGCATCGCCATGGCCCGCATGGCACCGCGAAAGGTGATTGCGGCAGCGTGGGGCGCATTGGCAAAGCCCCCGGTCAGAGCCTCGGACGCCATCAGTCTTCTCCTCGCACGAGTGTGAAAAACTCCACTTTGGTGGCTGCCGCCTTGGCCGCTTTGGTCTGGGCGGCAGCCTCTGCATTTTCCCGGAGCGGCGTCAGAATGGCATCTTGGATAACGCGCGCCTGGTCGGTCTGCATCAGCGCATCGATCAGCGCGGCAGTCACCGCCTTGGTCTTGTCGCGGCCCTGCACGTACCCATGCCCCACCGTGCCATCCGAAAGCCTGGCGGTGCAGCGCGTCACCGTCATTTCGCCCAGATTGAAGGGCGCGCCCGTGGCCCCGGCGCGGCCGCGCACCATCACGGCCCCCTGCTCCGGTGCCCGCAAAAACACGTGTTCCGGCGTGCAGTCAGCGGCAGCCCATAGCTCTGCGAGACGAACTGCTGGCTCTTTTGCCAGCAGGCTCATCCATTCTTTTCGATCCAGCTGTTCTGCGGTCTGTCTGATCGCCTGTGCCATGTAGACAACTCTTGAGGTTTACTATACAACTAGACAAATATAGCGCAGCGCGATGTTTTACGCAATCCCGGCCAGCATGAAGATTTGATGACATGAACCACTACACCGCTTCGAAAACACCGATCTGGCGGGCGATCTTTACAACCCTCAGCGGGGAAATCTCCGAAGGCATCTACGCCACCGGGGATAAACTGCCGACCGAGGCCGCGCTGTCGCGACGGTTTGGGGTGAACCGCCACACGGTTCGCCACGCTCTGGCCGAAATGGCAACGCAGGGGCTGGTGGTCTCGCGTCGGGGCGCTGGTGTTTTCGTGACCGGCACGCCGACAGATTATCCCATCGGCAAACGGGTGCGGTTTCACCAGAACATCACCGCCGCCGGGCGCACGCCGGCGAAAAAGGTGCTGGACGTCACCACGCGCCGGGCCGCGGCGGCCGAAGCCGAGGCGTTGGACCTGGAACCACAAGAGATGGTGCATTGCTACGAGGGGCTGTCGCTGGCAGACGGTATGCCGCTGGCGCTTTTTCAGAGCGTGTTTCCCGCAGACCGTTTCGCCAACCTGCCGCAGGCCCTGACCGAAGCAGGCTCCGTGACGCAAGCCATGCGCGCCGACGGCGTGACCGATTACACCCGCGCCTGGACCCGCCTCACCGCCAAACGCGCAACAGCGACGCAGGCGGGTCTCCTGCGCATTGAAGAAGGCGCGCCGATCTTGCGGTCGGTCAGTGTTAACGTGGATCTGGCGGGTACACCTGTCGAATACGGGCGCACATGGTTTGTCGGCGACCGGGTGACGCTAACGCTGAACGATCCCTGACACCCCTGTCACAAAGCTGTCGCTGTTTTCTGCCATGAAGGCAAAAACGACCCTCTGAGCAGCGACCGCAAATGACACTTCCCCCGATCACCTTTACAGGTGCGACCGTCCTGGGACCGGATGGATTGGCAGACCGACCTCTGTCGTTCCGAGAGGGCGTTATTTCTGATCGACCCGGGCGTGAGATCGATCTGCAGGGCGCTTACGTATTGCCAGGGATCATCGACCTGCATGGTGATGCGTTCGAACGTCAAATCGCCCCCCGTGTCTCGGCGGTCTTCCCGCTGGATCAGGCGCTGCGCGCAACCGACTGCGATGCGGCCTGTCAAGGCGTCACGACGGCCTGGATGGCGCAAAGCTGGTCCTGGGAGGGCGGGTTACGCGGGCCGGACTTCACGATAAAACTGTTGAACGCGCTGCAGAACTATCGCCCCCACGCCATGGTCGATTTGCGCATCCAGCTGCGCATCGAAACCCATACGGTTGAGACATTCGAGACGCTGGTCAAAACCATCGCGGATTTCGAGGTGGATTACGCCGTCTTCAACAACCACTTGCCCGAGGCGCGGCAAATGGCCAAGGACAAGCCCGAGGAGATTTTGGGGTGGGCGAAGAAGGCCGGGCGCACGCCGGAGGAGCACATGCGCATTGTCGATGATGCCTACGTGCAATCGCCGCGCGTGCCGCGCTATCTCTGCAATCTGGCTTCATTCTTTGATGCCAAGGGGATCAGATACGGCAGCCATGACGACAGTACCGCGGAAACCCGCTGCTATTTCAATGAAATGGGCGCAACCATCTGTGAATTCCCGATCTCGCAAACAGCCGCGCGGGCGGCACGCTCTTTGCGCAACCCGGTCTTGATGGGCGCCCCGAATGTGGTGCGGGGCGGGTCGCAATCCGGCAACATCGCAGCGCTGGACCTGATCAAAACGGGCGATTGCGACGCTCTTGTCTCCGACTACCACTACCCGTCGCTGGCGCAGGCGGCGTTTTCACTGGCGCAGAACGGCGCGTTGGATTTGGCACGCGCCTGGGCTTTGATCTCCGCACGGCCTGCGGAAATTCTGGGCTTGGCGGATCGTGGCACACTGATCCCCGGCAAACGCGCGGATCTGGTGGTGGTCGACAAGGCAACGCACCGGATTGCAGCGACGATCTCTCAGGGGCGATTGGCCCATCTGAGCGGAGAACTGGGCCAACGGTTCATCACAGAGGCCCGCCCGCTTGCGCATGCGGCGGAATAGCCGCTAGCGCTCGTATTTCTCCAGAAAGGCCTCGGCGGGCAAGGCGCGGAAGTCTTCAAGCGCATCCCGCAAGCGGTCATGGTCCCAATCCCACCACGCCAGCGCCATCATGCGGTCGGCGATTGCCACCGGTTGCCTGTCGCGGATCGGCTTGGCGGGCACCCCGGCGACAATGGTGTAAGGATCCACCGATCTGGTGACAATGGCCCCCGAGGCGACCACAGCACCATGGCCGACCGTCACCTCGGGCTTGATCTGCGCATTGTGTCCGATCCAGGTGTCATGCCCAATTGTCGCGCGCCGCGCGCGGCGATGCGCAAACCAGTCGGCATCATGATCCGCGTCGTCCCAGTAATCAGAGGATCGGTACATGAAGTGGTGCAGCGACGCGCGATCCATAGGGTGGTCCGTCGCCCCGATGCGCACAAAGCTGGCGATGTTTGCAAATTTGCCCACATCCGCATTCGCGATGTCGCACACCCGGTCACAATAGGAATAATCGCCGATCACGCTGTAGGCAACGCGGCTGCCAGCGCCGATTTCAACGAAGCGGCCGAATTGCACCTCCACCACATCGCAGTCGGCCTGCAGGACCGGTGCATCGCCTGCCAGCTTCATGCCGGTTTCCCGTGGATCAGACGCCGGCGCAGCCAGCCCGACAGCGTGTCCATCAGCATGACCATCAGGATGATCAGCACGATGTAATAGCTCACCTCTTCCCAATCCTTCTGGGTGATGATGGCCTGGGTCAGCAGCAGACCAATCCCGCCGCCGGTAATGGCGCCGATGATCGTGGCGGAGCGAACGTTGGATTCCAGATAATACAGGATCTGGCTGAGCAGGATCGGGGTGACCTGTGGGATCACACCAAAGCGGTAGCGCTGCAGCGGTTTGGCGCCGGTGGAACGGATGCCTTCGATCTGCTTGTCGTCCACGTTTTCCAGCGCTTCGGAAAAGATTTTGCCGAAGGTCCCGGAATCCGTCAGCAAAATCGCCAGCGCGCCGGTCATCGGGCCAGGACCAAAGGCGCGGCTGAGCACGACGGTCCAGATCAACCCATCCACGCCGCGCAGGAAATCAAACAGGCGTCGCGCCGCAAAGCGTGCCGCCCCCAACGGCGTGAAATTCCGCGCGGCCAGAAAGGCCAAGGGCAGTGCGATGATTGCCGCCCCCACGGTGCCCAGAAAGGCCATCAGGATGGTCTCAAAGATCGCCCAGGCCACGTCGGAATGACGCCACATCTTGTTGGTCCAGAAGTCACGCCAGATCGCAGCGGCATCACCGGCCATTGCCCGTGACAGCACCTCGCCCGGCCCCATGCCGTGAAACGGGCTGTCGAGGGTAAAGAAAAACAGCTCCCACCCGTTGAAATAGCGAAATACTTCCGAGCGGTTTCGGGTGATCGTCAGGCGGCCCGCGTCAGTTGTAATCGACAGTCGGTTTTTCGAGGCGTTGATCCAATCCGGCAACTCTCCCGGCGGCAGTTCCGCATTCACCCCGCGGTTGCCCGGCTGCGCCGTGATCCGACCGTATCCGGGGATGTCATAGGTGATCAGTTCCGGGCCGAAGGTGATGAGGTGCCCATCTTCCAGATCGATTTCCGTCGTATCGCCCAGCGTCACCCAAGCGGGCGCCTCACCCGCCGGGTAGCGGCCTTTGCGCTCCCCCTCAATGGCGACATCGACGCTGGCATCGCGATTGTCGCGGGTCACGTGGACCTTGTGGCTGTAGCTGTCGGAGACCAGAATACGCGCGTTTTTGGTATCGGCGGTGCGGATCATATCCGGCACGCCAAAGGCAAAGAAAATGTAGATCAGATAGGCCAGAACGGTCGCTGGAAGGGCGGCGGCAATCAGACGCTTGCGCCGAAAAAGGCCCCGCGTTTCGGTCAGGATGGCGGCATCGCTCATGGACGGGCTCCGGTTGTCAGACGGTGACGGGCGTAAGAAGACAGCTGATCAAAAAGGACGATGGCGGCAAAGAGCAGGATGAAGATGGCACCGGCCTCGTCGAACTTGCCCTGCCCCCAACTCATCGCGTTTTTGAGGTCGTAGCCAATGCCGCCCGCCCCCACAAAGCCGAGAATGGCCGAGGCGCGGATGTTGATCTCGAACCGCAGCAAGGCATAGCTGAGGTAATTGGGCGCGACCTGCGGCACGATCCCCAGCAGCATGCGTTGTGTCCAGTTCGCGCCGACGGAGGCGAGACCTTCCACCGGTTTGAGCGAGGCATTTTCATTCACCTCCGAATAGAGCTTTCCAATCGCCCCGGCGGTGTGCAGCGCGATGGCAATCATGGCGGGCACGGGCCCGGCGCCCAAAACAAAGATCAGCACCAGGGCGATCACGATCTCCGGAATGGCCCGCAGGATGTCGCTGATGCGGCGAAAGACGCCCACCAGGGACGGCCAGCGCGCTAGCCCGCGTGTCGACAACAAAGACAGGACCGTCCCCGCGATAACGCCGACAAGCGTCGCAGCGGCGGCAATGTTGATAGTTTCGATCAGCGACGGGAAATATTTGAGGAAATGCCCGGGCAGCAGATGAGATTTCTCCCAGGCCTCGCCAATGACCTCGGCGGGGAAGTCAAAGACATGGGTGACACCGTCCCAGAAGCCACCTGCATTGCGCGCGTCGGCGGTCATGAAACCGGCCATGAGCAAGGCAATGAAAAGCGCCAGCATGGCCGCGTTCCAAATGCGGCGCGTCCGGATCAGCCGCGCGTAGCTGTCCTGCACCTGCGACAGGCCATCCGCCTGAAACGTCGTGTCCGCCATGCCGCCCCCCAGCATTCAGTGAAGCGGGCCCCGGGAAAAGGCCCGCTCTTTCGTGCTAAAATTATTGTATTAATTCGCTTTGGCTTTGCGGGCTTCCACGATGGAGACATAGGCCTCATGCGTGATCGGGTCGAAGCCAAGGCTGTCACCCGCCGCCACCCCGTAGGCGCAATCGGCGTCGGCCTCATACAAGCCATCCACCAGCGCCGTCATCGTTGTCTTAACGTCATCCGGCATGTCCTTGCGCAAGACGATCGGACCTTCCGGGATCGGCTTGGAGCGCCAGATCTCAACCAGATCGTTCATGTCGACGAGACCGGCATCAACCGCCTTGCGCAGCGCGCCCGAGTTGTACCCATCTTCCCAATTGCCCTGACCGTCGGCCCAGGTCACACCGCCATTCACGTCACCGTTGTTTACCGCAACGATGGTCTGCTCGTGACCGCCGGTAAATTTCACTTCGCCGAAATAGTCACCGGAGTTCATGGTCGCGCCGGTCTGCTCGGGGATCTCGATCGACGGGATCAGATAGCCGGAGGTGGAGTTCGGATCCCCAAAGCCAAAGGTCTTGCCCTTCATGTCGTCGAGCGAGGCGATGCCGCTGTCTTTGCGGGCAAAGCCGATGGAGTGATAGCCATAGGAGCCATCAAGGTTGATCTTTACCAGAACCGGCTCAACAGCCTCCGGGTTCTGGATGTGCACGGCTGCGTAGGAAGACGCACCCAGCCAAGCCATGTCCAGCGTGCCGCCCAGCAGGCCTTGGATCACGCCGTTATAGTCCGCCGGTGCGAAGAGTTTTGTCGGAACGCCAAGGGCTTCTTCGGTATAGGCGCGCAGGCACTCGTTGGAATTCAGCCGGTCCTGAGCGTTTTCGCCGCCCAGAATGCCGATGCGGAATTCGCTGATCGCCGTGTCATCGGCAAAGGCTGTGGTCGTCAGGGCCGTTGTTGCCGCCAGGGCGCAAATGATTTTTTTCATGGATTATGTCTCTCTTGGTTGGTGCCGACCCGCGAGGCCAGCCATTGAATGAAGGGGTTAAACGTTTGCAAGCGCGCTCAGCCGGGCCGCTTCGGCAGCATCGGAGCGATCCAGTTGTTCGATCTCCGTGGAGGTCGCGCTTTCAGAGAAATCGGCATCGGCGCCGTAGATGTCCCGGGCCGCCGCCGTGCTCAGCTGCTCCGGCGTGCCGTCAAAGACGATCCGACCGTCCCGCATGCCGATGACACGGTCACAGTAGCGCCGCGCGGTATCGAGCGTGTGCAGATTGGAAATGACGGTACGCCCATCTTCTTCGTGAATGCGTCGCAGGGCGCGCATCACCACCTGAGCGTTCATCGGGTCAAGGGAGGCGATGGGTTCATCCGCCAGAATGATCTTCGGGTCTTGCATCAAGGCGCGCGCAATGGCGACCCGCTGCTGTTGCCCACCGGAGAGATCTTCGGCCCGCTTCGCCGCATGTTCCGCGATGCCCAGACGGTCCAGAATGGCAATCGCCTGCTGAATGTCCGCATCGGGAAAGAGGTTGAACATCGTCGCAAGTGTTGAGCGACGGTTCAGGGTGCCGTGCAACACGTTGGAGACAACATCCATGCGCAGTACAAGATTGAACTGCTGGAAGATCATCGCGCACTTGGATTGCCAGGCGCGTTTGTCCGCCCCGCGCAGGGCGGTGACATCGCGCCCGTCAAAGAGGATCTGCCCGCTGCTCACTTCGGTAAGCCGGTTGATCATGCGCAACAGCGTCGATTTTCCCGCGCCGGACCGACCAATGATGCCGATCATGGAAGGTTTGGAAACCTCGATGCAGGCGGCATCTACCGCTGTGTTCTGCCCGAATGTTTTGGTCAGATCTTTTATGTCCAGCATCGTATCCCCCGACGTTGGGGGCTGACTATGGGCGGGGTGTGAACCGACCGTGACAGAAATAAAAAGGTTTTATGACGGCCTGTGGATCACCCTGACCACGGGATTGCCCGACAAAACGACATGGCGCATACGCGGCGGATGCCACGTTTTCCAGGTCCATCTGTTTGCGAGTTTTGCCTGTATGACAGGCGGCAGGATGCTGCGCTTTCAGAGAAAGCCCATACGGCCCAATGCCTTCTCCGCGCTGTCGCGTTCGGTCGACGTGCCGTTGAGAATATCGTTGTTGAGATTGGCCACCAGCTTGCTCAGCGAGCGCTCTTTCACACATCTCAGAATGAAGGGACCGATCTCTGCTTCGTCGAGGCCCAACACGGAATGAGACATCTTCGTCTCGGCAATTTGTTCATGTTTCATAGTGTCCCCCGACTCGTCCGATTCTCTGGTAAAATACTGGGGAGCGATGGCGGGTGTCACCGATTCTTTGGTGGCGTTTCACGCTTATCGCGCGAAACGCCAGATAACGCTCTGTAAATGGGCGGAATTATTTTGCGACCTTGCCAATGCTGAAGAACATCGTCTCCCCCGAATGATCATCCACGCCGTCATTGTCGGTGGAAATCCATGCGGTACCATCCGGGGAGATGGCGATTCCCTCAACCTTATCAAGCACGTACCCACCGGTTGACAGCAGATCCGGGATCAGGTCGCGCACCAATGTCTTGGTCACGACAGGAAACTCCGACCCGAGGGCGGCGGGCGTCATATCGGCCAAGGGCACCGCGTAGATCTTCTTGGTCACGGCCTCTGCGCCGTGCTGGTTGTCACGCTCGATGATGTAAACGTGGTCGCCATGCACAGCCATGTCGCTCAGCCCCACCCACCCCTTTGCGGGTGCGGCTTTGGGGTAGAGAACAGCCCCCCATTCTTCACGCTCCAGATCATAGGCCACGAGCTTCACATGGTCCTTGGGATCGTCCTTCCACTCACGCTGCACGGGCATCCAGAGTGTGTTGCCGACAAGTGTGATGCCTTCGAAACCAAAGCGCTTTTCGACGGCCATCAGCTCTGCGGGCAGGCCGATTTCCTTCTTGATTTCACCCTTGGCGTTCACTTGGTAGAGCGCGTGAGGAATGACGCGATCGGTCCGCCCTTCAGAGGCCACCCAAAAATTGCCGTCGGCATCCAGAACGATGCCTTCCATGTCCAGCTTTTGCGCAGGCATCCCGTTGCGCGTCACATCGATGGCATCGACGATCTGCGCTGGCGTCGTTGTGGGGTCGATTTTGAAAATGCGGGGTTGGTAGCCGTAAAAGCTGTCAGCCACCGCGTAAATCATCCCCTCCGCATCCGCGACCATGCCAGAGATCGCCCCCCAGCCGGTCAGTTCCGCCATGCCTTCCGAGGTCAGATGCGGATAGGACGCGGGCGCATCGGCATATTGATACAGCATCACATGCGCGCGCGCGGCACCGTCCTGCAACCCGTCGAATTCATTGGCCGTGGCCAGCAAGCCCCGCTCGGGGATGGCCACCGCACCTTCGGGAGAAATCCCCGAAGGCAGCAGTTGTTTCAGCACTGGCGATCTCGGGTCGGTCACGTCATAGACGGCAACAATCGATGCCCGCTCGGCCATGACAAATACATAGGGCGTGCCGTCAAAGACAGCGAACTCCATGCCCTCCGGTTCAGCGCCCTTGCTGTCGGAGCGTTTGTCCGGGTAGTGGCCGATTTGCACAATCGCATGCTCGAGCGACGCCCCACTTTCCCAGACAAGCGTGCCGTCTTTGTGGAAAATCGTCATCCCGCGCGCGCCACCATCCATGTCGCCCTCATTGGCAATGGCGAAATGGTCATCGTCGATCCATTGCACACCATCGGGTTCGCGCAACCGCCCCTGCTGGCTCTGATCGAAGATCAGTGCGCCACGTTCGTCCCGGGTGTCGATGCCCTCCAGATCGACCGCACCGGCGGAGAAATGTGACAGAACCGTGCCGTTGCGGGCCACAACGGCGATGTGGTTGTTTTCCTGAAGGGTCACGACGACCTCGCCCAATGCGTTGATGTCCACGAATTCCGGTTCGGGGTCCTCGCCCGCCACATCCGCCAGACCGGTCAGGCTGGCGCGCCGCAGCGTATCACAGTCCAGCGTGCCATCCGCCACGTCGATCATCACGAGATCACCGGCGGGCATCTGTGGCACGCGACCGTCACCGAGGTCTTCGTCCCGTTCGTTTTCAATGGCCACCGCGATGAAGGACCCATCCTTGGCCCGCGCGGTGCTGTCGGGCTGACCGCCCAGATCACAGGAGGCTGTGATGCTCATGTCCGCGAGGTTTACCGCCTTGATGAACCCCGAAGGCGCCGTGTAGCTCGGGGAGGTATTGACCCCGACAAAGGCGGTATTGCCGATCACGGAAACCGCGGTTGGCTCGCCCTCGACCACGAGTGTTCCCATAGGTGCCGGGGCCGCCGGATCGGTGATGTCGATCGCACCGATCACGCCCGCGGGGCTGTCGGTGTAGACCAGGGTCATGCCATCCGCCGTGACGTCGATGATTTCTGCTGATGTTTCATCGGGCACCGTCCCCTCGAAATTCGAGGTCACCGGAAAAGACGCGATGCGATTGAAATTCATCTCCGCCTGCGCGGGTGAAATTGCGGCGGTCGCCAGCAGCGTGCTGGTCAGCAGCAGGTGTTTGGTCATTGAAAACTCCATGGTCTTGAGATGTGCGCAAGGACGCAGTCTCAAGACACATGGAGATGTCAGTTTTGTATCAGTTTTGTGAACTCTTAGCCCATGCCGCGCATCAGGTCAGATGCCTTTTCCCCGATCATGATCGCAGGCGCATTGGTGTTGCCCGAAACGATCTCCGGCATGATCGAGCAATCGGCAACCCGCAGCCCTTCGATCCCGTGCACCTTCAATTGCGCGTCGACAACCGCGTCCTCGCCCGAGCCCATTTTACAAGTGCCGGTCGGGTGATAGATGGAGGCGGTGTTGTTGCGCGCCCAATCCAACGTCGCATCATAGTCATCCATATCCAGGCTGGCATGCGGCCGGAATTCCTCGGATATCTTCGAGGTCAGAGGCGCATGACGCGCGATCTTGCGGGCGATGTTGACCCCGGCCACAACCGTGCGACAATCCGTTTCTGTCGACAGATAGTTAGGAATGATCTTCGGGTATTCCCGCGGCTTAGACGAATTCAGGCGAATCTCACCCTTGCTTTCAGGCCGCAGCTGACACACCGACATGGTGAAGGCCGAGAACTTATCCGCGCCCTTGCCCGGGTTTTCCGCCGACAGGGGTTGCACATGGAATTGGATATCCGGCGTTTCCATGTCTTCGCGCGTTTTCAGGAACCCGGTGGCGAGACTGGCCGCCATCGTCATGGGACCCGCGCGGAAGAGCGCATATTTCAAGCCGATCTTGGCCTGACCAAATAGGCTTGTGACCTCGTCGTTCAGGGTAGGTTCATTGCACTTGTAGACCAGCCGCGCCTGCAGGTGGTCCTGCATGTTCTTACCAACGCCTTTGAGGTCTTTTTTGACCTCAATACCATTTTCAGAAAGCTGTTCCGCCTCGCCGATCCCGGAGAGCATTAAGAGCTGAGGTGAATTGATCGCGCCCCCGCACAACACAATCTCGCGGTTGGCCGTGACGGTCTGTTTCTGGCCCGAACGGTCCGTGTAGCTGACGCCGGTTGCCCGCCCGCCCTCGATTTCGACCTTGTCGACCTGCGCATGGGTGACAATCTGCAGGTTCGGGCGTTTCTTGATCGGATTGAGATAGGCCACGGCAGAGCTGCAGCGGCGGCCGTTGCGAGAGGTCAGCTGGAAAAAACCCACCCCTTCCTGATCTGCGCCGTTGTAATCGGGGTTGAATTTATACCCGGCCGCCTGCGCCGCCGCGACCCAAGCGTCGGTGATGGGGCGCTGGATGCGCATGTTCGACACCGAAAGCGGGCCCTGATCGCCGTGGAATTCATCCGCCCCGCGTTCGTTATTCTCCGCGCGTTTGAAAAGCGGCAGCACATCATCCCAGCCCCACCCGGTGTTACCCATCTGGCGCCAGCGGTCATAATCCTGCGGTTGCCCCCGCACGTACAACAACCCGTTCAGAGAGGACGACCCCCCCAGAACCTTGCCGCGTGGCCATTCAATGGAGCGCCCGTTCAACCCCGGATCAGGCTCCGTTTTGTAGCACCAGTCCACGTTCGGATTGTGAATTGTTTTAAAATAACCCACCGGAATGTGAATCCACGGGTTAAGATCACGACCACCAGCCTCAAGCAAAATGACCTTTGTATTGGGATCCGCGCTCAACCTGTTCGCCAAAACACACCCTGCGGATCCTGCCCCGACGACGATAAAATCAGCTTCCATATCGACCTCCCAAACCAACCTGAAAAAAACTCTATGCAAAAAGACAATACTATACTAGTGTTTTTTGGGACTAATAGTCTCAATAAATGACATTCAGGGAGGAAGTCATGGGAATTTACGATAAACTAAACCACATTTCGCGCCGGGATCTGTTCCGGATCGCGGGGCGCTACGGGATGAGCTCGACATTGCTCGCCGCAGGCAGCTTCGGGGGCGCGATGAGCCTTGCAAACTTGGCAAGTGCGGCCGAATCGACCTACGAAAAACGCTTCGCAAAAGAGCCGAAATTCACGCTGAAATTCGGCGCTGCGGGCTTCAACGCACGCAACTTGCTGATCGAACGCGCGGGTGCTCTGGAATTTGCGCGTGATCTTGAAAGCCGCACAGACGGCGAGATTCGCGTTGAGTTTATCGGCGACAATCAGATCTGCGGACAGGTTTCCTGTGTTGAAAAAGCGCAACAGGGCATCGTCGACATCTATGCGGCATCGACACAGAACTCTGCGGGTGGCGCGCCTTATCTGAACGTTCTGGACTATGCGTTCATGTTCCGCAGCCGGGCCGATCAGTACCACTTCCTGTATCACCCGAAATCCCAAGAGCTGCTGCGTGAGCCCTATGAGCGTCGTCACGGCCTGAAATTCCTCTTCAGCCACGCCGAATTGCGCGGCATCCAGCTGGGTCTTTCGTGGGAAGACAAGCCAACGGTCACCAGCATCGAAGAGCTTTTCGGCACGAAAAACCGCGTCACGGGCACGCAGCTGGGTCGTATCGCGATGACCGCGCTGAACCTGAACCCGGTTCCGGTGGCCTGGGAAGAAACCCTCGACGGTCTGAAGCAGGGCCTGATCGATGGTGCGGAAACATGGGCGTCCGCCGTGGCCTACGCCAACATGTCCCCCGTTGTGTCCCAGTCTGTGCACCTCGACTTCTTCTGCGGCACAGAGCACACAGCCATGAACGCAGGCGTTTTCGACAGCCTGGGTGGCGAATTGCAGGACGAGGTTCTGGAAAGCTCCTACTGGAGCCAGGTGCACGTCCAGGCGGCAAACGAAGCAGCGCTGGTCAAAACCGTTGGTCTGTCCGATCCACAACTGCCAAACACAATCTTCGCGCAAAACAACGTGCGCAACGCCTTCCTGTCGAAAGAAGAGCGTCGCAAGGCCGAAGAAATGTGCTCGCCAGAGTTCCAGCCACAATTGTGGGAAGACTGGCGCGAGCGCCTCAACGGCTGGTCCGGTGGTCTGGACACGTATCAGGAGATCTACGACATCGCGCGTGAGATCGACGAAGATACGCTGCCAGAAAACGTGGAACCACGTCGCTGGTGGAAAGCCTAAGTCCGGCTCGGCGTTGAAATTGAGCCGGTCCGTTCAACGCGGGCCGGCTTTTTTCATCACTTTCAGATGGTTCGGGACTTGGTATCGCGGGTTTTCGGGATGGAGAAACCTCAGATATTCTTCCGACGGATGCGGAAAGTGCTTTGATCCGATAGCCTTCTTCGGGCAGCATCGGATGAGAACAACATAGGGAGGGGGCCAGATGTCAATCTTGGCGGATATGGGCACCATCGTCACGGCGACGCTGAGTGGCGATATTAATTTCAAAGTGGTCCAGGCTTATCGGTCACCGGCGGCATGGTATGTGTTCGGACCACTCACCGTGGTCGGCGCCTTTCTGGTGCTTTTTCTATACAAGAAAATACCGTGGCTTGACCGGCATCTGGAACGCACGATCATCGTCTATACCTACATCATCATCGCTCTGATCATTTTTGTCGGCGTGATCCAGCGATTCGTTTTCTCGGCGCAGGTGCCCTGGTCAACGACGATCCCCCCGCTCCTGTTCATGATCATGGCGTGGTACGGATGTTCCTATAACGTCAAACTGCGCACCCACCTCAGCTTCAACGAATTCCGCACGAAAATGGGGCGCACGGGGCAACTGACCTGCCTGCTGTTGGACAATATGCTGTGGTTTATCTTCTGCATCATCGTTGTCACGACAACCGCACGCGTCACCGTCAATACCTATGACAACTTTGCTATCGTGCTGGGCACGGATAACGTCATGCGGTGGTGGTTCATTGTTACGATGCCCATCTGTTTCGTCATGATGGCCGGGCGGGTTCTGGAGAACCTGTTCGAGGATCTCGAGAAATACCGCAACGGCGAGCCGTTGATTGAACAAGCCGTTATCGGGGGAGATGTCTGATGTCTGACGGATCATGGATCACAATTATCTCGCTCGGCGTGACCTTCCTGTTCATGCTTGGCACCCCTGTCCTGCTCATCATCTTCTACTGGGTTGTGGGCTGTAGCTTCGTCCTCGATCTGACGCTCGACAACACCGGCTCGGAGATGCTTAACGTCTTCAAGGATGGGTTTGCCCTCTTGGCGATGCCGCTCTTCATCCTGACCGGGGACCTGATCAACAAATCAGGCATCGCCAAACGATTGTCCGACTACGCCTACGCCTGTCTGGGCTGGCTGCGTGGCGGGCTTGCGATGGCCTCCATTGGGGCCTGCGGCCTCTTTGCGGCGATCTCCGGATCAAACTCGGCAACAACCGCAACCATCGGGTCGATGTTGCACCCCGAAATGGTCAAGGGCGGCTATGACGAACGCTTCTCAGCGGCCACAGCGGCTGCGGGCGGCACCGTCGGGATCATCATTCCGCCATCGATCATCTTCATCGTTTACGGCTTCCTGATGAACCTTGAAGTGGGCCAGTTGTTCCTCGCGGGCATCATCCCTGGGGTCCTGATGGTCCTCGCCATGATGTCGGTCTGCTTTGTGGTCTGCACGATCAACAAGTGGGGCATTCTGACAAACCTCAGCATCACCCGTATGACCAAAACGGCGCTTGGCGCGTGGTTGGGTTTCTTCGCCATCGGTCTGGTGCTCTGGGGCATCTATACCGGCAAGTTCTCCCCCACCGAAGCGGCGGGGGTCACCGTTGGGTTTGGCATCATCGTTGGTCTGATCAGCTACCCGCTGAACAAGCTGATGGGCAATGATTCCAGCATTCCCGTGGATGAAAAAACCTTCGGCTCGATGATTGTGGTCGAAGGGTTCACCCTGCCGGAAGTCCCCTCCATCGTCGTGCGGTCGGCCCAGATCACCGGCATCCTTGCGCCGCTGATCGCGGTCTCCGTGGTGATGCAGCAAATCCTGTCGCTTCTGGGCGCACAGGAAACCATCGGAGGGTTTGTGACCAGCATGGGCGGATATTATCCGGTGCTCTTTACGGCCATGGCGATGGTGTTTATTGCAGGAATGATCCTTGAAAGTCTTCCGGTAACGATCATCATGGCTCCGATCCTCGCACCCATTGCGGCGTCTGTTGGCGTAGATCCGATCCACTTCGCGGTTATTTTCCTGGTGGGGGCTTCCATCGGCTTCATCACACCACCATATGGCTTGAATCTTTACGTGGCCTCGGGTGTCACAGGCGTTCCCTACTTCCGCCTGCTCAGATATTCGACAATGTATCTGTTCTCGCTGCTGGCGGTTTGGATACTGGTTGCAATGGTGCCAAATCTGGCGCTTATGTTACTGCCGAGTTAACAGAACGACTGAGCATGCCAGACGATTTTGGAAAGGATAGAGAGGGCCAGATACCAACAACGCTCAGGTTGCTGGTCCTCCTTGAAGAAGTCGCAAAAGCCGGTGTGCCAGTCACCCCATCTTCGCTCAAAGATACCCTGAACCTGCCAAAACCCACGCTGCACCGCCTGTTCAACACAGCCGAGGCAGCCGGGTTTTTGCAACGCGACATCGATGGCAGATCCTACGGCCCCGGCCCGCGATTGCGCCAGTTGTCCCTGAATACGGTCTCATCCCAACGTCTGCGCACCGTACGTCTCGCCATTCTGCGCAGCGTGGCGGAGAAAATCGGCGAGACCTGCAACATCGCGACACCGGATCGCGACGGCATGATCTATCTGGACCGGGTTGAGACGCACTGGCCGCTGCGCATTCAACTGCCTGTCGGCACGCAGGTGCCGTTCTATTGTACTGCCAGCGGCAAGATGTACCTGTCCTCCCTCAGGCCAGCCTATTTTGACCGCTACCTCTCGACGGCGACGCTGGACAGCCGGGCGCCCGGCACGATCACCAGCAAGGCCGACCTCAAGGCGGAAATCGAAACCACGCGGAAACGCGGCTATTCCACCGATGATCAGGAGTTCATGGAGGGCATGGCGGCCATCGCGGTGCCGATCCTTGATAATCGCAAGCGATTGGTGTCCACACTGTCGGTTCATGCGCCGTTGCAGAGACACGATCTGGCCGGACTGTCACGCAGTGTGAACACGCTGAAGGCTGCGGCTCAGGAGCTCACAGCGCTCATCAACAGCTGAGCCGTGTCAGGGCGACGCACGCCAGAAGTGCACCTGCGCGGTGCTTTCACGTCCCCTCACATCCACGGTTTTTATGGCATCAGACGGACGCTCCGGCGGATGTTTGGCGGCCCCCAGCAAAACGTCCGTGACGGCAAGTGCCGCACCTTCGTCCTTGGCAATCTCCAACAGACGGCTTGCCAGATTGACCGTGTCCCCTGCGACCGAGACCTGTTGGTGACGGTCGCCGCCGAGCCGTGACAAGACCACATCGCCGTGATGCAACCCGATCCGGCATCCGACAGGCAACCCCTTTGCCATCTCCGGCCCCAGTCGCTCAATTTCCCGCATGAGGTCAAACCCCGCGCGCAGGGCTTCGTCAGGACCGTTTGTATCCCCCTCGGCCATCCCGAAGATCGCCAACGCCCCATCCCCCATGTAGTTCAGCACAATACCGCCATTGGCCTCCACCGTCTGCGCAGTGATCTGGTGAAATTGCTTGAGAAGATCCTGCGTACGCGCCGGGCCCAGCTTTTCCGACAGATTGGTAAAGGCGCTGAGATCCACAAAGAAAACCGATAGTCTGTGTTCGGTGGGGCGAGCGAGAAAGGCCGGGTCATCGGCAATCCGTTCCGCCAGCGCCGGGGATTGGAATTGTTTCAGGGCTGCCAATGCGCGCGCGCCGCGTGCCGCACTTCGCTTTTCGTTAAAGTACCGCAGGCTTGAGGCCGCCAGAATGGGCACGCTTGCGCAAGCCAGCGGTATGGACGCGCTGAGCCAGACACCGGCAGAAAAGGCAAACCAGACCACGGCAAGCCATAGTCCAAGCGCCCCAATGGCCAAAGGCACACCGCTGGATAAGGGCAAGGCAATGATCGGAACCGTGACAAGCAGCGCCAGCACAACCGCCGCCGCCGTGTCGACCCTGCGGGTCCCCGCGTCACGCCGCAGGGTTTCCCCGCCCAGCAATTGCGACACAGCTGTTGCCATGATCTCCACCCCGGGTACGTTTTCGTCAAAAGGGTTTGGGAAACGGTCGCCAAAAGCGGTCGCCGTATATCCGAGCAGCACCGCTTTACCCGTGAGCGCGTCGCTCACCTGTCCCGTCAGAACATCCACTGCGGAGAAGGTTGGAATGCTCGCAGTCGGACCGACCAGGCGCAGCGGCAGGTTGAACCCAATGTCCAGCGGCGTGCGGTTATCCCCCAACGCTACCGCGTCCGTTGTCATCGTGGGCTCCACCTCTGCGAAGGCCGACGCGATCAGCAGCGCAAAGGCAGGCTCCACCCCTTGAGGTGTCTGAAACACCGCCGGAAGGTAGCGCGGCGTTCCGGTGGCATCGGTGGAGAGGTTGACCAAACCGGACTTTGCGGACCTCAGAAACACCTGCTGCGGTCTCAGGACGCTGACGGGCCGGGCCAGATCAGCAGCCTCTTGATCCTCCGCAAACCGGCCAGCTGCCGCCAGCACCGTATCACTGCGTTGAAGCGCGGTGGCGAGCAGGTTGTCGGTGACGGGATCCCCCGCATCCGCGAGAATGATATCAAGGCCCAACGCTCTTGGGTTGGCATCGGCAATGGCATGCACAACATTGGCCAGCAAAAGACGACTGTCTGACGCATTGTCTTGGGTGCTGTCCAGCGTCGCATCGTCGATGGCAACGATCACGACATCTGAAACGGGGGCTACCGGACCAAATGTCGTGTATCGCGCGTCAAGCAGCGTGGCCTCCAAACGGTCGAGCGGGCTGGCGATGGCCGCCACATTCGGGCGGCTGACAAACACCGCCCACAGCGTTGAAAAAAGAAGCAGGAGGACACCAGCCAGGACCGACGTCCAGCGGTATGACGTCATCTGCCGAAACGGGCCAGCAAGCTGCGCGCCCGCTCGGCAGGCCAGACATTAGCTTCGAGCGTGGTGTCGCCCCCAACGTCAGCGCCATCGCCCGGCCCCAGAACGATTGCCTCGCTCTGATCATCGACCTTTGAAACGGTCACTTCGCCCTCAACCACAAAGACGGATGTTGTCGTCTCCGTCACGTCAACGACATAGACGGTGCCACGCACCGCAGCGATCGCATGCGGCGTCCTGATCTGGGGCCGCGCCGCCCCCGGCTCAACCTCGATAAAGGCCGCCCCGCTGTTCAGATCCATCGCGGTCGGGGCGTCAGGCGATACTTCACCGGTAATTTCCAGCGCTGCGGCGGCCTCGATTTCGATCAACAGGCCAAATGCGCACCTCAAAAGCTCGCGGTCCGGATCGGTCGCCGGTTCAACCGTGCAGTTTGGCGGCACTTGCGCTTGTGCCGGAACAACCAACCCCATGGAAAAAAGCGCAACGAGTGCTGCAGCGTAACAAAAAGTTTTCATAACAAATATCATTTCTACACTAGGTTTTGCTTGCGCCTGCGGGTCCCACCCGAATGCGCAGAAGGTCACTGAATCTCGTCAGCCGATGGTTGTTTTAGCACCAAAGCGATCTGCGCTAAAGGCATCACAGGCGTTGATGCTGTGCCAAGCGCAAAAACGCGCTGGCCACCAACCAAAACCGCCGCAGTTTCCATCGCGCGCTTTCGGAAATCGTAGCCGATTCTTACGAAGGGCATAATCGGGCTGCACCGTTGATGCAAGTTTCCGGGGCGGTCAGCAATTGCGGCATTACTGGTCAAAAACAAAATCCCGCCGTCAAGGATAGCCCCCGTTAACCGCACCGCACGCTGCCTTAAGCCAGCGGCAAGGGAATTAGCGCACCTTCAGGCCTGATCAAAATTTCTCAGGGAAATCCAATGGCCGATACCTCCAGCAGCCTGTCTTTGCCGTTCATCCAGCCCAGCCAGGCCCAGAAACACGTCACCCATAACGAAGCGCTCCGCATTCTGGATGTGGTCACCCAGCTTGGCGTGTTGGCGGACGATCAGGCCACACCACCTGCCTCGCCTGCGGAAGGGGATCGCTACATCGTGGGTGACGCTGCCACCGACGCATGGACGGGTCATGAGGGACAGGTTGCCCTCTATGAAACCGGTGTGTGGCAGTATTTCACGCCGAATGCCGGGTGGCGCGCCTATGTGACGGGCCGTGAGGCGCTGGTCGTGCACGACGGCACCGAGTGGATTGATCTGGACAGTGCAGAACTGCAGGACATCGAAGCCTTTGGCCTTGGGATGATGTCGCTGCCCAACACCCCCTTTTCTGCCAAACTGAATGCCGCATTGTGGACAGCGCACTATCTGGATGATGGCGGTGACGGCAATCTGATCACCACCGTGAACAAAGAAGCCACCAGCAATGACGCCGGATTTGTGTTCCAGCAGGATTTTGGCACGCGCGGTCTCTTCGGGCTTTTTGGCAGCGATAACTTGCGGTTGGCCACATCCGCTGATGGGGTCGCCTTTCGCGATGGCCTGATTGTGGATGCTGCGACCGGCGTCGTGGATCAGCCCAACCTGCCGCAGTTCAAAGGTGTAACCAATTTCGACAACTACACGGCTGCAGACGCCTGGACCAAGATTGCGATCAACCAGACCGAATTCAACGACCAGAATGCCTTTGATGCGGGAACCAACCATTTTGTGGCGCCGGTCGCGGGCAGCTATTTCTTTGGGGCGGCGCTGACATTCAAACAGAATGCATCGGATCAGGCGCGCATGGGCGCTCAAATGATTTTGAACGGGACCAGCGTGATCACAGGGTCCTTAAGCGAAATCACCGGTCCCCATGTGTCGGAACAAACCTCGTTGCAGATCCAATGCATGGTCTCGCTTGCCGCAGGCGACACCGTTGAACTGCAAGGCCGGTTGCGCGGGTTCGACGGGTATTTTCTCGCAGATCAAACCAGCTTCTGGGGTTTCAAGGTCGGCTAGGATACCCCCGGAGCGCGTTGGCCTCGCTTCCAGCGCCCCGGCCACCGCCCGCGCCTCTCTTGCGTATTTCTTCCGGAAAAGGCACCAAGCGTCACGGCGCTTGGCCGCGGGAGAGATCGATGCACATACGTTCCAACCACCATTACCCGTCGCGGCGGTCGGCCGTTGCAGCCGACAACATGGTGGCGACATCGCATCCACTGGCAGCACAAGCTGGCGTCTCCATGCTGGCGCGCGGCGGTAATGCAGTTGATGCAGCTTTGGCAGCGGCCATCACCCTGACTGTGGTTGAACCGACGGGCAATGGCATCGGGTCCGATGCTTTTGCCATTCTTTGGGATGGCCAGGAATTACACGGGTTGAACGCCTCCGGCCACTCCCCTGCGGGCTGGACACCCGAGCGCTTCGCAGGGCACGAGACAATGCCATTTCGCGGCTGGGAAAGCGTCACGGTGCCCGGAGCCGTTTCCGCCTGGCTGAGCCTTTCAGACCGGTTTGGCAAGCTCGATTTCGCGACCCTTTTTGAGCCGGCCATTGGTTACGCCGAACGCGGTTTTCCGGTCTCGCCGATCATTGCAACGCTCTGGCACCGCGCCGCTGAACAACTCGGCGATCAACCGGGGTTCGCGGAAACTTTCATGCCCGATGGGCGCGCACCAAAAGCCGGGGAATACTTCTGCAGCCCCGGACATGCCCGCACCCTGCGATTGATCGCGGAAACCAGTGGAGCGGCATTCTACACCGGCGAGATTGCCGAAGAGATCGCAGCCTATGCCCGCAAACATGACGCCGCCCTCACGCTGGAGGATATGGCCGCCCATGAAGCAGATTGGTGCGGGACGATCTCGAAATCCTTCGATGAGTTTGCCCTGCACGAAATTCCGCCAAATGGTCAGGGCATCGCAGCTCTCATGGGGCTGGGCATTCTGGGGCAGACCGACATTCGCAACATGGACGCGGATGACCCCCGCGCGCTGCATCTGCAGATCGAAGCCATGAAGCTGGCGCTGCGGGACGCGGAAAGCTACGTCGCGGACCTTGATCACATGAAGAACATCACGGTCGCCGATATGCTGGATGATGGCTATCTGGCCTCCCGCGCGCGCGAAATCGATCCAAGCCACGCCACCAATTTCGGGGCGGGTGCGCCGAAACAGGGCGACACGGTTTACCTGACCGCAGCGGATGCATCCGGCATGATGGTCTCGTTCATTCAATCCAACTACGCCGGGTTCGGCTCTGGCGTGGTCGTGCCCGGTACCGGTGTTTCCCTGCAAAACCGCGGCGCGGGCTTCTCGCTCGCCCCGGATCACCAGAACCGCGTAGGACCAAGAAAACGTCCGTTTCACACGATCATTCCAGGGTTCCTCATGGGCCGTGGTGGCCCGCAGATGAGTTTTGGCGTGATGGGTGGACCGATGCAGGCACAGGGCCATGTTCAGATGGTGCTCAGAACGCAGCTTTTCGGGCAGGATCCGCAAATGGCCGTCGATGCACCGCGCTGGCGTGTGACCGATGGCTTGGGCGTTGCCTGCGAGACCACTTTGCCGCCAGAAACGCTTGAGGCCTTGCGCGGCATGGGGCACGCGCTGTCGCTGGAAGCGCCTGACAACGCATTTGGCTTTGGCGGTGCGCAGTTGATCGCACGCTTGCCCGGTCGCGGCTATGTCGCGGGCTCTGACCCCCGCAAGGACGGCGCGGCGATGGGTTTCTAGCCCCGGTTGCAATCCGCTCATGTCCGTTGCCTTTCATTACGGCAGTCGCGGATCAATCCCCCGCCAGGGGACCGCCCCACCCCTTTGGTCCTTGACCAATTGGTAAATTCTTGCGCTTGATTGCTCAAACAACTGGGGGACGTCCATATGACCACAAGACATTACATCAACCGCCGCCGCTTTCTGGCCACCACCGCCGCATCATCGCTGATGGCCGGTGCCATGGGGGTTTCGCCCGCACTGGCAGCCGACCCGATCAAGACGGCAGGCATCTATACCGTCCCCGTTGAACAGCAATGGGTCAGCCGCATTCACAAGGCGGCCCTGACCGCGCAGGAGCGCGGCGACATCAGCTACACCTTCTCCGAAAACGTCTCGAACACAGATTACGCCCGGGTGCTGCGCGAATACGCCGAAGCGGGCAATAAACTGATCATCGGCGAGGTTTTCGGCGCCGAACAGGAAGCCCGTGAAGTGGCCGCAGAATATCCTGATGTTGCCTTCCTGATGGGATCCAGCTTCAAGGAAGACGCCGCCCTGCCCAACTTCGCAGTGTTCGACAATTACATTCAGGACGCCTCCTATCTATCTGGGATCATTGCCGGATCAATGACTGAGTCCGGTAACATCGGCATGGTCGGCGGCTTCCCGATCCCGGAAGTGAACCGGCTGATGCATGCCTTCATGGCTGGCGCCAAGGAGATGAACCCGGACATCACGTTCCAGGTCAGCTTCATCGGCAGCTGGTTCGATCCGCCCAAGGCCAAGGAAACCGCCTTCGCGATGATCGAAAACGGCGCGGACCTGCTTTATGCGGAACGCTTTGGTGTTTCTGATGCGGCCAAGGAAAAGGGCATTCTGGCCATTGGTAACGTGATCGACACGCAGGCGGATTACCCTGACACGGTTGTGGCCTCGGCGATCTGGCACTTCGAACCGACGCTGGACAAGGCCATTGCCGAGGTGCAGGCAGGCTCTTTTGTCGCGGCGGATTACGGCATCTATTCCTTCATGAACCAGGGCGGCACATCGCTGGCGCCGCTGGGCACCTTCGAAGGCAAGATACCTAAGGAAGCTATGGATCTGGTGAGCAAGCGCACGGAGGAGATCAAATCCGGGGCGTTCACCGTCACGATCAACGACGAAGAACCAAAATCGTCCTGATTTCACATGGCACGGGACGCCGTTCTTCGCCTGAATGACATCACCAAAAGGTTTGGCAAGCTGATCGCAAATGATGCGGTCAGCCTGACGCTGCACCGGGGTGAGGTGGTGGCCCTTCTGGGGGAAAACGGCGCAGGCAAAACCACGTTGATGAACATCCTCTTCGGCCAGTACACGGCCGATCAGGGGGCGGTGGAGGTTTTTGGCCAGACCCTGCCGCCGGGCAATCCGCGCGCGGCTCTGGATGCCGGTGTGGGCATGGTGCATCAGCATTTCACGCTGGCGGGCAATATGACCGTGCAGGAAAACATCACGCTTGGCGTGCAGCCGCTGTTTTCACTGCGCTCCGGCACGCAAACTGCCCGCAAACGGATCATCGAGCTGTCGGAACGGTTCCAGCTCAAGGTCAATCCGGATGCGCGCGTCGGCAGCCTGACCGTGGGGGAGCGTCAGCGGGTGGAAATCCTCAAGGCGCTTTACCGCGACGTGAAAATCCTGATCCTCGATGAGCCCACCGCCGTTTTGACCCCGCAGGAAACCGAAGACCTCTTTGCTACGCTCCGACAGGCCATTGCCAACGGTCTGTCGATCATTTTCATCTCGCACAAACTGCATGAGGTCATGGCGATTTCAGACCGGGTTGTCGTCCTGCGCCATGGCAGGCTGGTGGGTGAGGTGGACACCAAGGACACCGATCCCAAAGCCATGTCCGCCATGATGATGGGCACCAGCGCCACCCCGCCCGATATTGCGCCTGCGCAACCCGGTGCTGTGTTGCTGCAACTGGACCGGATAAGCACCGCCGACATCGGGAATGCGCCAGGTCTGAAATCCATCTCTCTGGCGCTCAAGGCCGGTCAGATTACCGGGCTCGCAGGGGTCTCCGGCAATGGTCAGGCCGCGCTTGCCGATCTGGTGGGCGGCATGCAGGCGCCAGACGCCGGGACCTTGACGGTGAATGGGGAAACACCCACGTCCTGGACGCCGCGCGAGGCCGTCGCAAAAGGCATCGCGCGCATTCCCGAGGACCGGCACAAGACGGGCACAATCGCCGATTTCGACCTCACCGAGAATGCGATACTGGAGCGGTACAATTCCTCTGACTTCAGCGCCTCTGGCTGGCTGAATTGGCGCGCAGCGCGGGACTATACCAATGGGATCATTGAGAAATACGACGTGCGCTGTCCCGGTGCCGACACGCGCATCCGACTGTTGTCGGGCGGCAATATGCAAAAGCTCATCCTGGGCCGTGTGCTGGAGGCAGGACCACAGATTATTCTGGCCAACCAGCCGGTGCGTGGCCTCGACATCGGAGCCGTCAACTATGTGCACAGCCAGCTTCTTGCAGCGCGCGACGCCGGTGCGGCGGTCCTGCTGATTTCCGAAGATCTGGATGAGATCATAACCCTGTCGGATGTGATCCACGTGATTTCGGAGGGCCGTCTTTCGCCTGGTTTCGCCCGTGGCGAGATGACCCCACCAGAATTGGGCATCTGGATGGCCGGTCACGGGTTTGAGGAGGCAGCACTTGCGTCTTGAACCCATCGCCAATCCGACCTTGCCGCGCCGCCTGGGCCTGCCTGCCCTCGCCATCGGATCAACGGTTGTCATCGCATCGCTGCTGGCGATGATCGCGGGTGCCAATCCTTTTTCCGTGCTCGGGCTGATCCTGCAGGGTGCGTTCGGGTCCAAATTTGCCATTCTTGAGACGCTCAACCGTGCAACGCCGCTGATCTTCACCGGTTTGGCTGCAGCCGTCGCCTTTCGTGCGAAATTCTGGAACATCGGCGCCGAAGCGCAGCTTTATGCAGGTGCCTTGATCACCGTGGTTCTGGGCACCGGGTTGCTCGCCTGGCCCAGCCCCTTGCTGCTGCCCGTCCTCGCGCTGACCGCTGTTCTGGCCGGTGCGATCCTGCTGCTCATCCCTGCTCTGCTGAAAACCCGTTTCGGCGTGGATGAGGTGGTCACCACCCTGCTGTTCAATTTCATCTTCCTGCTGTTCATTTCCATGCTGCTGGAAGGACCGCTCAAGGATCCGATGGGCATGGGCTGGCCAAAATCGGCCCGGGTGCTGCCCGAGGCGCGACTGCCGCGTATCGTTGAGGGGCTGCGGCTGCATTGGGGATTTGGTCTTGCGATCCTGTCGGCCATCGCCGTCTGGGTCCTCCAGACCCGCAGCACGCTGGGCTATGAAATGCGCGCGGTGGGCAACAATGTCGAGGCCGCGCGCTTTGCCGGGATCCCGGTCAATACCGTGCTGGTGAAAACCGCTCTGCTCTCGGGCGGTCTGGCGGCATTGGCGGGGTTTTCCGAAGTGGCGGGCCTCAAGGGTAGCCTGACGCTCGATCTGTCGCCCGGCTTTGGCTACACCGGCATCATCGTGGCCATGCTTGCGCTGCTGAACCCGATCGGCGTGATCTTTGCCGCGCTCTTCGTGGCCGGTATCTTTGTCGGCGCCGACAGCATGAGCCGCGCGGCCAATGTGCCGACCTATCTGGCCGATATCATGCTCGCCACGGCGCTCCTGTTCATGGTGCTGGCGATCATGTTGAGCCGCTTTCGCGTTGTGAGGGATTGAGATGGATATCATCGACATCCTGCTCTCCGCCAGTTTCTGGGCTGCCGCCATCCGGATCGCCAGTCCGCTGATCTTCGCCACCCTGGGCGAGTTGATCTGTGAGCGCGCAGGCGTGCTCAACCTCGGGATCGAAGGCATCATGGTGGCGGGCGCCTTCGCCGGGTGGATGGCGGTCTATTCCGGCACCGGGCTCTGGACCGGTGTTGCCGTTGCCATGGCCGTCGGCATGCTCTTTGGCCTCTTGCACTCCACGCTCACGGTCCCCTTTGGCCTCTCGCAGCATGTGGTGGGGCTGGGTGTCACGCTATTGGCCACCTCGGCAACCTATTACGCTTACCGCCTCGCGCTGCCAGAGGTCACAAGCCCGCCGAAAATCGAGGCGTTTCAACCCTATAGGATCCCCGGCCTTGCCGACATCCCGCTCATTGGCCCTGCCCTCTTCAACCAAACTCCGCTGACCTATGCCGCTTTTGCGCTGGTTCTGATCGTCAGTTTCACACTCTATCGCACCCCGCTTGGGCTGGCCGTGCGCGCCGCGGGCGAAAACCCATCCGCCGTGGCCGCCCAGGGCCTGTCCGTCACCGGTATCCGCATGGGCGCCGTGATCATCGGCAGCGGTTTCATGGCCGTGGGCGGCGCTTTCCTGACCATGTCCGCCTTTGACAGTTTCTTTTTCGAGATGGTCAACGGGCGCGGCTGGATCTGCATCGCGCTGGTCGTCTTTGGCGCGTGGCGACCGGGCAAGGCGCTCTTGGGCGCGATCCTCTTTGCGGCCTTCGACGCGCTGCAAATCCGTGTCCAGCAGACCAACCTGGGCGCGACCGTGCCCTACCAGATTTTCCTGATGATGCCCTATGTCCTGTCCATCGTCGCCCTGGTATTGGTGTCGCGCCGCGCAGAAGTCCCTGCCGCCCTTATGGTGCCGTTCAACAAAGGAGAACGCTGATGTTTGATCTGATCATCAAGGGGGGCACGCTGACGACCGGCGAGATCACGGACATCGGCATAAAAGGCAACAGGATTACTGCCGTCGAAGACCTGTCGACCGCCAACGCCGGGCAGGTGATTGATGCAACGGGCGACCTGGTCAGCCCGCCCTTTGTCGACCCGCATTTCCACATGGATGCCACGCTTTCCTACGGTCAGCCGCGCATCAATGCCTCGGGCACCTTGCTGGAAGGAATTGGTCTCTGGGGCGAATTGAAACAGATTATGACCCGCGATGATGTGGTCGCCCGCGCCTTGGCGTACTGCGATTGGGCGGCCAGCATGGGGCTGCTGGCGATCCGCAGCCATGTGGATACCTGCGACGACAGGTTGCTGGGCGTGGAAGCGTTGCTGGACGTGCGCGATGAGGTCAAGGACTACATCGATCTGCAACTTGTCGCCTTCCCGCAGGACGGGTTTTACCGTGATCCCACGGCCCGGACCAACACACTGCGCGCGCTGGATATGGGCGTCGATGTGGTCGGCGGTATCCCGCATTTTGAACGCAGGATGCAGGATGGGGCCGCCTCGGTCACAGAGCTCTGCGAGATCGCGGCCAACCGCGGACTGCAGGTCGACATGCATTGCGACGAAACCGACGATCCGATGTCGCGCCACATCGAAACGCTGGCCTTTGAGACCCAGCGCCTTGGCCTTCAGGGTCGGGTTGCCGGGTCACATCTGACCTCGATGCATTCGATGGACAATTACTATGTCTCCAAACTCCTGCCGCTGATGGCGGAGGCTGAAATTTCCGCGATTCCGAACCCTTTGATCAATATTGTTCTGCAGGGACGTCACGATACCTACCCCAAACGGCGCGGCCTGACGCGGGTCAAGGAAATGCAGGCTCTGGGTATCAATGTGGGTTGGGGTCAGGATTGCGTGCTGGACCCGTGGTACTCGCTGGGCACCGCAGACATGCTCGACGTGGCCTTCATGGGGCTGCATGTGGCGCAGATGACCAGCCCTGAAGAGATGCGGCGCTGTTTCGACATGGTCACGGTGAACAATGCCAAAACCATGGGCTTGCATGAGTATGGGCTGCACGTCGGCGCGCAGGCCTCGCTGGTCGTGCTCGATGCCGGTGACCCGGTGGAGGCGCTGCGCCTGCGCGCCAACCGGCTTTTCGTCATCGCCAAGGGCAAGCTGATCAGCCAGACCCCCCGTGCTGACGCCGCATTGGACATCCCCGGGCGGGCTGCATCGGTGCGGCGGCGCCATGGGCCAGCACTCACCTGATCCCGCGGCGCAGGTCCTTAGCGCGCTGACCGCAAGCTGCGACGTGACGCCGGAAGCGATCAATTGATCTAAGACAAGGTCCGGTAGTTTTCACCGGGGTACCTTGCCACAAGACCAACAGACCATAGGAAAGACAGCAGTCGACCAGATGAGCCGGGTAATCGACCTGCATCAAACGCCATAGGGCTTTCCCCGGCGCACACAGGAGACAACCATGTCCATTCTACTTGTTTACGCAACTGTTGAAGGTCAGACCGGGAAAGTGGCGGATGCCGTCCAGGAACAACTGCGCACCATGGGCTGTGAATTCGAGGTTATGAACACGGCTGAGAAAACGGCACCTGTAACATTCAAGGGCGTCGACAAGGTGATATTGGCCGCTCCGGTGCATGAACGCAGACATCCCGAGACCTTTGAAGTGTTTCTGACGGCACACAGGCAGGAACTGCAGAAATGCGAAACACTTTTGCTCTCCGTCAGCCTCAGCGCCGCCTTCTCCGAAGGCATGGAGGAGGCAAAAGAATATGTTACCGAGTTGAAAATGCGGACAGAACTTGAGCCCACCGCGGAAGTTCTGGTCGCGGGTGCGGTACGGTCGCGTCACTATGACTACTACGCGACGCAGGTTCTGCGGCATGTGGTGCTGAGGGATCAGGACTATAACCCGGCGGTGGACGAACATGAGTTCACCGATTGGGAAGCGCTGGCGATTGAGGTCGCCAAATTTACCGGAGCAGACGAGAAAGTCAGCTAGGCCGCATCGGCGAAAGCTGGCAGATTCCATCCGCGACCCCTGCCCTCCTAGCGACTACCGCAGGCGTCTTCACATTATCTGAGATGTCCCGGTTGGGGTTGGTCAGGCCGTTCCAGCGCCGCGCCAAATTTCGGTCAGACTGCCATTTTTCCGGGGTCGGTTACGCCTTCAGCGCAGCGAAACCGGTCGGATCGATGGCCCGTACCTTGACGCGGTGCAAGGTTCATTTTTCGGGGGGTAATTTTACCATTTTCAAAAAGGCCGGCGCATGCATCGAAGCATGCGCAGCACTTTCTCTGGCCAGAAGAAATTTCCATATTTTTCAAATGTTTAAATTTACACCACTCTGCTTTCTGGCACTTTTGAGTCAGATTTTACTAAAAGGCCCGGCTTACCCTTCAAGTAACCTATCGCTTTTATGGTTTGCGCACCGAATCGAAGGCGCGCGGATGCAACTTTCTGAAATTTTGCAGAATTTCCTGACCCTGACGCAGGATGCCGTCGGCGTGGGATACCGCGGACCTGGCGATGACACCGCCAGAGTGGTGTACATCAACCCCGCCTATTCGGAGCTCTTCGGCTATGCGCCCGACGAAGTGCTTGGTGCCCCCGTCGACATTGGTCACGATCCGGAACACTGGGATGAATATGTTGCCAGTGTGACGCCAAAGTTCGAATCCGGCGCCAAGAGTTTCACCGAAAGAACCCGTTGCATCACCTCCGACGGCAAGAAGTTCTGGGCGAGCCTCTCGTTCTTCATTGTTGATGATGAGGAGCGCGGAGGCCGCTATAGCTGTGCCGTTTTCCGCGATATCTCAGAGCTGGTCGAGCGGGAAGAGGAGGCCTCCCGGGCGCTTGCAGAGCGCAACCAGCTCCTGGTCGAAAAAGAACGCACATTCGACGAGTTGATGGACACGCAAACGCGGCTGCTCTCCGCGATGAATGCTTATCCGGACCCCTTTGTCATTTACGATAAGGACATGCGGCTGGTTGTCTGCAACACCGCATATCAAGAATCTCTCTCCACGCGGCCAGAGGCCATTCGACCCGGCATGCACATTCGCGACGTCCTGAACGAAGCTTTTGACAGCGGTCGCATGGCGGTGCCACCGATCGGGCGGGCTGCGATGTTGGATGAGATGATGAAACCCGAACGGGTCGCGCTCAAGACCGAGGACGTCGAGCTTGCCAATGACATCCATCACCGGATGTTGCGCAGCAAGGCAGAAAACGGCGATTGGGTCATTCTGCGTTTGGACATCACGGAATTGGTGCGCCAGAAACGCAGCGCTGAGGAAGCGCAAGAGCGGCTCCTGTCCGCGATCGGGGCCTATCCCGCGCCATTTTGCATCTACGACAACAACTCCAACCTGGCCGTTTGGAATGAGGAATACGCGGCCGCGCTGACCGATGATCCAAGCGAACTCAAGGCAGGCATGTCGCTGGAAGCCACAATGCGCGTTGGTCTGAGAAACGGGCGCTTTACCGAGGCCGCCGGACGGGAAGAAGACTGGCTGGCCGACCTGTTGGCCTCTGCCGCAGAAACGCGGGCCATCGAAGACATCGAACTCGCCGGTGACACGCACCACCGGATTTTACGCTCCCGCTCACCGGGTGGCGATCTGGTTATTGTCCGTCTGGACACCACCGAACTGGTGCGGCAGCGCCGCGCGCTGGAGGTCACGCAGGATCGTCTGATCTCCGCGATCAACGCCTTCCCCGATCCTTTCGCCATCTACGACCGTGACCTTAAACTGCTCACGTGGAACCCGGCGTTTGCCGCCACGCTGACCGATGATCCCAATGATGTGACCGCGGGCATGAGCGTGGACGAAGTGGTGCGTCTGGCCGTGCACAACGGGCATGTGCCCGCAGCCAGGGGGCGTGAAGCCGAGTGGCTGGAAGAATATGTCACCCCGGATATGGCCAAGACAGAGGAAGAAGAGTTCGAATTCGACAATGATGAGCATTACCGCATCATCAGGTCGCAGGCTGATAACGGTGAAATCGTCGTCCTGCGGCTGAACATTACGGAGGCGGTTCGCCAGCGCCGCGCCCTGGAAAAATACGCCAAACGTCTGGAAGACGCCAATCAGCAGATTACGCACAAGGCCCTGCACGACCAGCTGACAGGTCTGGGCAATCGGCGCTTCCTGTCGGAGAAATTCGACGCCCTTTCGCGTCGACGACGAGACGAAGGCGGCGAGCTTGCCGCGCTGCACATTGACCTGGATCGCTTCAAGCAGATCAATGATACCATCGGCCACGCGGCCGGTGATCATGTGCTTGTGGACGTCGCCAATCGCATTCGCAAAAACACGCAGCCCGACGACGTCGTTGCGCGGATCGGGGGCGATGAATTCGTCATTCTGCTATGGCTGGCGGAAGACAATAACCGACCGGAAGAGCTCGCCGAGGCGCTGTTGGAGGACCTCTTCCAGCCCTCGTATTTTGAAGGTCGCAAATGCCGCTTTGGCGCTTCCATTGGCATATCGCGCACGCCGCTGGCCGATGAGAAGGATTTGCTGACCAATTCGGATGTGGCGCTGTACAAGGCAAAACGTGCCGGGCGCGGACAAGTCGCCGTCTTCAGCCGCGAAGACATCGACGAGATGCGCCGTACCAAGACCCTGGCAGATGACATCATGCGAGCGCTCGAAGAGTCTGAGTTCCTGCCGTACTACCAGCCTCAGATCGAAGCGCGCACCGGTGCAGTGGTGGGCATCGAAGCACTGGCACGCTGGCAACACCCGTCGGCTGGTGTTCTGGCACCGGATCAGTTCTTCTCCGTCGCGTCGGATTTGAACGTCGTCGCCGACATCGACCGGATGATTTTTGAAAAGGCAATTGTGGAGTGCGAGGCGGCGTTCAAGGGTTTCGACCCGATGCCGAGCCTATCGTTCAACGTCAGTGCAAAGCGCGTCCAGTTCGAAGAAATCGAGCAGATCGGCAGACTTGTGAAAGCCTATTCCGGCGAAGTTGCCTTCGAACTGCTGGAAACCATTTTTCTTGAAGAGGAAAGTGACGCCTTCCTGATGCAGCTGGATCAGCTACGCGACATGGGCATTACCCTGGAAGTTGACGATTTTGGCAGCGGTCGCGCCTCCGTTGTCGCACTTCAGCGTATCGCGCCGGACCGGTTGAAAATCGACCGCAGACTTGTGATGCCACTGGAAGAGGGCAACAGCGCAGCGCGGCTTGTGCAATCGATTGTCGAGATCGGCAATGCGCTGGAAATCAGCATCATTGCCGAGGGCGTGGAAACGGAAGAACAGGCGCGCATTCTGGCGCGATTGGGCGCGGAGCGGCTGCAAGGGTACTATTTCTCAAAGCCACGGGATCTCAAAAGCCTTTGCGCCTACATGCGAGAGAACAGATCGGGTCTGGGCTTCGCGTGAGGGCCGCAGCACCAGCTCCAGGCAAGGGTTACCTACCCGCCGCGCTTGGGCAGCCTGCGAACCTGCTGTGAATTACAACGAAGCTTTCAGCAAGTGCTGGGAGTACGGATGCCCGGCATTCATGTTGCGCAAGGCATCCACGTCCAGGATTTCAACGATTTCACCGTCTTTCATCACCGCCAGACGGTCACACATGTGCCCGACGACCGAAAGATCGTGCGAGACCATGAGATAGGTCAGCCGCCGCACCGCACGCAAATCGGCCAAGAGGTTCAGGATTTCCGCCTGAACGGACACATCCAGGGCGGACGTCGGCTCATCCAGCAGCAACAGGTCGGGCTCCGGCGCCAAAGCACGGGCAATCGCAACCCGCTGGCGTTGCCCGCCAGACAGCTGATGCGGATAGCGGAACCGAAACCGTTGGCCAAGGCCGACATCTTCCAACAGTTTCACCACGCGTGCGTCAATGTCCTTGAAACCGTGTAAATGCAGTGTCTCCCCGAGGACCTGGTCAACGGAATGGCGCGGGTGCAGCGAGGCGTAGGGGTCCTGAAATACCATCTGCACGGTCTTGAAAAACCCTTTGGCACGTTTCTTGCCAATCTTGGTGCCTTCCACCGTGATGTCGCCGGACCAATCGGGGGCAAGTCCGGTGATCGCGCGCAGGATTGTCGATTTACCCGACCCGCTCTCACCAACCAGGCCAAAGCTCTCGCCTTGCCCGACGCTGAATGTCGCGTCTTTCACCGCGTCCACACGATCCCGGTGGCTTCCGAACCAGACGTTCAGGCCGGTGACTTCCAACATGTTCATACGCGTCCACTCACGCTGGGCGCCGTCGCCCATTCAGGATCACGCTGCAACACTTCGAGCCGGTCGCGCGGCGCATCGAGCCGGGGCAGCGAATTCAACAGACCACGGGTATAGGGATGTTGGGCCGCATGCAGCTTGTCAGCATCGCAGACCTCGACAATACGGCCTGCGTACATGATCAACACCCGATCACAGAAATCAGCCACCAGATTGAGGTCATGGCTGATGAAGATCAGCCCCATCCCACGCTCTTTCACCAGCTTGTCCATGATGTCGAGCACCTGCCGCTGGACCGACACGTCCAGCGCCGACGTAGGTTCATCCGCGATCAAAATCTCCGGGTTCGGGATCAGCATCATCGCGATCATGATGCGCTGCCCCATGCCGCCCGACATCTCATGCGGGTAGGCGCGCATCACGCGTTCCGGATCCCGGATCGACACCGCTTCGAGCATTTCCAGCGACTTCTTGTACGCTTCCGCTTTCGAGGCCGCGTTGTGCAACCGGTAGGCCTCGATGATCTGATCGCCAATGGTCATCACCGGGTTGAGCGAAAACTTGGGGTCCTGCATGACCATGCTGATCCGCTGGCCCCGCACGTCGCGCATGTCCTTTTCGGATTTCTTCAGAAGGTCGACCCCTTCCAGGCTGATATGATCCGCCTCGACAATCCCCGGCGGACGGATCAGGCGCAGGATCGCGCGCCCGGTCATCGACTTGCCGGAGCCGCTCTCACCGACAATGCCCAGCCGTTCGCGCCCTAGGGTGAAGGATACCCCGCGCACCGCATCAAAAACCCCATGGCGCGAGGGGAATTTGACCCAAAGGTCATTGACATCCAGAAGCGTGCTCATCAGTCACCCGCCTTCGGATCAAGGACATCGCGCAGCCCGTCACCCAGCAGATTGAACGCAAGCGAGACGGTGAAAATGGCCAGCCCCGGCACCGTGGCCACCCACCAGTGATCGAGGATGAAGCGGCGCCCTTCGGAGATCATCGCACCCCATTCCGGGCTGGGGGGCTGTGCGCCAAGGCCCAGAAAGCCCAGACCGGCAGCGGCGAGGATGATGCCCGCCATGTCCAGCGTCACCCGCACGATCAGCGATGAGATACAGAGCGGCCAGATGTGTTTGGTGATGATCCGCAGCGCCCCCGCACCCTGCAGTTTGATGGCGCTGATGTAATCGGAGGAGCGGATGGTCAGCGTTTCGGCACGGGCGATCCGCGCATAGGGCGGCCAGGCGGTCAGCGATATCGCCAGCACCGCATTTTCAATGCCCGCACCCAATGCCGCCACAAAGGCCAGGGCCAGCACCAACCGGGGAAAAGCCAGAAAGATATCGGTGATGCGCATCAGGATCATATCGGTCCAACCGCCGACATAGCCTGACACCGTGCCCACCAAAAGGCCCGCAACCGGGGCGATCAGCGCCACCAGCGCCACGATATAGAGCGTGATGCGCGCGCCGTAGATCAGCCGCGATAGGATATCCCGGCCCAGACTGTCGGTACCGAACACATGACCTTCACTGCCGAGCGGGGCCAGCCGATTGCCCAGATCCTGCATGTAGGGATCATGCGGGGCGAGCACGGGCGCCGCTGCCGCAATGAGCACCAGCGCCACAAGGATGCCCAACCCGATCATCGCCATCGTATTGCTGCGAAACGACAGCCACCCCTGATAGAGGGCGGAGAGCTTGGCATGGCGCCGGGAGGTCGGCGTATCTGTCAGCAGCCACGCTTTGAGGGTTTGGTCGGCCATCTATTTCGCCTCACTATTTTGCACGTGGATCAAAGACCTTGTAGAGCAGGTCGGAGAAAATATTCAGCAGGATGAAGATCAGGCCGACAACAACCGTCCCGCCCAGCACCGCGTTCATGTCCGCGCTCAAAAGCGCCGTGGTGATATAGCTGCCGATGCCCGGCCAGGAGAAAATGATCTCGGTCAGGACAGACCCTTCGAGCAGGTTGGCATAACTCAACGCAATCACTGTGATCAGCTGGACGCGGATGTTTTTGAAGGCATGTTTCCAGACCACGTCCCATTCTGACATGCCCTTCACGCGGGCCGTGGTGATGTACTCTGCGCTGAGCTGTTCAAGCATGAAAGAGCGCGTCATCCGACTGATGTAGGCCAGCGAGAAATATCCCAGCAAGGACGCGGGCAGGATGATGTGCGAAAACGCGTCCTTGAAGACGTCCCAGTTGCCGTCGAGGGCGGCATCCACAAGGATCAGGCCCGTGACACTGGGCACCACATCAACGTAGAAAATCCCAACGCGGCCCGGCCCGCCGACCCATCCCAGAATACCGTAGAATATCAGCAGCCCCATCAGGCCCAGCCAGAAGATCGGCATGGAATATCCCACAAGGGCAACGACGCGAGCAATCTGGTCGATCCAAGAGCCCTTGCGCACAGCGGCCAGCACGCCCAGCGGCACACCCAGAACGATGCCGAAGAGAATGCCGAGCGTCGCCAGTTCCAGCGTGGCAGGGAAGACGCGCGCGATGTCCTCGGACACGGGCCGCGCGTTCAGCAGTGAGGTGCCGAAATCCAGATGCAGCACGTCCCATATGTAATAGAGAAATTGCACCAAGAGCGGTTTGTCGAGACCAAGCTGTTGGTAGACCGCATCATAGGTCGATTGCGACGCGCGCTCGCCCACGATGGCCAGAACAGGGTCGATCGGCATGACCCGCCCGATGATGAAAGTAATGAAAAGCAGGCCCAGCAGGGTCACGGCGACCGAACCAAGCGTCAGCAGCGCGGTCTTGGCAACGGGCCAAAGCTGCTCTGACAGAGGCGCCCGCTGGGGGCGCCTCCGGTTGTTGTCCTCTGTGAGGGCCATTTACTTGGTGACCTGCCAGTAGGCTGCGGAGGTGACCGCCTGACCGGTTGACCAATCCGTCACGTTGTCGCGCAGAGCGGATTGTTCGATCTGCTGGAACATCACCACGAAGGGCGAGGTCTCGCGGAACTCCGCCTGGATATCCAGATACATCTGCACCCGCTTGTCGCGATCCCCTTCGGTAACGGCTGCCGCGACTTTCTCCGTCAGGCCGCCGGTATCCCAGCTGTTGCGCCATGCCAGAAGACCCGTGGCATTGGCCTCGTCGGAGTTGTCCGGGTTATAGGCAAAGGTGCCTGCGTTGGTCTGCGGGTCAGGATAGTCCGGCCCCCAGGCGCCGAGATAGACATCCAGTTCCCGTGCACGGTACCGCGCGAGGATCTGCTTGGCCGTGCCGACAGTGATATTGACCTTGATGCCCGCCTGAGCTGCGGCATTCTGGAAGGATTGTCCGATCTCGATGCGCTCCTGCGCTTCACGCACGCCGATTTCGACTTCAAGACCTTCCACACCGGCGGCTGCCAGCAACTCCTTGGCTTTCTCGATGTTGAAGGAGAACGGGTTTTCCTCAGACGCGCCCAGATAGGTTGCGGGCAGGAAGTTCTGATGAATCGTATACTGACCGCTCAGAAAGCTGTTTTTCATGCCTTCGTAATCGACAAGATACTTGAACGCCTGACGCACTTCCGGCTTGGAAAGCTCGGGATGCTTCTGGTTCAGCGCCAGGTACATCAGACGGCCTTTCAGCTCATCCGCGATTTTCACGCCATCGGCCTGCGACGCACCGGCAACATCCTCGGGGTTGAGGTTGCGCGCGATGTCGATATCGCCACGCTCCAGCAGCAAGCGCTGGGACGCGCTTTCAAGAACATGGCGCACGATCACCCGTTCCATAGCGGGTGCCCCTGCGTAGTAGTCGGGGTTGGACGACAGCGTAACGCTTTCATTGGGCTTCCAGCTGTCCAGCTTGTAGGGACCGGAGCCCGCAGAATTGGTTTTCAGCCAGGTGTTGCCCATGTCGCCATCGACTTCATTGGCCATCACAACTTCCTTGTCGACGATCCCACCGATGGTGGCCGTCAGACAGTTCAGCACGAAGGAGGTTGCGTATTTCTGATCCGTCGTGATGATCAGCTTGTTGCCGTCGGCCCGGATCGTCTCCGCGACGTTCTCGGGCGTAAAGCCAAACTGCGTCAGAATGAAAGCGGGTGTCTTGTTCAAGATCACCGCGCGCTGCAGTGAGAAAGCCGCATCTTCGGCCCGCACCGGATTGCCGGAATGAAAGGTCACCCCTTCGCGCATGGTGAAGGTGATGGTCTTGCCATCCTCCGAGACATCCCAGCTTTCGGCCAAGTCGGGTTTGTAGCCCGCGGCCAGATCGTTGGGGTCGAGATTGACCAACCGGCCATAGACGTTGCGGCTGATATCGGAGCCTGCAAATTCGAAGCTCTCGGCCGGGTCGACGGTTGTAACATCATCGATCCGGTGCGCGATCACCAGCATATTGGCGGGCGTCTCGGCATAAGCCGTCAGTGATGTGACACTGACCGCAAGGCCAATCGCGGCACTTGTCAGTAGTCTGTTAAAAGCATTCATTTTAGAACCTCTCCTGTTCCGTTTCAGTACATTTTCCGCGCGTGCTCTGGGAGTTAAGCCCCCCATGTTTTCTCCAACACACGCAGCCAATTCTCGTGACACAGCTTGGCCATCAACGCGTCGTTGTAGCCATGCTGCGCCATCGCATGTCTCAGGTCGGGCAACCCGGCGCAGGTCGTCAATGCGTCCGGCACAATAGCCCCATCATAGTCAGATCCGAACCCAACCCGGTCCTCGCCCAGATGCTCGATCAGATGATCGAGGTGGCGCAACATCTGTTCCAGCGGCACATCAGATACCATGCGCCCGTCATCCCGCAAAAAGGCCACCGCAAAATTCACCCCGACCATACCGTCGCTTTCCCGGATCGCGGCAAGCTGTTTGTCGGTCAGGTTGCGGCTGTGCGGACAAATGGCGTGCACATTTGAATGTGTCGCGATCAACGGCTTGGATGAATGCCGCGCGACGTCCCAAAAACCTGCCTCATTGAGGTGCGATAGATCGATCATGATCCCCAGAGCATTGCAGCGCTTGACCAGCCGCAAGCCGTGATCTGTCAGACCGCTGCCAATGTCGGGCGTGCTGGGATAGCGGAAGGGCACGCCGTGACCAAATATCGTTGACCGGCTCCAGACCGGGCCGATGGACCGCAGCCCCGCTTGATAGAGCACTTCCAGCGTATGCAGATCCGCGTCGATGGCCTCGGCGCCCTCGATGTGGAAAATCGCTGCCAGTTTGCCTTTGTTCAGGGTGTCTCGGATCTGCGCCGCGGTTCGGCAAACCGTCAATGCGCCACGCGCCTCCAGATCCAAAAGGATTGCCGCCTGCGACATCACAACGGGGAAAGCATCCTCCCATTCGATCGGATCGGGCAAGGGCAAATCGTAGGTTGGTTTTGCCATTTCCTTGAATTTGAAATCGAGATCCAGGGGAGAAGGCACGTAGATGGCGAAAAACCCACCACCAAACCCACCCGTCGCGGCTTTGCCCGCGTCAATGGCGCCATCACGCCCGGAAACGAAGGTTTCGGATGCTGACAACCCACCGGCGCGGTAGAGTTTCAACAAGACATCGTTGTGACCGTCAAAAATGACGGGAGCGGTTTGATTTGCCACGCTGTGAGTGTCCCCCAAAGACCACCTAGCCACCTTACGCCAGCATTACTCATAGACCATCCCTTTTAGTATGATATTTTATCATTGCCTTATGAGCGTTTTGCAGGGAGACCCGAATGGCGACTAAAACTTGGCACAGCCTGCCCGAATATCAGGCATTGCGCGCATTGATGGAGAGCGGAACCACATCCAAAGCGGCCATCCGGCTTGGCCTGTCGCAATCCGCTGTCAGCCGCTCCATTGCCAACCTTGAGGCGCGCACCGGGCGGATTCTATTCGAGCGGGATGGCGGTCGGCTGCGCCCGACTAACGAGGCCGCACAATTGAATAGACGGCTTGATCCGCTGTTTGAAGCGCTCGACCGCATCGATGGCCCGCCCGAAGCCGCACAGGAAACACTGCGCATCGTAGCGCCTCCAACCTACGCCCACCGGTTTCTGGTGCATCATATTGCCACCTTCCTCAAAACGAACCCGCATTTCTATGTGAGCCTCGAGGTTTCCCCATCCGAAGATGTCATCCGCGGCATTCTGGAGGAGAGGTTCGATCTTGGCCTCACAGGTGTCGAGCTTTCGCGCGATGGCGTGAAACTGACCCCTTATCGCACCTCCAGCGCGGTCTGCGCCATGGCCAGCGACCACGCTTTTGCCTCCCGTGAAACGATCCAGCCAGAGGACCTGGACGGGCAAGCCCTGATCGCGCTGACCCACCGCCACGCCCGGCGCGCCCAGCTGGAAAAGGTGCTGCATGGCTGCCGCAGCACGCCGCATATCGTGGCGGAGGCATCGACATCCTTTGCGGCGGTGGACCTGGCCAAGGAAGGGCTGGGGCTGACCATCGTCAATCCATTCCCCGTCGTCCAGTACCGGGCCAACGATGTGGTCTTCCGGCCCTTCGCGTCGCAGATCGAATATCGCAGCTACTTTGTCACGCCGGATCATGGCCCCACGCCCAGCATTGCGCGCGCTTTCATGCGGCACTTGCGACTGCACACCGCCCCGGACCCCTTTTCGCAAAAAGCATGACGCAAATCTGCCCAGTATGAGTTTTGCCCGAGATTATGCGCCTGCCTGCTGTGGACCTCACTTCTTGGGTCGTTTAGGGGATAGTTGAACAGCACAGGGTCCATGTAGGCATGACAGAAATGAAAAATCCCGACATCATTTACACCAAGGTTGACGAAGCCCCGGAACTGGCGTCCGCGTCACTCCTGCCCATCATTCAGCGGTTTGCCTCTGCTGCGGGCATTTCGGTGGGGACGCGTGATATTTCGCTTGCCGGGCGCATCATCTCTGCCTTCCCTGAGAACCTGACGGAGGGGCAGCGCCAGACCGATGACCTCGCCGTCCTTGGCCAGCTGGTGAAAACTCCGGGGGCCAATGTCATCAAACTGCCGAATATTTCTGCCTCCGTACCGCAACTGGTCGCGGCGGTGACGGAGCTGCAATCGCAGGGGTACAATCTGCCCGATTACCCCGAAACGCCCGCAACGGACGCTGAAAAGGCGATCCGTGCGCGCTATGACGCGATCAAAGGCTCCGCCGTGAACCCGGTGCTGCGGGAGGGCAACTCCGACCGGCGCGCCGCGGTGGCTGTCAAAAACTATGCGCAGGCGAACCCGCATTCGATGGGCACGTGGTCCGCGGATAGCAAAACCCATGTGGCCACGATGGGCGCACATGATTTCCGCTCAAATGAGACATCCGTAACGCTCTCCGCCCCGCAAGCCGGTGCTGCGCGGATCGAGTTGGTCGGCAAGGACGGATCGGTCACCACCCTCAAGGAGGGTGTCGAATACCCTGCGGGCACCGTGGTTGATGCGACCTTCATGTCCGCCAAAGCCCTGAGCGCCTTCCTGCTGGACCAGATCGCCGCGACCAAATCTGCGGGCATCCTGTTTTCGATCCACATGAAGGCCACGATGATGAAGGTCTCGGACCCGATCATTTTTGGCCATGCGGTCAAGGCCTTCCTGAAGCCCGTGTTTGATACCTACGGCGATGCGCTGGCTGCGGCGGGCGTCAACCCGAACTCCGGGCTGGGCGCGGTTCTGGAAGCGGTTGCCGAGGCCCCGGAGGCAGATGAAATTCTCGCCGCCATTGACGCGGCGATGGCCGACAATCCGCCGCTCTACATGGTGAATTCCAACAAGGGGATCACCAATCTGCACGTGCCGTCGGACGTCATCATCGACGCCTCCATGCCGGCCCTGATCCGCGCGGGCGGCAAAGGATGGGGACCGAATGGCAAAGAAGCAGACACAGCCTGCGTGATCCCTGACAGCTCCTACGCCGCCGTCTATGACGAGGCGATCAAGGACTGTAAGACGCACGGCGCGCTCGATCCATCGACCGCTGGCACCGTGCAAAACATCGGATTGATGGCGCAGAAGGCTGAAGAATACGGCTCGCACCCCACGACATTCGAAATCCCGACCGACGGCACCGTGCGCATGATCGCCGCCAATGGCGACATCCTGCACGAACATGTGGTCGAAGCCGGGGACATCTGGCGCTCGGCTTCGACGCGTCAGGCGCCGATTGAAGACTGGGTGCAACTGGCCATCGATCGTCAGGCGCTGGAAGGATGTCAGGCCATTTTCTGGCTGGATGAAACCCGTGCCCATGACGCACAGCTTTTGAACTACGTCAGGCCCCTGTTGGATGCTGCGGGTGCCAGCGAGAAATTCCAAATCCTCGCGCCACGCGAAGCCACCCGGGTGAGTTTCGAGACGATCCGCAAGGGGGATACGTCGATCGCGGTGACCGGAAACGTTCTGCGCGACTACCTGACCGACCTCTTCCCGATCCTCGAATTGGGCACCTCGGCCAAGATGCTATCTATCGTGAAGCTGATGAAGGGCGGCGGGCTCTTCGAGACCGGCGCCGGTGGATCCGCGCCAAAACACGTTCAACAATTGGTCGAAGAGAACCACTTGCGGTGGGACTCACTGGGCGAATTCTGTGCTCTGGGCGAAAGTCTGAAGTTCCTTGCGCAGGTCAAAGGCAATGCCAAGGCCAAGGTGCTGGGCGATGCGGTTGACGTGGCGACCCAAGGCATTCTGGACAACAATAAGTCGCCGAATCGCAAGGTCGGTCAGACAGACAATCGCGACAGCCACTACTATTTTGCGCTTTACTGGGCGCAAGCCCTCGCCGCGCAAACCGACGACGCGGAAATGGCGGCGCATTTTGCACCCATGGCGCAGGCGCTCGCGGAGAATGAAGCGGCGATCCAGGCGGATTTCGTTTCCGTCCAGGGCGCCCCTGCGGATATCGGGGGATATTATCACTCCGATGCTGACAAAACCGCAAAGGTGATGCGCCCGTCTGCAACGCTGAATCAGATCATCGGCTAATCATGCGAAGTGGCCCCCACCCCTCCGGGCATCGGTGGGGGCGCTCAGCGCGCTCTTTGCAAATGATACCCGCGCCTTAAAGGTCGGCCTGTCCTGAGCGCAAAAGACGTGAAAAACCCGCGCGTCTGGTCCCATAAAACGCGCGAGATCCGGGTGCTCCCAAGCATATCTTGCCAGATCCCACCCCTTACCGCATGACCTTGGTTAACAACGAAAATATTCCCGCATAGGTTATGTTCGTTTCCGATTCGGTGGTAATGAAGGCCATCAGACATCATCATTTTCGCAACAGAAACGGAAATTGCGAAATAAGGCGAAAATGCAGCAACGAGGTGTCTTGATTATGAATAGCAAAACGCGTAGGTGACAATTGTAACAGTTTTATTAGTAGGTCCGAGGTTAAACAATGTTCAAGAAGATCGCCATCGCAGGTGCCTTGTCTTTAGGCGTCGTCGGCGCCGCCCAGGCAAGCACCATTTCCGGAAGTTTCAGCGGAACAGTTGATGCACCCTCCGGGGCAACAGACCCTTCGATACAGTATATTGGAGCTGGTACCAGCAAGCTGGAGTGGGGCACACCCAGCCACAAAAACTATACGGTCGAGTCTGGAAATTCCAGCTCCCTGGAAATCAACACCACAAATTTCAGCTTTGAAAAAAGCGACGTGAAAAGCGGAAGCGTTCTGCTTGGCACGATCACATGGAACAACCAGTCCAATTTTCACACCGGGTCCGAATGGACCAGCAATGTGAACCTGGGGCTGAATTTCTTTGCACCGCTGGCGCTGACATTGAGCGACTCTATCGCGTTCGAGATCACCAACACGCCAGACGTGAGCTTTAACACCGACACCAACGAAGCGACGGGTAACAACGCCGACGAGATCAGCGGCATGCAACTCGCTGTTGGCGCATTCGGGGTACCGCTTGACTTGGGCGGCGGGCACACATTGGACGCCGTCTTCTTTGACCTCTTCGACGCCGGAACACGCAGCGCCTACAATGCGGGCAACGGGTTCTGGACCAATGTCGAAGGTGGTACATCCACAATTGGTATTTACGCAGATATTTCTACCGTCCCACTGCCTGCGGGCATGTGGCTTTTGCTGGGAGGCCTGGGTGGCCTTGCAGCCATGCGTCGCCAAGACAAGAAGGCGGCATGAGTATTCAGAGACCGATATCATCGAGCGCCAAGGTCGTTTCGACGGCCCGCACCGCTCGGCCACATCGGTCTCACCAGTTATAAAACTCGAATGCCCCGGGCCGTTCCGGGGCACTCTTAATTCTACGACCCGGTACTTAAGACTATTCGACTGTAATTTTTGGTAACTAGTTCGGAACACCCCAAGAGGTAAAAAATGAAAAACTCTGTCTCTCTCACCGCGTCCCTCGCCGCAGCAGCCGTGACCGCAATTTCGGTTTTGGCGCCAAACACATCTGCTGCTGAAGAATACAACATGTGCAACTGGGAAACGATCCCAACTGCGGTTTTGAACCGCATCGAAAGGCGCCCCGACTACAATGAAATCCTGCAACGGATGTTCAAGTATTGCCCCGAAAGTGCGTTGGGGCTGACGGACAGGCCAACAGCGTCGATCGGATTGGGCGCAGACCCTGAAGAAGGTGACGCCCTTGACCGGTCACGCGGTAATGGTCCGTCGCGCACGGCAGGCGACCCCGGTGGTAGCACGCCCGGCGGCGGCGGTGGCACCCCAGGTGGTGACGGCGGTACGCCCGGTGGCGATGGCGACACGCCTGGCGGTGGCGGCGACAACCCGGATGATCCCGGCGGTAACGGTGACAACCCAGGCGGTGGCGGCGTATTGCCAGGCTGATCGACCTTGCGATGAGTGATCGGGTCCGCTCGATACACCCTCAACATTCGTTTGATACGAAGGAAAGGGCATCCAATGGGATGCCCTTTTTGAATTCACGACCACGGCTGGTCCGTCGAATTCAGCGCATCGCGGTCGGACATCGCCGTCTTAACGAGACGCGGTCGGTTTATCGGTGATCAGCCCACCCGCAAGCACAGCATCCCAGCGGCTGAGCGCCTTTGGGTTTTGCAGCTTCAGGAAGGTATACCCTGTCGCTTCCCAAGCCACGATCTTGTTGGTCAGATTGTCGAGCACCAGATCTCCGCTCTGCGTCCGGAGAATAAGAACGGCATGGCTGTTCAGCCTACGATCCAGCACCGTCGCGATCAAAAGATCCTGCGCGGCCACGCCTCTTTCAACCAGCATTTTCTTCTTCAGCAAAACGAGGTCTTCGCAGTCACCACCGCGCGACGTGGGCAGTGCCCAATGCTCTTCTTTGCCATACTGTTGTTGGTCTTCGATCTGGCGGACCTGACGGTTCACCTGGCGATTGACCTTTGTTGCCAGCTTGACAACGGCGTCATTGCTGAGCGCTGAATGGCCGGTGCTTGCACAGGCCCAATTGTACTTCGCACAAAGCCCGGAGAAGCCTGGCGGGGCCTTAATCGACCGCTGTGCCACAAGAAAACTGCCGGAACTGGTGCCCGCGTATGCAGGTGCCAAATGACTGGTCGCGACCACAAACGCCAAGGCGGCGCATCCCAAAGACAGAATACGACGCGTTGTCACTTTGCGGGCCTTCATCAGATCGCCCCGGTCGTCAGTTTTTACACTCGCGTTAAGCACCAGCGAATTTCCCCTTGTGAATGCAGCTGCAGCCGAGCATCACAACCAAATCGGGCAATGTGGTGTCAGCATTGTGAATGTCTCAAGACAGCTAACACCCATGTCTTCGCAAACCGTGAAAACGGGCCGGTACCGCCCCGTTTGATCCAAGGATTGATCCATCTAAATCCCCTCATTTCGACTCAAAAGTCTCACAAAACACTTTCAATTTGACGAAATGAGACCCGGGCTGGCATCACGCCTTCGCTTCATGGCGCCGTGCCACAAAGCCGTTCCCATTCGCGTCACTTCCCCGTCCCGTTTCGCTCCGCGGTACAACAGCCTGCCCGCAGCGTTATTATGTTTAGTATGAGAACAGTAACGACATGGGCTGTCCATCGCCCGCGGTCGTTTGCGCAACATAATGCCGAATAGCGTCGGGCATCGGCGTAAAATTGATCACGAATTTGGTGAGCTTTCTCTGATAGGTAGAAAACCTACAATTCCTGCGGGATGAAAGGCCTGAAAATGCAACCGGCGGCGCCAGTTCACAAAAACCCAGACACTGCCTCAAGCACTCGTTCAGGGGCTTCCAGTTGCGGCAGGTGGCCGACGCCTTGCATAATTTCCAACCGATCCTGGCCGATCAAGCGGTGCAATGCCTTGCCTCGCGCAAGGGGGATCCAGGGATCATCCTCCCCCCACACAACCTGAACCGGGCATCGGATCGCACCAAAGAGCGGTTCAATTTCAGCGGTGTATTTTTCATCCGCCTGCGCAAACTGTTGGTAAAAGCTCTGGCTGCCCGCGTCCGTCAGCCAGGGCGCTGCCAGTTCCTGGAAATCCGCATCCGATATCTCGCTGATCAGGGCACCCTGGATGTAGGCTTCGACAATGGCGCGGTGGATATGCATCGGCAGCCCTTGAAAGGCATCCACATGTTTGCCGACGTGATCGAAAAAATCAGATCCCCAGGGGCGCATCGCCACGACGTTCATCAGCACATAGCGTTCGTAGTCACACCCATGCAGCAAATGCGCACGCAGGGTGGTCGCGCCCCCAAAATCATGCGCCATGACGGATGGCTTTTCCAATTGCCAATGCGCGAGCATTTCGGAAAACACGGCGCCCTGGACATCAAGCGACGTGCGTTGCCCGCTGCGCTTTTCAGATTGCCCGTAGCCTGGCATGTCGTACCAATAAACGGTGTACTTCCGGGACAATCGCGGAATGACACGGTGCCAACTGAACGACGACCACGGCCAGCCATGCGCAACCACCAGCGCGGGCCCTTGACCGGCTCTGCCAGCCGCCACCTTGCCGGCGGAGGTCTGGTATTCCTCAGTCAAGCGCCATTCTGACATCCGTTCGATCCAATGCGATACATCCAGGTTGGCCTGCAGAGTAGCCCCGGCCTCAGCGGATGTCCAAACCCGCTCCAGCCGATGTATGGAGCGTTTACTCTTGTCCCAAACACCTGCTGTCATCGCGTTTCAAAGGTCTTTGCGGCATGCATTCGGGGATTTCATCGCCCTGTCACAGTCCTTTGCCACACATGCAATGTTGAAACACGAACAGATGGGATACCCTGATGCGAACGATACTTGCTGCCGCCCTTGTCGCGCTTGGCTTTGGCGCAACCAGCCTTGCCGCCGATGTCTCCGGCAAGCTGGTGCTTTATACCTCGCAGCCGAATGCCGATGCGCAACGTACTGTCGATGCTTTTACAGCCCAGTATCCAGAGGTTGACGTGGAATGGATCCGTGACGGCACCACCAAAATCATGGCCAAACTGCGCGCTGAATTCGAGGCCGGCGCACCACAGCCGGATGTGCTTTTGATCGCCGATATGGTGACCATGGAAGGCCTGGAGGCCGAGGGCCGCCTGATGCCTTATCCGGACGCCGATGTATCCGCCTATGATCCAGCACTCATGGATGACGAGGGCCACTATTTCTCGACCAAGCTGATCACCACGGGCATCGTTTACAACACCGGCGCCCCTATGGTGCCAACCTCCTACAAAGATCTGCTGAAACCTGATGCAAAGGACAAGCTGGCAATGCCCTCGCCGCTGACCAGCGGGGCGGCCACCATTCACATGGCATCGATCACCGGAGCTTCCGATCTGGGGTGGGACTACTACGAAGCCTTGGCGGATCAGGGCGCAAACCCGCAGGGCGGCAATGGCGGCACCTACAAAGCAATCGCCGGGGGCGAGAAACTCTATGGTTTCGTTGTCGATTTCCTGCCCATCCGGAACATGCTTGAGGGTGCGCCGGTGAAATTCGTCTTCCCCGAGGAAGGCGTCAGTGCGGTGACCGAACCCGCGGCCATCCTGTCGACGGCGCAAAACCCGCAAGCCGCGAAAGCCTTTATCGATTTCCTAATCTCGCCGGAGGGCCAGCAATTGGCGGCGGATATGGGCTATCTGCCCGCGCATCCCGCCATCGCGCCCCCCGAAGGCTTCCCGGCACGCGACGCAATCAAGCTGCTTGATTTTGACCCAGCCAAGGCACTGTCTGAGGACGCCGCCAACAAAGCGCGTTTCGCTGACATTTTTGGCGGGTAAGCCTTGCTCCGCTATTGGCGCAGTGGCGAGGGGGTGACCCTCGCCGCTCTGCTTTGTGTCGCGCTGATCCTCTTTGTCTTCCCGCTTGGCTTGTTGGTCCGGGTGGGCCTGTCTGGCGATGAGGGTCTGAACCTCGCCCCTGTGATCGAAGCGCTCAACAGCCGCGCGGTGCCACGCGCGCTTTGGAATTCGCTGGAAAGCAGCCTGCTCTCTGCTGTACTCGCACTCCTCGGCGGCACGACCGCCGCACTGGTGCTGGGGCTGACGGATATCAGGTGGAAAGGCGCGTTCACCTTTCTCCTGCTGATCCCGATGATGATCCCGCCCCATGTGACAGCGATTGCCTGGGTGCAGGCCCTGGGTCCCTCCTCTCCGCTATTGAAAACGCTGGGAGTGGCTCCCGAGATCGGCACCACGCACCCGCTCTACTCCCGTGAGGGGGTCATCTTTCTGCTGGGCATCCAGCATGCCCCGCTTGTGTTTCTGGTGGTTCTGGCCGCCCTGCGCAGCTTGCCGCGGGAAATGTCCGATGCCGCCCGCGTGGCAGGTGCCGGGCCCGGGCAGCTGCTGGCGCGCATCATTCTGCCGCTTCTGGCGCCCACGCTGGTTGCAGGCTTTGCGCTCGCTTTCGTCTCGGCTTTGGGCAATTTCGGGATCCCCGCGCTTCTGGGCATTCCCGCGCGCTACACCACGCTGCCCGTCCTGATCTGGCAGCGGCTCGCCAGTTTCGGCCCCTCGGTCCTGTCGGATGTTGCCGCGATTGCCGCGCTGGTTGCCGTCATCGCGATCGCTGCCGTGCTGGCCCAGATGTGGCTCGCCCGCCGCAGTCGCAACGCCCTGATCGGCCCACCGCAGGCGCCGCTTTCGATTGCCCTGGGCCCCGCGCGTCCGGTGGTGGAACTGAGCATGGCCATGGTCGTGCTGGGCACGCTTGTCCTGCCGCTCACCGCACTCTTCGCCACCGCGCTGGTCACCACCTACGGGTTGCCATTGACCGCTGAAACCCTGACGCTGAAGAACTTTGCGGAGGTCCTGTTTCGGCAATCCGTGACCGCGCGCGCGTTCTTGAATTCCACCCTGATCGCGGGGATCGCGGCGATCACCATTGCCCTGCTCTGCACCCTGCTGGCGCGCTACATGGTCGCTCGGGACCCTGGCACCCGACGGCTCGGCACGGGCATGGCGACGCTGGCCGAAATCACCTATGCCATCCCCGGGTTGGTGATCTCGATTGCCTTCATCCTCGCCTTCATCAAGCCGCTGCCACTCCTCAACCTGTCGATCTACAACACGCTGACGATCATTCTGCTCGCCTATCTCTGCGCCTTTTTCTCCATCGCTCTAAAACCGGTCAGCGCGGCCTATTTACAGCTTGACCCCACACTGGACGAAGCGGCGCGCGTCGCCGGGGCCGGGTTTGGCACACGTATGCGGCGGATCACCGCGCCGCTGATCGCGCCAGCGGCGGCCTCTGGCACCATTCTGGTGTTTCTGACCGCCTATAACGAGGTCACGGTCTCCGCGCTCTTGTGGTCCTCTGGGAATGAAACCATCGGCACCACGATCTTCAATTATGAGGACGGCGGCTACACCACCTTGGCCGCAGCGATGTCTGCGGTGACGGTCGTTGCCACCGTGCTGCTGATGATCGCGCTGGACCGTCTGGGCCGTGTTGCACCACGAGGTGTCGTCCCCTGGCGTCTTTAGTCCGGCAACAGCCAGCACCCCCTGAAAGTGAGCCAGAGACCCTCGCCGACGGTGGCCGGTTGATCAAGGTCTACCATCAAGGGCGTGTCGATGCCCTCCGCCGCGGCAGTGGCCTCCCACACACCGCCCCGGTAGTGCACCGATGTCAGAACCGCGGGCACCCCGTGCCCCCCGATGCCGATATCACGCGGTCGCAGGAAAGCCTGCGCCGTTCCATTCTCGCGGTCGGGCGGACGCCTTGGCGCGACATTCTGGTGCCCGATCTGAACGTGCCCCGTGCGCAGGATCGCGGACACCACGGTCCCGCGTCCAATGAACCGCGCCACCTTTGCCGAGGCCGGTTGGTCATAGATCTCCCGCGGCGATCCGATCTGCAGAAACTGGCCCGCGTCCATCACCGCCATGATATCGGCAAGCGCCATCGCCTCGCGCTGATCATGGGTGATGTAAAGCGTGGTCACGCCTGAGCGGCGATGAAAGGCTTTCAACTCGGTTTCCATCTCGCTGCGCAGATGCGGGTCGAGGTTGGCGAGGGGCTCATCCATCAGGATCGTATCGGCCTCTCCCGCAAGGCAGCGGGCTAGGGCGACACGTTGCCGTTGCCCCCCCGAAAGCGCCTCGGGCCGCCGGTCTTTCATCGCCGTAAGGGCGACGGTTTCCAGATGTGCGGCGGCTTTGCTGCGCGCCGCCTCACGGCTCAGGCCCCGCGCCTCATAGGGGAATGCCACATTCCCCTCAACGGTCAGATGCGGCCAGAGCGCGTAGGATTGAAAAACAACGCCTACGGCCCGGTCTTCCGGCGGCAGAAACACCTCCGGCCCTGCGACCTGCGCGCCGTGCAAGGCAAGGCTGCCGCTGTCTGGTGTTTCCAGCCCGGCGATCAGCCGCAACAGCGTGCTCTTGCCACAGCCCGACGCGCCAACAATCGCAAAGAAGGCGTTTTGCGGGATGTCGAAAGAGACATCGTCAACAGCCGCAAGCGCGCCGAACCGCTTTGTCAGGTTTCGTGCCGTGATGCTCATGGTTTCGGGAAACCAGATAGCCGTGATGTGCCGGCAATCAACGGCGCATGGGTACGGGACTTCACGCGGATCTGTAAACGGGGTTGGCCCAGGCGCGCCGCCCGGCCGCGTCGATGACGCTCACCCGCATCCACGGCGAGGCCTCAAAGCGCTCAAGCGGCACGGAAGTGCGCGTCATCGACGCCCCATGCGCGCCAACCGCTGCCGACCCACGCCCCTGCACGATCACGGAAGCAACCGCACTGGTCTCCACCACCACGGCATTTTCCTCCCAGTGAATGGCGCGGATTTCAGGACCGGTCGAGGCGTAATAGGCCCCGTCCTTCAACGCCCTCAAAAGCGCGTCGGGGTCGTTTTCCTCCGCCTTGACCATGACCCAGCCGCCGAAATGATCAGGCTCCGTGAAATGCGCATCATCGGTGGCGCAAAGGGTCATCTGGCGGCCCTCAGACAGCATCTGATCGAGCGTATAGAACCCATGCGGTCGATCACACCCGGTGGCACAGCCATGGTTATAGACCTCAACCGCATGGGCGGCCTCAAGGGTCCGCGCATCTTCTGTTGTCAGCCCGGACCATTCGGGGTGCGCAATGGCGACAAAAGCACCCGCGTCGCGCGCCCGTCGGGCCAAGGCCGCACCGCTCTCCTGCCCATCGATGGGTTTGAAGTGAGGCGCGTTTGGCGGCTCGAAATCCTCTGGCAGGCCCACCGCCAGAATATGCCACAGCTCTCCGTTTTCCATTGCACCAGAATGCAATTCGGCCCCAAGCAATGTGGTGAACCCCTCGCCTCGAAAGGCGCGCGTGTCGGCAATCGGATAGCCATATTGCCCGATAAAATGATCTGTCAGCGCAATGAAATCATAGCCTTCGGCGCGGTAACGGCGACAAACTTCTGCGGGCTCCAGGCAGCCGTCTGACAGGTTGGAATGCGTATGAAGGTTCCCGCGCCAAAACCGGCCCGGACGGTCGAATGCCAAACTGCTCATGGGTGCCCTCTTTTGTGTCATACGCTTGTTGCGCAAGGGTGTGAAAAGCATGTGACAGTTTCGCGACGTGGAGCCTTTTTTGACTGATCTCAGCGCATTACATGGCATTCTGCAGGCGCAGGACTGGCCACGGGCCGAACGGCTCCTGCGCCGTGCCGCGCAAAAGAAGGGTGCGCCCGCCGAAGTCTATTACAACCTCGCCAAGGTGTTGGAGGCGCGCGGCAAACCGGCGCAGCGCCAGATCTGGCTTAAACGTGCCGTCTCAGAACGCCCCGATTACGCCATGGCCTGGTTCGAACTGGGACGCGCGGCGCTGGACGATGGTGATCTTGTCGCCGCCGCGCAGGCCTTTGACACGGCCGCGCGTTTGGCTCCCGAGGATCACGAGGCCCGGCGGCTATCGGCACAGCTGGCGCTGCGGCTGGGTGATTGGGAAAAGGCAAAGGCCGGATTTGCAGAGAGTACCGACAGCGAGGCGCGTCTGGCGCGGTATCGCATTGCGGCGGAGCAAGGGGAAGACACCACCGCGGCGCGCGCAGCACTCTTGCGGGATCCGGAAATGCGCCCTGCTGTTCTGCGCGTGCTGACCCGTACCGCGAAAGGCACGCTGCCGCTTAAACTGCCTCAGTTCGAGCGGACGTAGCCGTCACCTGTCGCAATGGACGCCTCCTCAAAGAACAAACGACAGGCATTGCGCTGCAGCTCGCTGTCATATCCTTTGCGCTGTGCATGCGCACATTTGAAGAGAAAAGGCGAAGGCAGGGAAAACTGCGCCGTGCAGGCAGTTTCCTCAAGCCCGGAGGGGTATCCCTGAACCATCCAGCCCAGACATTGCGCACGCCGATCCTCATAGGCACCCGCCCGGGCCGCCCCTGCCGCAACCAGAAATCCAACAGATAAAAGTACTGCTCTCATGACCTGCCTTTTGTCATGAAAGTGTTACATTTTCCCTCAAACCGGTAAAGACCTACCTGCGGAAACGCTTCCGGTAGACCCCGGGCGCGACCGACAGCGCCTCCTGCACATCACGATTGCTGGTAATTTCAGCCTCGGTCATCGTGGTCACCGTGAGCGATGTGGCTTTCTGAACCGGCACCACCTGGGCGATGGGTGTCGCACGCGGGATCACTCCGTCGAAACCCGGCTCCAGCACGGCGGGAAAATGCACATAGCCGTCTGCAAAGAGGTCACAATCCACCACGCCGGAGAGGGTCTGAAACGGTAGGTCCGGATGGCCGGACGGGTGATGGAAGAGCAGCGACCAGCCCGGCTCCGCTTCCAGCGTCCAGTAGTTGATGAACTTTATGAAAATGTGATCCTGCGCCAGCGGGGAGCCATTGGCCTGCTCCGGCACATGCAGGCCGACCGGCGCGCGGGTGATCAGCGTCTCCGGCAGAACGGGCGGGTCCCACTCCCAGCTCAGTTCCCCCCCACGAACCGTCACATCGACGGGACACAGGATCAACACCCCCAGCCGCATCGCGTCAATCAGCGGCGGGCAATGCTTGAGCGTGCGCACCGGCGCGCCGCCAAGGCTTGCTGCCTGCACCTCTTCGGGCATGTCGCGCAGCCAGTTGGGCAGCATCCGCGCGGCGGGTACGGGTTTGGGCAACAAAGGTTCCAGGGCCGGATGGCACCGCGCAGTGATCATCATGCGGTGGCCTTAGCGCATTTCGCGGCGGGTCAGAACCGTATGCGTCAGTGCGGCTGCCACGGTCAGCACGATGATGATGGTTCCGACCGCATTGATCACCGGGGGATGACCGTTGGGATTGCGGCTCATTGCGCCGATCTCCGTCGCAAAGGTACAGGCCCCACCCTTGGCGAACATCGTGGTGTTGTAATTCTCCATCGACGCCATGAAGGCGATCACAGCCGCCGAGGCAAGCGCCGGCAGCAGGAATGGCAGGGTGATGCGCCGGAAAACGCGAAACGGGGATGCACCCAGATCAAGGGCTGCTTCTTCCAGCTCCACCGGCTGGCGTTGCAACCGCGCCATCAGGATCAGCAGCGGATAGCCCGCGATGAAGGTCACCTGCGCCATCATGATGGTGAAGAGGCCCGCGTTCACGCCAAGCCTGCTCCAAAACACCAGCGCCGAGAGGCCAAGGATCACCCCTGGGGCCAGCATGGGCGACAACAGCACCCACCACAGGATACCATTTGCCCGGCTGCGCCAACGCGTCAACAGCACCGCCCCCGCGAGACCCAGCAAGAGCGACAATGGCACGACAACCACCGAGACCTGCAGCGAATTGCCGAAACAGCTCAGAAACCGATCCCGATCCAGTGACCGCAGGACCGGATCCTCGCGGATCGCCGCCTCCGACATCCAGAAAAAGTCATACCATTTGGTGGTGAACCCGCCCCATTCGGTAACAGAGGGCGGCGAGGTGTTGTTAAAGCTCGATACGATCATCAACAAAAGCGGCGCCAGCATGAAGATGAGGAAGGCCCAGGTATAGACGCTCAGCACGGTATCGGCGCTGATCCGCAGCGTGCGCGCAGTTGCGCCGGGGGTTACGGATGCATCGGTCATCTTACACTCGCGAAATCTTTGAGCCGCGTCCGCATGAGCCACATGAACAGCGCCACGATCAGAAAACACACCAGCGTATAGGCAAAGGAATAGGCCGCGCCGACATTGGAGTTTTCCGATTCAAAGAACTTGTTGTAGATCGTCTGACTAAACCATTCCGCCTGCAACCCGCGACTGATGATCCGCGGCACGGAGAACGCGCCTGCCGCCAGCATGAAGGTGGCAATACAGCCCACGGCAATGCCGGGTTTGGCATGCGGAATGATGACCCGCCAATGCACCCGCCAGGTCGAGGACCCAAGATCCCGCGCCGCCTCGATCTGGTTGCGGTCCAGCGTCGACATCACATTGAAGATCGGGAAGACCATGAAAAGTACATAGGTGTAGACGATGACGGCAAAAACCGTCAGCGCGGAGCGTTTGAACTGGATCGGTTCCGCGATTGCGCCCGTCCAGAGCAGGAATTGGTTGAGCAGACCCTTGTTGTCGATGATCGCCGTCCAGGCATAGATGCGCATCAGCTCGACAATGGCATAGGGGATGATCAGGCCCAGAAACAGCCAGACTGCCCGTTCCGGCGGGGTTGCGAGCGCCACCTTGTAGGCAATCGGATAGCAGACCACCAACGCCAGCCCCGTTGCGAGAACCGCAAAGACCAGCGTGCGGACGAGGATGATCAGGCCAATGCGTTCGTAGACGTCGCCCTCGACACTGTAACGCAGCCCGATGACGCCGAGCAGCTGATTGGACAGCTTGGCGTTTTCTGCCACCCGCGCGGCATCCGACAGCGGGATCAGCACGGGCTGCGTCAGGGCGGCGAAATTGCCGACGCTCAGACGCGGCGCGTTGGCCTCGCTGATCAGAAGGGATTGGTAGGTGTCACCGGCGAGCGCGGCAATCTGCCGGGCGACGTCGATCTGCTGCGCAATGGGCAGGTCATCGGTCACCGAAAGCAGCGGCAGATCATAGAGATCGTTGAACCACGCCTCTGTCCCGGCAGCGCGCACCATTTTCTTGCGCGTGGTGGCCCGGTCACATTGCAGGATATAGGGCCTGCTTCCGGCCTGTGCTGAAGGGGCGCTCATACCCGACGCGGAGGGCACGGCCATGCCGGAGGCGGATGGCACAGCCAGACCGCCACTTTGCGCCGGTGTGTCGGGCGCCTCAGCGTACTGACCCAGAATGCTGATACAATTGAAGGCGTCGCGCTCCAGCTGTGCGGCGATGGAGCTGTCGAGTTGTCGCTTGGGCTTGGTCAGCGCCCGTTCCAGCATCGCCAGTTGCGGCAGAATGACCAGCACCAACCCCCAGACCAGAACCGCGCCGACAAATACCGCGACAAGACCGCGCCCATATCCCCGGATCAGATCCGTCATTGCGCGGCAAGCTCCTCACCGCCGGTGCGGGCCAGCGGCCCCTCGGGCAGCACGACGGCGTCCTCGGAAGGAAACCCGAATTGTGCGGCATCCGCGCTGATCTGCGTGGCGCTGGTATTGGGCACGCAGACAGTGATCTGCGCACCCGTCGGCGTGCGCAGCATCATGTTGACAAAGGCACCTTCCAGATCGCGGCGCTCCATCCGCGCCATCATCTGATTGTTCCCGGCGTCCAGCACCATCGCTTCGGGCCGAATGAACAGTATCGCCTCATCCCCGTCCCGCAAGCCCACCGGATTACGGCCGACAAATTGACCATGAGCGGTTTTGATATGGGCGTAGTCGCCGGTCACCGCCGTCACCCGACCGCGAAACTGGTTGGCCTCCCCCACGAAGGAGGCGGCAAAGGCCGTGTGCGGGCTGGAGTAAATCTCATCTGCGCCGCCAACCTGCTCGATGCGCCCCGCGTTCATTACCGCGATCCGGTCGGACATCGTCAGTGCCTCCCCCTGATCATGGGTGATGTAGATAAAGGTCACGCCGGTTTTCTTTTGGATCGCGCGCAATTCAGCCCGCATATGCTGGCGCAGCTTCAGGTCGAGCGCTGAGAGTGGCTCATCCAGCAGCAAGACCGATGGCCCCACCGCCAAGGCCCGGGCAATGGCAACGCGCTGGCGCTGTCCGCCTGATAACTCAGAGGGTTTTTTCTCCGCCTGATCCCCGAGGGCGACAAGCTGCAAGAGCTCATCGGCCTTTTCCCGGCGTGCGCGTTTGCCGACGCCGCGCGCTTCCAGCCCGAAGGCCACATTTTCCCAGACAGGCATCAGCGGAAAGAGCGCAAGGTTCTGAAAAATCAGCGCCGTCGGGCGCCCATTCGGCCCCTTGCCACGCTGATCCTCGCCACCGATCAACACGCGCCCCCGTGAGGGTTCTACAAACCCCGAAACCGACCGCAGGATCGTCGTTTTGCCACAGCCCGAAGGCCCCAGAATGGAAAAGAACTCGCCAGCTTCGACCTTCAGATGGGTCTCATGGACCGCGGTGAAACCGTTGGGATAGGTGATCTCCACACCGTCGAGCACAACATCCTTGCCACGTTCCATAATCCGCTCCAACCGTTGGGCCAAGGCGGCCCCGCAACAAGGGACCGCCTTGGTCTTTTGAAAATCGCCTTTGGAACCCTCAGGCGTTGGTGATGATTTCGACGAACTCGTTCCGCACCGGTGCAAAGAACGGCGTATCGGCCTGCCACCACCACATGTTCCCCAGAACATCCGGCGTATAGACCTCGTTGAACTGCGCTTTGAACTCTGGCGAGGCAAAGTCCGCCGCCCCGGCCACAGCCGAGTTGTAACCGGTGTTATTGGCAAACATGCCACCGGTTTCCGGTTTCAGCATGAAGTTCATGAAGGCAACGGCCTGCTCGGGGTTTTCCGCACCTTTCAGGATGCCGAAACTGTCGAGCCAGGTCACAATGCCCTCTTTCGGCGCGCGGTAGAGGTAGTCGCTGTTTTCGCGGTTCAGCAGCAGGCCGGTGGTGTCCCAGGTCTGACCGATGATCGAACCCGCTTCCTTGAAGGCGGCGGTGGCTTCGGTCGCGTTGTTCCAGAACGCCCCGAAATTGTCTTTGCGCTCCAGGATCCACTTGGTCACTTCGCCCCAGACCCGGCGCGCATCGTCTTCTGACTTGTAAACGTCGAGCATGCGATTGGACGGCACGGCACCAATGGCGTCGAGATAGAGCCCGGTGCCCATGATGACCGATTTCTGACGGAAGGCCGCTTTGCCCTTGGCCGCATCGGCCCATAAATCGCCGTAGGACACCTGACCCTCGATCGGCATGGCCGCCGAATTATAGGTAACGCCCTCGGTGCCCCAATCAAACGGCAGCAGGATCTGTTCGCCTTTGAACACACCGCCCAGCCCCGCGCTGTCGCGCACGAAGGAGGGGATCACGTTCTCTATATTCACCGCGGCAGGAATGGGCGCGAAAAAGCTGTCGCCGCTGTCGTCCACATAACCGCCCGAATTGGTGATGGAGGGGAACACCACATCGAACCCTTTGCCGCCATTGGCGCGCACAGTCGATTCCGCCTCGTCGTTCGAGCCATAGGTGGTCAGTTCCAGCTGGATACCGGTTTCCGCCTCAAATGCCTCGATGATGTTGGGCTGAACGTAATCCTGCCAGGCAAAAACCTTGACCGTCCCGGAGGACGCCAGCGCGTCGGACGCTTTCAGGATCATCGGGGCAGCAGCACCTGCCGCTGTCAGTTTCAATGCGGAGCGACGCGTGAAGCTCATAGGGGAACCCTCTTTTTGATAATGCGTTTCACCCGGGCTGGCCGGGTCCGAGCGCATCTACAGAGGTAAAAGCATCGGGTTGATGACAATCTGACAAAGATTTTGTGACAGCCGTCGCGCCGATCCGGTGGTCGTTCAGAAAACCACGTTCATCATGAACAGGGACACGATCAAGAAGAGGATCGTCATCACCCCGCCGCTCTTCATGAAATCGGTCACCTTGTATCCCGCAGGGCCCATGATCAGCGCGTTGACCTGATGGGTCGGGATCAGGAACGAGTTGGACGTCGATATGGCAACGGTCAGGGCAAAGATCGCCGGATCGCCGCCTGCCGCAATTGCAATGGAAACCGCCAGCGGGACAAGCAGCACCGTCGCGCCCACATTCGACATGATCAGGGTGAAGGCGGTTGCCAGAACCGCAACCCCGGCCTGCAGCGACCATAAGGGCCAGCCGTTCAGCAAGGACAGGATCTGCTGTGCAATCCACTCCGCCGTGCCCGTGGTCTGCACCGCCTGCCCCAGCGGGATCAGGCTGGCCAGCAGGAACACCGTGCTCCAGCTCACCGCGCCATAGGCGTCGTCAATGTCCAGCACACCGGTCAAGATCATGCCGACCGCGCCGGTCAGCAGACACAGGGACAAGCGCAGGTCAGTGAAGAGAATGAGTGAGATCGAGATGATAAAGAACACCAGCGCCCAGCCGACCTTGGTCGGGCGCAGTTCTTCTTGCGGGAAATCCGTGGTCACCACAACGAAATCGCGGTCCCGGGTCAGCCGCGTGAGCGATTCCCAGGTGCTGTGAATGACCAGCGTATCACCCGCGTGGAAGGGTACTTCGCCCACCGCCGTCGGCGCATGTTCGTCGGTTTCCACATAGCTCATGGTCTCTTCATCGCGGTGAATGGCAAGCAGGCTGGCGCCATAGGTCTTGCGAAACACCAGATCATGCGCGCATTTTCCGATCACCGAAGAACCCGGTGGGACCACCATTTCGGCCACGCCGGATTTGGTGGGGGCATAATCCTCCGCAAAGACATCCAGATCGTCATGCAGGATGTAGCCCCCCTCTTCCACCATCTGCTGGATGACCTTTTCACGGCCCAGAATGGCGAGACGGCAGGGCGCTGTGATCTCCGTCTGTATGACCGGTGCGAACCAGCGTTTGCCCTGATAGGCGCTGCCGATGATATAGACATGATAGCGTTGCATGATGTCGTCGAACGTCTCACCGACACAAGGATGCCCTTCGGGAACGGTGATCTCGAAAATATCCGTCTTTAGCCCGTAGATGTTTTTCAGGTAGTCTTTCAGCGATTTGGCACTTGCGCCATCGCCGGCTTTTGTTCCCTTGGGCAACACCCAGCGACCGAAAAGCATGAAATACAAAATGCCCGTCATCACCAGACAAATCCCCACCGGCGTTACCGAAAACAACCCGAAAGGCGCCATTTGCTGATCTGCGGGCAGCGTTTGGTTCGCGCTGAGCAGCAGATCGTTGAGCAGGATCAGCGGCGATGACCCCACCATTGTCATGGTCCCGCCCAGAATGGCGCAAAACCCCATCGGCATCAGCAAGCGGCTCAGCGGCAATTCCGTGCGCACCGAAATCCGGCTGACCACGGGCAGGAACAGCGCTGCTGCTCCTACGTTCTGCATGAAAGACGAAATGACACCAACGGTGCCGGAGATGATCGGAATGATGCGGGTTTCGGTTTTGCCGCCGTGCTTGAGGATCAGGGAGGCCACCTTGCTCATCAGACCGGTTTTGTCCAAACCTGCGCCGATGATCATCACCGCGATGATGGAGACAACGGCATTCGAGGCCAAACCGTCAAAGAGGCGACTGACATCGGCCAGTGAGTTGAGGCCCGGTATCTGGCTCAGCAGCCCAAGCAGCACCATCACCATGATGGCCGCGAGGTCTATTCGGACGATCTCTGAGATGAACAGGAAAACCGTGAATGCCAGCAAGCCAAGGACCACCGACATTTCCAACGTAAGACTAATCGTTTCCAACCCACGCATCCTTTTTACATTTTGTTACCATTCACCGGGCGGTTCACGCAACAAAATGTCTGAAATGCTTGATTTTCGGGATGAAAGAGGGTGCGCGATGCAGGTCTTGAGCAGCGTCCAAGTCGGATTTGGGCTACCGCTGGATGACAAGACAGCGGCCAAATTCATGACCGCTGCGCTTTGTCCAAAAGATGAAAAGAGTTGCTTTGCAGATCCTCAGGCCGCTTGGCGACGGCGGCGGCGCGCAAAGGCGGCCCCGCCGAACAATGCCGAGCCCAACAGCAAGGCGCTGGCCGGCACCGGAACCGCCGCGACCGTCGGTTCACCAAAAATGAAATCATCCATGGCCACGACACCGGCGCCACTTTTCGCCGTATCAAAAGGGATATACCCGGCCTGAACCGTGGCACCAACAATTGTCGGCTCATCAAAGAGAACGCCGATGAAGGACAATCCGCCCGGTCCACTTGCCTCCGCGTTCACGGAAAACGCGGGATGGTCGGTGCCGATATCCTGCCCCTTCAGGAAGAAGTTCACCATCGCATCGGTCGTCTTTTCCTTGGTTTTTTCGTCCTCAACCTCACTCACATTGGTGAAGACAATGCCAAGGCCACGTGTCGCCGCCGGGGTTTTCTGATCGGCGGGATCAAAAAACACCACGTCGAAAATTGTGCCGCCCGTGGGTGCAAAAAGCCGTTCAGGGCTGAAAACATCAAGCTCCTTTTCAAACCCAAAGCGAACCGGCTCACCAGAGGCTTCCGTACTGCTGAGCTGGAAGCCCTTGGCAATCTGTTCGGGCGCGCCTGCCTTGGGGTTTTCGCTGGGCCGGAACTCGATACCGCGGGCAAGAGGTGCGAAATTGCGATTGAAGAAATCCCCGGGAAACGGGTTTGGATCGGAGACCACATCCGGTGCCCCGTCCCAGTCGATCTGGCGACGCCCGCCCTTGAAATTCTCCGGCTCATTTGGATTGAGCGCGCCGAGCGCATCGCGAAATGCGTCAACCTCGGCCTGAATGCTTGCCGCGTCTGAACCGGCGGCAGAGAAAATCATCGGGGCTGCGGTCGCAACGCAGGGCGCTAATATGAGCGCGCCGACAAAAGCTGAAAATCGGGTCGAAAACATGGGAACTCCTATACATAAACCATTGCGTGAAAAGGGGGGCACTAAGGCCCCCCACGAACGTTATGACGATCAAAACTGATAGAAGTGCGGTCCAGAACACCCGTCTAGAACCAAAACAAACGCTGGGGCTACTGCCCTGGTGCGCCCTCCGAAAAATACCCTGGAGGATATAGAGACGGTCCGTTTCATGGCCTTGCTCCTACCTGCTATGCTGAGCGGTTGTTCAGGTCGCTCACATCAGGGTTACGCATGGCCCTTAGAGATTATTCTCGGCATCCGAGAAAATTTTAAACTTTTTTTCTGAACGCGTTTTATGTCGCGAAACTGCCGGTCAGATCCAAGCGCATCTGGTCCGTGGCGGCGTGCCACTCAGCCCGTCAGACCTGCGTCGCTGCTGCCCGTGCAATCTCTGCAAGGTCACTTCTGCCTTCGTCCCCGACCACGACGAAGTTCGAATTCTCTCCGCCCCATGACACCATGCCGAAGTTTTGGATCGACTGTTCCGCAAACCCATCACGCGGCGTTTCCGTCTGGATCTGGCACAGCGCCACAACGCGTTCATTCGCATCCAGATACATCAGTTGGGCCACCGGTTTGCCCGCGGCCACCAAAAGCCGCGCACCCTGGAATTCAAGCCCTTGAGCCGTCAGATCAGGAACCCGCACGTCAGCGCCGACCGTATTGGTCAACCATGTCTGGATGTGGTCCCGTTCGGTTGCCGGAACTTCGACAAGATGGCGTTTTTGCGCAGCATAAACGGTGTGATAGTCGGCAATATCCTGAAGCCAGCCCGGCGCGGCAACGACCTCGTTGCCTTGCGTCAAACCGGCCCAGTATCCGCCGCCGCTACCGATTGCCAAGGCGATGACCGCCGCAGCAGCCGTCAGCCACCCCGTCCCCTTGCGCGGCGCGCCGGGATCATTCGCAATTATGTCTTCCGGCGCATCCTGTATGGCTTTTGCAAGTTCAAAAGGAACCGGTTCACCCAGGATCGCGGCGAATTCGTCTTTGGCAACGCGGTCTGCTGCCATCAGCGTCTCAAGCTCCGCCTGCAGTTCCGCGTCGTTTTCCAGTGCCTTCTCCATCGCGCGGGTTTCGGTCTCCGAAAGCTCACCGTCCAGAAAGGCGCTCAGTTTTTCCTGATACTGGTTCATTGGACGCCTCCCACAGGGTCTGCGATTTTCTGTGCTAGGGTCTTTCGGGCGCGGTGGATGCGGCTCATCACCGTGCCAATCGGAATGTCCAGCAGTTCAGCAGCCTCGGCGTAACTGTACCCTTCCACCGAAACGACCAGCAGAACGCTTGCAAGGTCGCTGGGCAAAGCCGCGATCTTGCCCTGCAGCTGAGAGAAGGCAACGCGGCTCTCGCCCGTTTCCGTCGTGATCAATTCAGCGCTTTCCTCCGCCGGGATGTGACCTTCACCCAGCCGCACTTTGCGTTTGCGGATCTCGCTGATCCAGAGGTTGCGGGTGATGCGAAAGAGCCAGCGGTCCAATGGCTGCGCAGGGTCCCATTGATGCGATTTGCTGAGCGCCCGCAAACAGGCCTCCTGCACAAGATCATCCGCTTCCGGAACTGACCGTGTCAGGCTCCGGGCAAACCGTCTGAGACGCGGCAAAACGGCAATCATATCGCGCTTGAAGTCAGTCAACATGCAGTCCTCGCATGTAACATCCCCGATGATCAGAACACCCAGGGAAAGTAATGGAATGAATGGCGCCAAAGCGCAACTCGGTTCCGGATATGCCGGACTGGCTCTTCCCACAGCCATGGCGCTCTCCTTTTGTCGTCCACTAGGAACTACGGATGGCGAGGGTAAAAAATTCTCCGGATTGCCAATGGGATGCATTTATCTGGTGCTAAAGAGCGTTAATAACGTGCTGCTGGTCAGATGCTTGCCCCGCTGCAACGGATCTAAACCGCGGGAACCGCCACCCAATCCGCCCATAAATTAGGCAAAAACAGACAAAACACCCTGATACGCCCTATTTTTAAGCAGCCCTCGGGTTTCCAAAGCCATGATGTCGAACCTCTGTTGAATTCCCGCGCCGCGCATTCTGACATGGGGGCGCAGGATATCTAGGGTTCCGCTTCCGCGTGAGGGTCTGGTCCGAGAGATATCGCTACCCGGCAACAGACCGGGCGGTACACGGCGGGGCAAAATCCCGGGAGGCTACTGCGCAGGTTTGACCCGCGCTCCGATATAGCACTTCACGCGGTCATTCCATTTATGAAAACCGATGGGGACCAAAGATGAAAAAACTATTTTTCTCGACAGTAGCTGCACTATGCCTTGCGTCCGGCGCCAGCGCCCAGGACCGCACCGACTTCCGGGTCGCCTGGTCAATCTACGTGGGCTGGATGCCATGGGGCTATCTCGAAGACAGCGGCATCATGGACAAATGGGCGGACAAATACAGCATCGATGTCGAGATCGTGCAGATCAACGACTACATCGAGTCGATCAACCAGTACACCGCCGGGCAATTCGATGGCGTCTCGGCCACGAACATGGATACGCTCTCCATCCCTGCGGGTGGTGGCGTCGACACCACGGCGTTGATTGTCGGCGACTATTCCAACGGCAACGATGCGGTCATCCTGAAAGGCGACGGCGATCTGAAGAGCCTCTCGGGCATGCCGGTCAATCTGGTGGAGCTTTCCGTGTCGCATTACCTGCTGGCGCGCGGGCTGGACAGCGTCGGTCTGTCGGAGGCGGATCTGGACAGCGTCATCAACACCTCTGATGCGGATATGATTGCGGCCTTTGCGACCGACGATGTGCAAGCTGTGGTCACCTGGAACCCGCTGGTCTCCTCGATCCTCGAAGACCCGAAAGCCACGAAGCTTTTCGACAGCTCCGACATCCCGGGCGAGATCATTGACCTGATGGTGGTGAACACCGAAACGCTGGCGGCCAACCCGGATTTCGGCAAGGCCCTGGTCGGCGCGTGGTACGAGGTGATGGGGCTGATGGCGGCGGGTGATGAAGAGGTTTTGTCCGCCATGGCAGAAGCCTCGGGAACCGATCTCGCAGGCTATCAGGCACAGCTTGCCTCGACCGAGATGTTCTATGATCCAGCGGCGGCCGTCAGTTTCACCTCTGATGCAGCGCTGCCCGACACAATGGTCAGCGTCGCGGAATTCCTCTTTGACAAGGGGATCCTCGGCGAGGGCGCACCATCTGCCGATTTTGTGGGGGTTGCCTATCCGGATGGCACGGTCACTGGGGATGAAAACAACGTGATGTTTCGCTTCGACACCACATACATGCAAATGGCCGCCGACGGCGCGCTCTGATCCATCGGGCAAAGCCCCGTGCCGCCAGTGACAAGCGGCGCAGGGCACCCTGACATGCGTATCATCAACATCCTCCCTGGCCGTCCGCTGGCCCTGTTCCTGGCGCTTTTGCCGTTTGTCGCCGTGTTCATCGCCTATGCGATTGGCTCAGAGCTGCGGCTGGCGGAAAATCCGGCGGACAAACTGCTGCCCGCGCCTTCAACCGTTTGGGATACGGCCATGCGGCTGGTCAGCCAACCGGACCGGCGCAGCGGCGATATACTGTTCTGGCAGGACACTTGGGCCAGCCTGAAACGGCTGGGCCTGAGTGTCGGAATATCCGCCCTTGTGGGGATGATCTTTGGGCTAGCCATTGGTTTGTTGCCTCTGGTGCGTAGTTGCCTGGCGCAGTTTGTCGCGGTGTTGTCGATGATCCCGCCCCTGGCGCTCTTGCCGATCCTCTTCATCGTCTTTGGTCTGGGCGAGCTCTCCAAGGTCGTGCTGATTGTCGTGGGCACCCTACCCTTTCTGATCCGCGATCTCAGCCAGCGGGTGCTGGAAATCCCGCAGGAATTGATCGTCAAGGCGCAGACCCTCGGCGCCTCCAGTTGGGTGATCGCGATGCGTGTGGCCCTGCCACAGCTGATGCCGCGCCTAATCCTCGCCGTGCGCCTGTCGCTTGGGCCCGCCTGGCTGTTTCTGATCGCCGCCGAAGCCATCGCCTCAGACGCAGGGCTGGGATATCGCATCTTCCTTGTGCGGCGGTATCTCGCGATGGATGTGATCCTGACCTACGTCATCTGGATTACACTGCTGGCTTTCGCCATCGACTGGGTGCTGCGGTGGGCATCGCGACGCTTTTTCCCCTGGGCGGAGCAGGGCCTATGAGCTTTGTCGCCGTACGGGATGTCTTCCAAAACTACGGCCGCCGCCCGATCCTCGAGCGCGTGAATGTTGCCGTGGACGAAGGCGAGTTTATCTCGATAGTCGGTGCGTCAGGCTGCGGCAAATCCACCTTTCTGCGGTTGTTGCTGGCACAGGAACGCCCCACACGCGGCGAGATCCGGATCGCCGGAGCGGCACCTGCGCGCGAGCCCGGTCTGGACCGCGGCATCGTCTTTCAGCGTTATTCGGTCTTTCCGCACCTCACCGTCCGGGAAAACATCGTGACGGGGGAAAGCTTCCGCCGTGGATGGGGGCGCTTTTTTGGCGCGGAACGCAAGGCCACCCTGGCGCGCGCCGATGACGTGTTGGGTCGGATCGGGCTGGATCACGTGGCCGACCAATATCCGGCCACCCTATCGGGTGGCATGCAACAGCGGCTTGCGATCGGTCAGGCGCTGACCGCCAAGCCTCGGGTGCTCTTGCTTGATGAACCCTTTGGCGCGCTTGATCCGGGCACGCGCCTGTCGATGCACGACTTTCTCTCTCACCTGCGCGCCGAGACCGGCATGACCGTTTTCATGGTGACCCATGATCTCGAAGAAGCGTTCAAGCTCGGCGACCGCGTGCTGGTTTTCGACAAGCCGCGCTGGGACCCGCAGGACCCTAACCTTTATGGCGCAACGATCACCTACGATTTTGATGCCCGCGACGGCGGCATCCCATTTCAGACCTTGAAGGAGGACACCCATGTTTTTCAGCCCGCGTGAGCGCTCGCGCTCACACCATCCGCGCGATCATCGGGCTAGCACCCGGCGCGACCACCACCCGGACCTGACGAAACTGCGGGGTTGGAAGGCCATGCAGGCCGAGGGCGACCTGCCCGAAACCGCGTGGGAGCAGGAAAAGAAATGGGCGCTGCGCATGGGGCTGACCGGTGCCGACAGCATCGAGGACAAGTCCATCCCCACCTTCGCACGTGGCGAGCTGCCGCATTACGCCGGCATCAACACCTTTCTCAAGGCGCCCTATGCCGAGGATGTGACGGAAGTGAAGGATTATGACGCCACCGTGCTGGGCATCCCCTTTGACGGGGGGACCACCTACCGCGCGGGCACGCGGTTTGGCCCGCAAGGCGTGCGCAAGATCTCGGCGCTCTATACGCCTTACAACTACGAGATGGGCGTGGATCTGCGCGAACAGATGACGCTCTGCGATGCAGGCGATGTCTTTACCATCCCGGCCAACATCGAAAAAACCTTTGACCAGATCACCCGGGCCGTGAGCCATGTGGCCTCCTCTGGCTCGCTGCCGATCATGATCGGAGGAGACCATTCCATCGGCTTTCCCTGCGTGCGCGGGATTGCCGAATGCACCTCGAAGAAAATCGGGATCGTACATTTCGACCGTCACGCGGACATTCAGGAAAAAGATCTGGACGAACGGATGCACACCACGCCGTGGTTCCATTCGACGCTGCTGCCCAATGTGCCCGCCAAGAACCTCGTGCAGGTCGGCATTGGCGGCTGGCAGGTGCCGCGTGAGGCGGTGAAGGTCGCGCGCGAACGTGAGACCAATATCATCACCATGGGTGATATGGAGAAGATGGGCGTGGACAAGACCGCCGAGATGGCGCTGGAGATGGCCTGGGACGGGGTCGACATGGTCTATATGTCCTTTGACATCGACAGCATCGACTGCGGGTTCGTGCCGGGCACCGGCTGGCCGGAACCGGGGGGCTTCCTGCCGCGCGAAGCGCTAGCGCTAGCCTCGAAGGTCGCCGCCGAAGGGATCTGCGGCATGGAGCTTGTTGAGGTCGCCCCGCCCTATGACCAGTCGGAAATCACGGCGCTCATGGGCACCCGCGTGATCGTGGATGTGCTGGGCTCTCTGGTCGCCGCAGGCAAGATGGGCGCGCACAAGCGGCACATCGACAAACCCGTCGAGATCCCCCATGGCGAGTTCACAGGAAAGCGGTGGTCCAATGCCACATGATATCGTGAACGGCCACATCGGCCACAACCATGACCACCCCGACCATCTGCACAGCCATATGCATGAGGCCGATGAAGCGGATGAATTGCAGGTCCTGACGGAGCAGTTTATCGACGGTTTCATCGCCGCCAAGGACAAGATGTCGTATCTGCGCATCGCCGGTGTGCCGCTCGAGATCGACGCGCCCGGCGGCGGCCCCACGATGAAGCTGGTGGACGTCAAACTGACGACCGAATGGCAGGTTGGCACGGCCTCGCCCTCCTTCGGCTCACGCGAACTGAGCTACCTGCCCTACCCCGGCGAGATGGTGACGGAACGCACCAATATGGGCCTGATCTATGTCTCGCTCGACGCCAAAGCGGTCACAGACCTGCGCACCTTCTTGCAAAAACACCCCGCCTCAGAAAGGATCACAAAATGAAATACGCAACACTTCTCACCGCTCTCGTTGTCAGCACACCCGCGCTGGCCCACCACGAAGCCGACATCGGGAGCGCATCGCCCTTGGGCCTTGTGATCGGCCTCTGCATCATCGCCGCCGCTGCTCTCCTGGCGTGGCGCCTGCGCGGCGCCAGACCCGTTTCATGACCGCCGATCTACCGGTCGATGCCGCGTGGTATCGCGCGGAGCAGATTGATCCCCGCCTGTGGCTCATCACCGAGCCACGGGTGCATCCGATCTTTTCGGCCAATATGCATTTGGTGCTGGGGCGCGACGCTGATCTGCTGATCGACAGCGGTATGGGTGTCGCCCCGCTGCGCCCTTTCGTGGACCCGCTCCGCCCCGATCCGGCGCGCCCGTTGATCTGCCTTTCAACCCACACCCATGTGGATCACATCGGGGCAGTGCATGAATTCGACACCCGACTGGTGCACCCGATCGAGGCGGATGAACTTGCTGCCCCTGCGCCCTATTCACTGCGCACCGATGGCATTTCCGACGCCTTCCGAAACCTGTTTCTGGAGGCCGGGTATGAACCGCTCTGGCCGCTTCTGATCAATGCCGTACCTGCGCCTGACTATGACGTCGACAGCTATGTTTTACGTGGTGCCCCGGCGACGGGCATGGTCACCGAAGGGGATGTGATCGACCTTGGCGATTGGCAGGCCGAAGTGCTGCATTTGCCCGGTCACTCACCCGGTCAGGTCGGCCTGTTCCACCACGACAGCGGGACACTTTTTGGCACGGACGCCATCTATGACGGACCGCTGATTTATGACGGCCCGGGGATGAGCCTTCCCGATTATGCCAGGACCCTGCGAAGGCTCCGCGACTTGCCGGTCACAGTTGTGCATGGCGGGCATGACCCGTGTTTTGGCAAGCAGAGACTGGACGAAATTGTGGAACGCTATCTGATGCTCTGGCAAGCCTGAGATTTGACCCGCATTGGCGTGGAAAACACGTTGATCAGCGGCCTAATCCGACCTCTCAGGCACCTGCTGAATGAACCCGGTACTGACAGCGTTTCGATGCAGCACGAACACCTGCGGCACCGTGTTTCCCGGTTCCTGCCCGCAGGTGGTGCGACCCGCATCCTGTGGGCTGATAAGACTTGTAATACGACGACCAAGACGCAGCAAAACGCGCCCCATGCGGTTGGTGGGTTTTGAGATGTGGCATCTGTCCTCGCCGGGTGATGTGGTCGCAGTGTGGATCGTCATCTGATTCCTCCGTCGTCTAGGCTGCTCTGAGAACTTGCGCTTGGGTCTCGCCATCAAAAGTGGGGCCGGACCAATGGAACGCCGAGCCGCGTTGTAAAACCGCCCGACCTTCGCAAAACGGGTTGGTCGCCAACTCGGCAACACCACTTTCGCCGTCCCAATACCCCATGCAGTAGGTGCTTTCAAAATGCTGCCGGAGCACCCCAGGAGAGGCATCACCGGTCTGCAGATGTGCGACCAATGCGGTGGTGTTTCCTTGCGGCACCGGACCGACCGCAACCAGAAAAACGCTGTGGTTTTCAATCAACACGGCCCGCTGATCCCCAAATGTCAGGCGGTGGCCGCGCAGCTTTTCATTCGGCGCGCGTCGCCATAGCTCGCGGTATTCTGCCAGAACCCCATCCTCGATCAACGCGCCGCCCTCAAACGACATGAGCCCGACATCGTTGATGTCCGGCTCCCCGTGCCAATTGATCTCGCGATGCCATGTGCAGCGATTTTCCGCGACCGTAATGGTACCGGCGAACCCTTCGGCGGCCAGCAATTGCGCCAGTTCAGGCTGCGTCAGGTCGGCGAGACAATCGCGCCCGGTCAGATCAGGCCTGTCCAACGGAACGCGGATGTCGGCGAAAAGCGCCCCCGCCTGCATCCAATGCACGCGGGTTGTGTGATCTTCAAATCCCGGCGCTTTTATCCAGTCGCGCTGCCAGTGGCCCTGGAGATCAGCGGCACCAATCATGCAGCCGCCTGGTTCTTTCCGCGCAGGGCGGCAACGATATCTTCGGTGCTGATGACGGCCCCGGCCTGCAGATATTCCATCGCATTCAGGGAGGCCTGATGCGCCTCAGGCGACGTACCGCCCACACTGTCGGCCACGACGCGGCAGTAATAGTCATGCTGATGCCCATCGACGAAAGAGTAATGCACGCAAACGTCGGTCATGCCGCCAATCAGGATCAGCGTTTCGGCCTTGAGACCTTTGAGCAGGATCTCCGTTTCAGTCCCGAAAAACACCGAATAGCGGCGCTTGTGCACGAAGTAATCCGTGTCGCGCATGTCCATTTCCACGGCGGCGACAGGGGTGCCAGGATCGCCCTCCATACAATGGATGCCTTCTGACCCATCCAGCTCGCGGCCATAATCGATCCCGTCCCGGCGGTGGATTTCCTGAAAGAAGATGACGGGGACGTCCGTGTCATGAGCAGCATCGATCACCTGCCGCGCCCGTGTCATGTTTTCGGTGTAGCCCGGCATATGTGGGATACCACCGTCCCCATCAAGGAAGGCGCCTTTCTGGATGTCGATCACCATCAGAACAGCATTTCCGACAAGCGTGGGTTGGCGTGGCATATCTGGTCTCCTTCAGGATTTGGATTGATCCGCCCCCATCAGGCGCGGCAGGTCGCCGAAGCGGGCGACAAGGGAAAAGACGGCGATGGACACGAGGATAAAGGTGATCGCGGCCACCGCCATGGTTGGCGTAAAACCGTTGCGCAGCGAGTTGAAGATTTGCAACGTCACGGTCGAATAGGCCGAGCTCGACACGAAGAACATGACGATAAATTCGTTGAAACTGAGCACCAGCGCGAAGAAAAAACCGGATGCGGTGTAAGGCACCATCTGCGGTAGGATGATGGTGCGGAAGATCACTTTTTCGGTCGCGCCCATGGTCGCCGCCGCATCAAGATGGGCTCGGTCGATGGATTGCAGGCCGATGGAAATGGTGACCAGCGGCAGGGCCAGAAACAGTACCGCATGGCTGACAATGCCCGACCAGATCGCGCCCAAACCACCGGAAAAACCCCAGAAAAACCCCAAGCCAACGCCAAATACAATCGGTGGCAGGGCAAAAGGCATCGCGCCGAGGCCAGCGAGAACCTTCGAAGCCTTGCCCCCCTTTTTCCAAAGCCCATAGGCCAGTGGCCAGGCAATCAGAACCGCAAGCGCCGCGCTGCCAATTGCGATGATGGCCGAGTGAAACATCGCTGTCCGCCAGACCGGCTCTGTCAGAAAGAACTCGGCGAACCGGCTGAGGGTCGGATCCTGCGGCGGGAACAGCATTGACCGCCCGCCGTTCAGTGCCGCGGCACTGACCACCACGATGGGCAACAGGACGACAATCGCGGCAAGACCCATGAAGAGGGTGCTGAGCGTTTTCATGCGCGCGCTCCTGTCCGGTTGACCAACTGTTGCCCCAAGAGCAGGCAAACGGCCCCCGTCACCAGGAGGATCATCGCCTGAGCCGCCCCAAAGGGCGCGTTCAGCGTTGAGCCGCGCACCGCCTCATAGACCGAGATCGCCAGTGTCTGCTTCGACGGATCGGCAAAGACGGTGACGGAAACATAGGTGCCCAGCAGGAAAACAAAGAGCAGAAAGAGCGTCCCGATCAGGGGCATCCGCACGGTGGGCAGGACAACGGTGCGCACCACCGTCCACGGACCCGCGCCCATAGTGCGCGCGGCCTCGACCATCGATTGATCCAGTCGGGACAGTGCGGGGTAGAGCAGGATCACCGCATAGGGCCAGACCAGATAGGACATGGTCAGGATGGTGGCGAATTCCGATGTTTTGAATTTGACGTCACGCGGGTTGGCCAGCCCCCATTCGCGCAGCTGGGTGAACCAGCCCACGTCCTTCAGCCAGGCCGTCACGCCGGTCTCGCGCAGGAGCATCGGCAGACCAGAGCGGTTGGATAGCAGAATGTCCCACCCCATCACGATGAAGACCTCGGAGAGCGACATGGTGGCCAGCAGAAAGACCAGCCAGCGGCTTTGTGCGGCCCGCGACATCCGGGTCATGAAATACGTGAAGGGAAAGGCCGTGATCACCGCGATACAGGAGGCGATGACCGCGTAGTAGAGCGAGTACCAGAGCCGATTGAGATAGAGAAAGGTGGTGCTTTGCGGCCAATCGGCACCGACAAAGAAACGTATGTAATTGTCCCCAGTGAAGGCCCATTCCCACGCCGCCCCTTCGATCTTTTGTCCAAAGGAGATCGCGAGAACCAGCAAGAAGGGCACAACGCAAAAAATGCAGATCAGCGCCCACAGCAAAAGCGTGTTGAATGAGGGGGTTATTCTGGGCGGCTTCAGGGCCACCACCTCTGGCTCCAGCGTAGATGGCGTTTCGATACTGGTCACGCCGCACTCGGAATGGGGTCAGCGGCCGGATAGACGTACAAGGCCTTGGGCGGCAAGTGTACTTCGACCTCTTCGCCAAGTGCGTAGGCGCGGGCTTTTTCACCAAGCGCGTATTCGACGATCAACCTGCCAAGTGGTGTTTCGAGGTGAATGTCGCGCGTGGCCCCCACATCCCGCACAAATGTCACCTGCGCGGGTACCCTGTTGCCTTGCGGCAAGGTGCCATCCAGATGCACCTGTTCGGGTCGCACAGCGACGCGCACCGGCGCCCCTTCGGTGAAATTCAACGTCGCCGCCTCTAAATTGAACGCCGCCGCCTCTATGGTCTTGTTGCGGATGACACCATCGAAAAAATTCGCGCGGCCAATAAAATCGGCGACAAATGCGTTTTGCGGTTTGTGATAAATGTCCTGGGGAGGGCCGAATTGCTCGACACGCCCGCTCGACATCACGACGATCTTGTCGGCCATGGTCATCGCCTCGCGCTGATCATGGGTCACAACAATCGTGGTGATGCCAAGGCGCTGTTGCAGCATGCGCAATTCCACCTGCATCGCTTCGCGCAGATTGGCATCAAGCGCCGACATTGGCTCGTCCAGCAAGAAGATCTCCGGCTCCTGGGCGAGCGCGCGTGCGATGGCCACCCGCTGGCGCTGGCCACCCGACAAGGCACCAATCCGGCGGTCGGCAAAGGTGCCAAGCTGCACAAGGTCGAGAAGTTCATGCGCTTTTTCATGCGCCCTGGCTTTCGGCACGCCATCGATGATCAATGCGTAACACACGTTTTCGCGCACGTTGAGATGCGGAAAGAGGGCAAAGTTCTGAAACACCATTCCGAATTTGCGCTTGTGCGCCGGGACATCTGTCAGATCGGTACCGCCCAGACGCAGGCTCCCGACTGTTGGATCTTCAAGCCCCGCAATCATCCGCAACAGGGTGGTTTTGCCGCATCCGGAGGGGCCAAGCAGTGCTGTCAGCTCACCATGTGTAAAGGTAAGGTCAACGCCTTCGACAGCGCGCACCTTACCGTAGTCCTTGCGAATGCCCCTCAGGATAAGGTCGCTCATCGGAATCAGCTGGTGCCCAGCATCGTATCCCAGGTTTCCTTAATGAAGGTCTCGTTATCCAAATAGGCCTCATAGGCCGGTTGGATGGCCGGGGTGCCGGAGACGGCAGCAAACTCCTCATCCGTCAGGTCGGTCTTGGATTTATCGACCAAAGGTGCGGTGCCGATCATGCGCGACATCAGCGCCTGCGTGGCGGGATCCGAGGAGAAGTTGATGAATTCCTCGGCCTCGGCCTTTTTCTCCGACAGGGTGGACAGACACCATGAGCCGTAGCCCTGCGGATTGCCCTCTTTGGGGAAGTGGGACAGGATGGAGAAGCCATCTGCCGCCATCAGCTGGGCGACGTCATGGTAATACATGCCGCCGATCACATCGCCGTTCTTCATGGCCTGCTCCATCTGGCTTTCCGCAGACCACCAAAGCGCGGTATTGGCCTTCAGTTCCCGCGCCTTCTCAACCAATGCCACGATCCCATCGTTGCTGGCGAATGTGGCCTCGCCCTCAAAGAATGTGGCCGCGACAATATCGAGGAAGTTAGAGTTGTGCAGTTTGGAGATGCCCAGGCTCGATTCATACTGGCCGGTGTCCCAGAACTCCGCCCAACTGGCGGGCGGGGTCTCAACATATTCCGGGTTTATGACCATCGAGGTGAACCAAGACATCGCCCCCACACCGATCACGCCGGTTGTGTCCTCGAACACGAAATACCCATCAAGGTTTTCAGACGCCTTCATGTTCTTGGTCTCCAGCGGCGCCAACAACCCGCCGATGCGCGAGGCCTTGATCAAGGCATCACGTGCATAAAGCGACACATCCGCCGGAACGGTGCCCGCAGCTGTGGCTTGCTGCATGGTGACCAGCCAGTCGGAGGAATTGGGCTGGGTCACGCTTTCGATCTCGATGCCGGTGGCTTCGGTGAAGGCGGGATAGACGAAGGATTTGAAGCTGTCCTCGAAATAGCCGCCGTAAGAACCCACCTTGAGGCTGCGCGTCTGCGCGATCAAAGGTGTGCCCAGCATGCTGCCAGCCAGTGCCAACCCGCTAGCACCGGCGGTGGATTTCAATAGCGCGCGGCGATTGATTTTTGTCATGTTAAATCCCCTGTTTTAATTATCTGCGTCGCTCAATTGGCCAGCATGTCGGCATTTGAGCGCTCTTGCATCGATTGGACAAAGGACCCGTTCTGCGAGTCAAACAATCTGACAGAACGTGCGGGGCCTTTCGGCAAATGGTTAATTTTTCAGCGCCGAATTGTTTGTGCCGGGCAGTTTTTAGGCAGTGGCATCAGGTGCGCAGATATTCGGATACGGCGCTTGCGTGACCCGCTCGATGTCGTTGACGCTCAAGCGACGCACAGCAGGAGCCCAGCCATGAGCGATGTAAAGGATGCCGAACTGAAGGCCGTGAAAATAGAAGAAGCGAACCTGCCGGTCATTGATTTGTCCGGGCTGCGGACCGGTGATCCTAGCGACCGGGTCAAGGTTGCAAACACGCTGGGGGACGCTGCCCGGACCTCCGGCTTTTTCTACATCACCCAGCATGGCGTGTCGCAGGCTCTGATTGACGACGTCTTTGCGGCCTCCAAGGCATTTCACGAAATGCCGCGCAGTTATAAGATGAAATACTGGTCCGGTTTCACGACCCATCATCGCGGGTATGTGCCGCTGGAAGAAAACGGCGCGTCCTTCCCCAAACAGATCAATTTCAACGAAGCCTGGGACATGTCGTTTGAGGCGCCCGCCGATCATCCAGACTATCTGGCAAACTGGCGCATGACGGGCCCGAACATCTGGCCGGACATCCCCGGCTGGAAGGAGACGGTGTCCTCTTACTACGATGAAATCTTCTCTCTCGGCCTGACGCTGCTGGACACGCTGGCGCTGGAACTGGGTGTCGATCCGGCGGAGCTGACCCAACACATCACCAACCCGACCTCGCAATTGCGCCTGTTGCGCTACGTTGAAAACGACATGGATGCGACCAAGGATCTGGTTGGCATCGCGGCGCATTCGGACTTCGAATGTTTCACCATTCTGCTGCAGGGCGGTCCGGGCCTGCAGGTGATGAACGCCGATGACGTCTGGATCGAGGCACCCCCCATCCCGGGCTGTTTCATCGTCAACATCGGCGACATTTTCGAGACCTGGTCCGGCGGGCAATTCAAATCGACCCAGCACCGGGTGAACAACATCGGGCGCGAGCGCTATTCCTTGCCGCTGTTCTTCGGCCTCGACTACCACGCCATCGTTGAGCCCCTGGAAAAGTTCCGCACTGCGGAGACCATCGCAAAATACCCGCCGCTGAAAGCGGGCGAGCATTTGATGCGCATGTCCGTCAACGCCTTTCGCTACATGGCCGACGCGCGCGCCAAGGGGGTGTTGAAACTGGATTACGATGTCCCCGAGGAAAACCCGTTCAAACGGGTCGCCAAAACCGCCGCGGAATGACGCCGCATCCGGATTTCGAAACCCTGGAATTCCTGACGTCCTTTCCCTTGGGCGCTTTCCAAATGGACATCCTGACGGTCGATGATCTCGACGAAGACTTTCGCGAAGTCACCCGATCTGCCGATGTTTTGCGTGGCCTCTTTGGCCCGACCTGGCCGGATGGGTTGACCAGATCCTATAACGCGACCGACCTGCACTGGCACCATCGAGAGTTCACCGCCAAAAGATCCTTTGCCTGGGTCATCCGGGATGCGGAAACAACCTATCTTGGGTGTGCTTACTTCAGCCCCGATATGGGCAAGCGCGGATCGGGGCTGGCGACATACTGGATCGTTGACCGGCCTGATCGGCGCGCGCTGCTTGCCGAATTTGGGCCGCTCTACACCGGCTGGCTGACGCGGAAATTGCCGTCCGACTACAAATTACGGGTCCAAAGCAACGCAAGCCTTTAGCCGACCAGAACGGCGACGGCACAACAGTCTACACCTTCAAAACCAATCGTATTTGGTAAAACGCTAGAAAAAATGACCCCAATTGTCGATCATCGGAGGCTGATCTGCAGATTTTTTCTAAGGCAGGTAAGTGCCAAAGAATTATGCAGCCCTAAGCTGTCATCTGGGGAGTTTTCCCAAGGGTTACCCGGTCTGGTGGAGTGATGCCCGCTATCAGGGTGTTTCATTGGATAAGAAATGGCTCTCAACATGCTGAAATTACACAGATTTCAGCGCGCTTTCGTGATCCGCATTCAGGTTTGACGCGTTTTCGCAACCCATGCCGATAAATTAAGCGATCTCATCGCCACCCACACGCTAGGCTCCGGATGCGCCATCATCGCACCGACCAAGAGCCCTGATAGATCAATGGGTTGTTTGGATATCGCGGCATTGGTGGTACCCTTGTTCCACATTTTAGCACGAAGACATTTTTATTGGAGATTTAACGATGACTGTTCAACAGCAATCTATTGTCGCGCAATGGAACGAAGTCACCCTCGAAGCGATCCGCGAAGGCAGCGCGAAACCCACCGCCACCACCTACCAACTGCACATCGCAAGCGCCGCGATATACGATGCCTGGGCGGCTTTCGATCCCGAGGCCTATGGTCACTATTCGGAAATCGAAACGGGCCTCGCCAATACGGATACCAATAAATCCGCCGCTGTCAGCTTTGCCGCTTACGCCGCCCTAATCGAACTCTTTCCGGGACAGATTGCCCTGTTCGATGGGTTCATGTCGCACTTGGGCTACGATCCCGCGGACGCCTCCCTCACCACCAACACCGCTGCGGGCGTGGGCACTCTGGCCGCGCAGAGTGTCTTTGACGCACGCACCGACGATGGATCAAACGCGCAGAACGATTTTGCCGACAGCAGCGGTTACGCCCCGGTGAATTCGGCCGATCCGAACACAGGCCGGGTGCCCGGTGGCGCGAATTTCGACCCCAACCACTGGCAGCCACTGCGCGTCCCGACAGGCACCGTCAAAGACGCGAACGGCATTCCGATCATCGATGACAATGATCCAGGCAGCTATGTGGATCAGGTCGCGCTCACCCCGCATTGGGGATCTGTCGACAGCTTTGCGCTCGCCGCAAACGATCAATTCCGCCCCGACGCGCCACCGCAACTGGGAGATTTCTCGCCCTACGTCGATGGTACCGGAAAAGTGACGACCAATGACCAGGCATATCGCGATCAGATCAACGACGTGATCGCAACCTCGGCCAATCTGACCGATGAACAGAAGGTGATTGCAGAGCTTTGGGCCGATGGTCCACGCACCGAATCCCCTCCTGGCCACTGGAACCAGATCGCCCAGGACATCGCCCTGCGCGAGGGGCACGGCATCGACGAAGACGCCAAGATGTTTTTTGCCCTCAATGCAGCAGTCTTTGACGCCGGGATTGCCACGTGGGAAGCGAAGTATGTCCACGATTATGTGCGCCCACAATCCGCCATCCGCGACCTCTATTACGACCAGACCATAGAGGCATGGGGCGGCGTCAACCAGGGCACGCAACAGATCCTTAGTCAGGAATGGCAGCCCTATCAGAATGTCACCTTTGTGACACCGCCCTTCCCTGAATATGTCTCGGGTCATTCGACCTTTTCAATGGCTGCGGCAAAAACCATCGCCAGCTTTGTCGGATCAGACAGCTATTACGACGGCACGTCGCTCAGCAATTACGATCTCGACGGGTTCGCGGGCCTCGACTTGCTGGGTCGCTATGAAACGAGTGAGCTGGCTTTTGAGGATTTCGGCAACGGCCACCCGGTGGTCCTGCAATGGGAAACGCTCACCGAGGCGGCGGAAGAGGCCGGCATCTCCCGCATCTATGGCGGCATCCACATCCAGGATGGAAACCTCAACGGTCTGGAGGTCGGTAAAAAGGTGGCTGCAAATGCCGAAATCCGCTGGGAGGCGCTCTTTACCCGCGGCGGGGACGATATGATTTCTACCGGCAATGGGGGCGGCCTGACCATCGCGGGCGCAGGCGATGACACCGTGAAGGGCGGTCGGGGCGACGACATTGTCGAGGGCGGATCTGGCGACGACCTGCAGCGGGGACGCCAGGGCAATGATCTGCTGGACGGCGGATCAGATGAGGACGAACTGCGAGGCGACGGCGGCGCGGACACGTTGTTAGGCGGCGCAGATGACGACATGCTCCATGGCGGGCGGGGCGACGACCTGATGGAGGGTGGCACCGGAGACGATCATCTCTTTGGCGGCGGGGAGGACGACACGATGCGCGGCGGCGAGGGCGACGATCATCTGAACGGCGGTCTCGGCGATGACCGCGCCGAGGGCGGTGCCGGAAATGATCATCTGCTTGGAAAGCGCGGGAATGATACGCTGCTTGGCGGGCATGACGATGATGAAATAGCCGGCGGTCGTGGGGATGACACGCTGCTTGGCGGATCGGGCGACGACGGGCTCAAAGGGGGAAGCGGACAGGATAACCTGTCAGGGGGTGATGGATTCGACACGCTGCAGGGCGGTCGTGATGCGGACAATTTCATCTTCAATTTCGGTGAAACCGGTTTCGATACGGTCACGGATTTCAATGCTGCAGAAGATCAATTGCATCTCGTTGGCTTCTCGCCCGAAGCGCAGATCTCCTTTATCGGTGTGGGCCCCAAAGTCATGGTTGAAGTCGATGGGGAGGAGATTGCCCTGCTCAACGGTGTGGAGGCAGGTGCCTTGAACATCGATCAAAACGTGTTGTTAATCGATGAGCTCATTGTCTAGGCCGGAGGGCTCCGCCTTGATGTGCATATTTAGTGCGCATCGAGGCAAACGGAAAACAGCATGTCGCGGCGCGCGCATGTGATCATTGGGCATAAGTGGAAACGGCGTCGCGCCCACTTCACGTTCGGCGTGTTCGCAGCAGAAACGCGAAAGTGAGCGCCAGACCCTCCCGGTGCGTCTGACAATGCGCCGCGCAGTAGACTGAAACCCTTTGCTCAAACCTCATCGACATCATGGATGCATTTCAAGCTGTCGAGTGTTGCCATTCGTACCAGAAAAAATTCGCGCCTTCCGGTCCCTGCCATGCTTTTCCGGGTTGTGGCACGGCGATCGCATCAGGAGCGCCTGCCAGTTCCAAAGCTTCGCCCATGCTGCCCGCAAGCGCATAGCCCTGCTGTCTGTCGCCACTCTTCAATGCGCGGCGCAGCGTGATTTTCCATACATATTTCATAGAAATCATGTTGTTTCTGATTTGCGAACATATGGTTAACGCCGGTGCGGATCAGAGAAAACCTTGGCCTGCGGGCGCCGATTGCTGAAGAAATGCCCATTGGCAAGGAGAATTTCGACGCCGCGTACCAATTAAAACGCTGCCCGATTACGCCATATGTCGAAAGCGGAAGGTACGGTCACCTTAGCAAATACCCGCGCCGTTTAGTAAAAATGAAACGGGATTGTCGTGCCTGATTTACCGGCTGTAGAGCCACGACCCAATAATCTACCCAACAGTTTTTTGACCTGAGAGAGTTTACCATGGCGGTCGTTTCATCCTTTTCACTGCCCCGCTTCATGCGAGATCACGCAGTAACAGCACTCTTTTTCCTATCCGCTGTAATCTGTTGGCCAGCGATGGCGGAAATGGAGTTATTCGAACGTTTTTATGACTACAGCCGTGCGCACGAAGACTGGGACCTTGATGAGTTTGCCCTGCTGATCGTCAACCTGACAATCGCCCTGATTTTCTCAATTTTCTTCCAGTGGAAAAAGCTGAAAAAACTTATGGGAGAACGTGATTTTCAACGCCAGCGGGCGGAGCAGAACGCACGGCACGACCCACTCACCGGTTTGATGAACCGGCGCGCATTCTCTGCGGCGCTGGAAGAGATCAAAGCTGAAGTCACCCCATCGACCGGTCGCATTATCGCAATCATTGACCTGGATCGGTTCAAGCCCGTGAACGATCTGCACGGCCACGCTGCGGGTGACGAAACGCTGCGCTGTGTCGCCCAACGGCTGAAAGCTGAAGCCGGTGCGGGCAGCATCGTTGCGCGCTTGGGGGGCGATGAGTTTGCCGTCATCTTTGACAAGACGACAGATTCCTTTCAGGCGGAGCGCGCGGCCCGGCGACTTTTACACGCCATGGAAACCGCCGTCAGCTTTGAGCAAAATCAGATTTTCATCAGCTGCAGCATCGGTCTGGTGAATTGGGATTCAAAGGCCTCGTGTTCCGAAGCGATCCGGCGGGCTGACAAAGCCCTCTACACCGCTAAAGATCACGGAAGAGGGCAATTTGCCTGGTATGATGCGGAATTGGATCATCAATCCCATGAACGGGCGGAAATCGAAGCGGACCTGCGCGAGGCCATCGTCAAATCTGAAATTCAGCCCTGGTTTCAGCCCATCATCCAAATCGAGACAAAGACCCTGATCGGTTTCGAGGTTCTGGCCCGCTGGAACCACAAGACACGTGGCCAGATCCCGCCCAGCGTTTTTATTGAACTTGCCGAAGACAGCGGCCAGATTGGCGTACTTGGGCTGAGCATTTTGCGGCAAGCCTGCTTGGCCGCCGCGCAATGGGATCCAGGGCTCTCCATTTCGTTCAATGTCTCGCCATTCCAATTCCATGACCCACGGCTGGTCGAACAAATCGAAGAGATTCTGATCGAATGCAACTTTGACGCAAAACGCCTAACCATCGAAGTAACGGAAAGCTCTGTCATTCACGACTTCGGGGTGGCAAGGACCAAGCTGGACGCCCTGAAAGAACTCGGCGTTGCCGTCGCACTGGACGATTTTGGCACGGGTTATTCGAGTCTCGCCAGTCTTCGGCAACTGCCGTTTGACCGTATCAAGATTGATCGGAGCTTCGTGACCAATATCGCAGCGGAACCGCAAAATCAGAAAATCGTGTCCGGCATCATGGCGCTGGCAAACGGTCTTGAGCTGGATGTGACGGCGGAAGGGATCGAATCTGCCGATGACCTCGGGTATCTGCAATCGCTGGATTGCTCACTTGGGCAGGGGTTCCTTTTTGAGCGGGCGGTACCAGCGGAACAGGTATCTTGGTTGTTGGAATCAAAGTGGTCAGGCCGACAGATCGATCCAAGCGTTGAAGGTTTCGAGACACCAGATCACCTGGGGGATACGGGGTGACTGGCGCTGTCACTGAGGTGTCAGGTTTCGTAAAACACTGATGCCGACCTTAATCCGGATCAGGCTTTGCCGCTCTTGCAAAGGGTGATCTTTGAATACTGATGGCTCCGTATATTGATATGACACTGAGCCCCAATGACGCTTTCACCCCCTTTCGTGATCTGCAGATCAGGGGTCACTTGGACACCTGACCGCGTCAGCAGTCCAATGCGTTTTCCCTCTCCCAATCGGTCAGGTGGTGCGTGAACTGGTTCCATTCCCGCGTGCGCAGTTTCACATAAGCCTTCGAGAAGGCCGGGCCCATCGCCCCTGTCAGTGCTTTGTTCTTTTGGAATTCGCGAAGGGCATCCAGCATGTTCAGCGGCAGCTTCTTCGCGCCGCGCACCTTGTGCCCTTCGGTGTACATATCGATATCCAACCGTTTCCCAGGGTCCAGTTTCCGGTCAATGCCATCCAGCCCCGCCGCCAGCAAAACCGCTTGCAGCAGATAGGGGTTGGCCGCGCCATCCGCGAGGCGGAATTCAAGACGACCGGCATCCGGGATGCGCACCATATGGGTGCGGTTATTGCCGCCATAAGTCACAGATGACGGGGACCATGTCGCGCCGGACAGCGTAGCGGGTGCGTTGATCCGCTTGTAGCTATTGACCGTGGGGTTCGTGATCGCGCACATCGCCGCTCCATGTGCCATCAGCCCGCCAAGAAAATGATAGGCTGTCTCAGACAGGCCCATTTCATCGGTGTCATCAGCAAACACGCATGACTTCGCGTCCGGCGTCCAAAGCGAGTGGTGCACGTGACATCCGTTGCCCGTCAAGTTGCTGAACGGCTTTGGCATGAATGTCGCGCGCAGCCCGTGTTTTTCAGCAATCGCCTTGACCATGAATTTAAAAAACGCGTGCTGATCTGCGGTTTGCAGGCAATCGCCGAAATCCCAGTTGATTTCGAACTGACCGTTCGCGTCTTCATGGTCGTTCTGATAGGGGGCCCAGCCCAGCGTGATCATGGTAGCGCAAATCTCAGAAATCACATCATACCGGCGCATCAGCGCGCTTTGATCATAGCAGGGTTTTTCCTGGGTATCCCGCGCGTCTGAAATCTCCGCCCCGTCTTCTGAAATTAAATGAAACTCCGGCTCCACCCCCGACATCATCTTCAACCCAAGCGCATCCGCACGGGCAATCAGCGCCTTCAGAACGTTGCGCGGGGCTTGTGCCACCGGTTCCCCGTCCATCCACGGATCGCCCGCAACCCAGGCCACTTCGGGTTTCCAGGGCAGTTGAATGACGGAGGCAGCATCCGGCATCACGAACATATCGGGGTGGGCCGGTGTCATGTCCAGCCAACTCGCAAACCCCGCGAAACCCGCGCCGGATTTCTGCATCTCCCCAACGGCCTCGGCGGGCACAAGCTTGGCACGCTGCACCCCGAAAAGATCGGTGAAATTGAACAGAAAGAAACGAACACCCTTGTCCGCCGCGAATTTTGCCAGATCACTTCCCATGCCAGTCTCCGTCTATCTAAGGGGCTTCGCCCACGCCCGGTATCCAATTTGTCCCCGCGAGGGGCACGCCCGCCATGGCAGCCGCTTCGATCGTCAGGGCACAAAGGTCCTCCGGTTCGAGGTTGAGCACATGGCTTTTGCCGCAGGCGCGCGCGATGGTCTGCGCCTCCAACGTCATGACCTTGAGGTAGTTCGCGAGCCGACGCCCCGCGATCACCGGATCGAGACGCGCGGCCAACACCGGATCCTGCGTTGTGATGCCGGCAGGGTCCCGTCCCTCGTGCCAATCATCATAGGCGCCGGCGGTGGTGCCGAGCTTGCGGTACTCTTCTTCAAACGCGGGATCATTGTCCCCCATCGCGATCAACGCCGCGGTGCCTATGGAAACGGCGTCTGCCCCCAGCGCCAGCGCCTTTGCCACATCGGCACCCGTCCTGATCCCACCCGACAGCACAAGCTGCACCTTGCGGTGCATATCCATGTCCTGAAGGGCACGCACCGCAGGCCGGATGCAGGCCAGCGTCGGTTGCCCGACATGTTCGATAAAGACATCCTGCGTTGCCGCCGTTCCGCCCTGCATCCCATCCAGAACGACCACATCCGCACCCGCTTTGACCGCCAGGGTGGTGTCGAAATAAGGTCGCGCGCCGCCGATTTTCACGTAGATCGGCACCTGCCATCCGGTGATTTCGCGCAGCTCCAGTATCTTGATTTCAAGGTCATCCGGCCCCGTCCAATCCGGGTGCCGACAAGCGGAGCGCTGGTCGATCCCCGCGGGCAATGTGCGCATCTGCGCAACCCGGTCCGAAATCTTTTGCCCCAGCAGCATGCCCCCACCGCCCGGTTTCGCGCCCTGCCCGACCACGATCTCGATTGCATCCGCCTGACGCAGATCGTCGGGGTTCATCCCGTAGCGCGATGGCAGATATTGATAGACCAGCGTCTTGGAATGGCCGCGCTCCTCCTTGGTCATACCGCCATCTCCGGTGGTTGTTGAGGTTCCGGCAGCATTCGCGCCACGCCCCAGCGCTTCCTTGGCCTGCCCGGACAGGGATCCGAAGCTCATCCCGGCAATGGTGATGGGAATGTCCAGCTGAATTGGGTTTTTGGCGTAGCGGTCGCCAAGCGTGACGCTGGTGTCGCAACGCTCGCGGTACCCTTCGAGCGGATAGCGCGACATTGAGGCCCCCAGAAACAGCAGGTCATCAAAATGCGGCACCTTGCGTTTTGCCCCCCCGCCGCGAATGTCGTAGATACCCGTCGCTGCCGCCCGGCGAATGTAGGATGTGGTGTAATCGTCAAAAGTCGCGGATTTGACCGGATGCGTCTGCGGGGTCTTGTCCATCAATAGGCTCCTGCATTGTCGACATCGAAATGATATAGCTTGCGCGCGGAACCGTATCGGCGAAATTCGCCTGGGTCGGCATCCGCTTCGGCGTCGCGCAGCAGATGTTTGAGGAGCTCCAGATGCTCCGGCCGCATTTCCTTTTCAATACAATCGGCCCCCAATGATTTCACCGCGCCGCGCACGAATATCCGTGCCTCGTAGAGACTGTCCCCCAGCGCATCACCTGCATCGCCAAGCACGACCAGATTGCCCGCCTGCGCCATGAATGCGCTCATATGGCCAATTTTGCCATGCACGACAATATCCACGCCCTTCATCGAAATGCCGCAACGGCTGGATGCGTCGCCCTTGATCACCAGCAGCCCCCCATGTGCCGTAGCCCCGGCGTATTGGCTGGCGTTGCCTTCCACCACCACCTTGCCCGACATCATGTTTTCCGCCACGCCCGGGCCGACAGAGCCGGTAACCCGCACGGTCGCCTGCTGGTTCATGCCTGCACAATAGTAGCCGGTCGAGCCTTTCACGGTGACCTGGATGGGCGCATCGAGGCCAACGGCAATCGCGTGGCTGCCGCGCGGGTTGGCGATCTCGAACCCGGTGTTGGCGCCCTTGCCCACGGCCTGAAGCGTCGCATTAACCGCGCGCAGATCGAGAGCAGACAGATCGAGTGTTTCCATACATCAATGTTCCCAGAAATAGACGGTCGCGGGCTCAGGCTCCCAAACCTGTGCCGCGTCGATGCCCGGCAGGTTGACCAAGGCCCGGTATTCCGAGCCAAACGCGACATATTGATCCGTTTCGGCGAGCACGGCAGGTTTGCACGCGATGGGGTCACGCAACACGCCAAAGCCGGTCTTTGTACCCACAACGAATGTATAAAACCCATCAAGGTCCTGCAATCCGGCCTCCAGCGCCTCACCGAGGTTGGCGCCCTGCTGCATTTTCCAGGTGAGGTAGGCAGCGGCGACTTCAGTGTCGTTTTCAGTCTCGACGCGCACCCCCTGCCTGCCAAGTTTGCGCCGCAGTGAATTGTGGTTGGATAGCGAGCCATTATGCACCAGGCATTGGTCAAGACCGGTCGAAAACGGATGCGCGCCAAGCGTTGTCACGGCACTTTCCGTCGCCATACGCGTGTGCCCGATGCCATGGCTGCCCTGCAGCTGCGGAATGTCAAATCGGTCGGCGACCGATTGCGGCAAACCGACTTCCTTGTAGATCTCGATGGCCTCGCCCACCGACATAATGCGCAGCCCGTCGATTGCGCGAATTCTGGCGCGCAGGGCCTCCGACTGATCTAGCGCGCAGGAGACAATCGCGTGACTGTCGATCTGGATCACATCTGCGCCCAACACCTCAGACAATGTCGCGAAACACCTGTCCGGATCCGCCGACTGCACGGTGAATTTCAGTTGCGCGTCGTTCTCGCGATACACCGCGATGCCAGCGCTGTCGGGGCCTCTGTCCGTCATGGTGATCAGCATGTCGGTCAGCATGCGACCCAGATCACCTTCCAGCGCTTTATCCTTCAGAAAGAGCCCGACAATGCCGCACATTTCATCACCTCATCCAATCGCAACGAGGCTAAGAGAAAATTGCAATACTGCACATCAAAAGTTTCTCGATAAGAACTTTTTATTCCTCTAGTGAACTTTATTCAGCTCGATTTTCCTTGGGGTAACAAATGATCGAAAGGTAGCGCGCCGGCAGCTTCAGCATGCGTTCCGGCCCGTGGGGCGCATCCGCATCGAACATCAGGCTATCGCCGGGTTCCAACAGATATTTTTCGCGCCCATGGCGATAGGCCAGCTGGCCTTCGAGCATGTAGAGGAATTCGATGCCCTCATGTTGGAAAGTCGGGAACACGTCGGATTCTTCGGTCAGCAAGATCAGATAGGGCTCCACCGTCACGCCCGAGGATCCAGCGATATTGCCCAAAAGGCTGTATTGATGCCCCGCGCGGGTCCCCACGCGCTCCGCTTCGATCCCCGTGCCGGACTTGACGTGTGACGCTTCGCGGGTCTCTTCGAACCCGGCAAACAGGGAGGTCAGCGGGACACTCAAGGCCTGCGACAAGGCCTGAAGGGTGTGTAACGACGCGGCTGTCTGACCGTTTTCGATCTTGGACAGCATGCCATTGGAGACGCCCATTTCTCTGGCCAATTGCGAGATTGTCAGACCTTTCTGACGGCGAAACACCCGCGTTTGTCGGCCAATCGCCACCAGGAGGTCATTCTCGCTGAATTCGGCGGTCTTATGTGGGTTTTGCTGAAGTTCTTCGGGCATCAAAGAAGCGTCGCATATGACATCGCATCACTCAATATGCTGTTCTTGTTCCACCTCTTCCAACGCCGCGCCGACGGCGTCAGGCCACGGGCGGCAGGACGCGCAGGACAAGACGGATCAGTTCCGCGCGGCTGTGCACACCGGTTTTGGACAAGACAGCGGCAATCTGGTTTTTCGTCGTTGTCGGAGAGGTTCCCCTGCGATCCGCTATTTCCGGGATACCAGCCCCTTCTGCCACCCAACGGCACACATCGGTTTCCGCCGCCGTCAGATTGTAGAGCGCCGCAAACCTTTCAAGCTTTAGATAGGGCGCCCGGTTGGGGTCAATCAGGGTTATGAGCGCGCCGCGTAGCCCTGTTTCCAGTTCGCCACCGGCATCCGAGATCGGGGCGGCCTCCAGAAGGATTGGCGTTTCCCCCGACGGCCTCGGGATCGCGAATAGTGCCTCGTGTTGATTCCCTGTGCCATCCGCCGTGCCCGCAGCGGCCTCAATCGCGAGGCGAACGCGTTTTGTCAGATCTGCATCTTGCGTGAATAGATACCCGTCCCGACCTTTTGCCAGCCCGTCCGACAGGTCAAAAATACGTTGCGCTTCGGCATTCTCAACGATCATGGCGCCCCCTGGAAGCGCAATGACAAGACCGGCCTGCACATGGTCAAGCGCGCTCAAAGCGGCCCGGTACCGCGCCTTGAGCAGCGTGAACATCCTCCCCATCTCAATCGCCTTGGAGAAATGGGGGAGCAGCGGTTTGATTTGCTCTGAAAGGCCCGTCGGCGCTTGATTAAGCGAGCGGTCAAATCCAATGCTCATCGCGTCAAACCACACTTCATCCGGATTGAGCCGCACACCGACCCTGCGCGCAACACCGGTGCGCTTTCGCAGAAATCTGTAGTCGGCGCGCACATCAAGCTCATCCGCGCTTAGGCCCGCATCCGTATCCGGAATGGCCTTGTGCACGGGAAAGGACCGGAGCGCATCCCAATCCGTTTCCTGAAGTCGCGCCAGAAAAGCACCGTAATACCACCCTGAAGGTTTTCGAGAGAAATCAAGGTAGACCTGGCTCATCATTGTCAGGTTAGGCGCGCCTGCGTTCCGGCCCCGGATGACCAGCGCGATCCCGCGCGCACCGACGATGGACGTCGTCTGATCAAGCGCGCGGCGCCAACCACCGGGCCGCACAGCCGTGTCATAAATCAGTTCGAGAGCCTTGCTTTGCTGAGCACCAAACATCGGGGTATGCCCCATTCGATCAGATAAATTTTTGAATCTATGCCCCTGATACTTAGCCCATCATCGACCGTCTCTTCAAAAAATATTTTCATGGGCAGGCTGATGTCTGATGCAGTCCGGACAATCGACCAAATCGAATTATCCATGACCTTTGGCCGCCGGTCCGAGACGGATCACCGCGAGAGCTTTGCAGGCAAAGGCCTTTAAGGCTGAGACATCACGGCGTCTCTGGGAGGCCTTCAAACTGTTTCGCGTTGTCGCAAATCTCGTACCAGGACGGCTTTTCACGGACAAATTCATGAAACTGGTTCCGGACTTCAAGCGCGCTGTCGATGGCATTTGCCGCAATTGGAAAGCTGTCGTCTTCAGACAAAATCTCACCCAGAGATGTGCCACAGATTTCGCAAAAGCATCGACCGTAGATATAGGGGGCCACCGGCGCAAAACGTGTTACGCGATCTTTGCCCTGAAGCCATTTCAGATCCGTTCTTTTGACAAAAACGATGGCGCTGGCACCAACCTTGCGGCATCGGGAACAGTGACATGTCCCCATCATCGAAGGTTCCGCCAGCAGCGCAAATTTGACGGCCCCACAGCAACAGCTTCCATTGATCATCTCAATATACCTCCCTTGTGGACATCATCATACGATGGAACATTAAGTGAACATTTGGCGGGAAGCAATGTCATATCCGCGCGTTGGGTCGGGACATGTGGCGGCGATCGAGGGTTGTGGGCTAAGGTGAACGGGTGGTGCGGCACCGGGCAGGAAAAGGCGACGTCCTCGCATCCCTGCAAAGCAATCGCCTTGAATTTGCCCGTCGAGAAAGTCGTTCCTTGCGCGTCGAAGAAACGATGCACCTAAGTGCCATCCCCCGGGCTCAGAACCCCGGGGGACTTTACCTTCACTTCGCTGGAAGCTCTTCTGTCTTGGGCTCCGATACATCTGCCGACAATTCGGCAGCGGGAACAGATGCGTCCTCTTTTTCCAACAGGCTGTCCGCGAGGCCAGCCACGCCGTTTTCCATCGACACACCCAGTTCCTGGCCCAGTTTTTTCAACGCAGGAAGCTGCACCGCCATGCCCATGATGGAATCCAGCGCCTGATTGACCGGAGCCTTGCCGCCATTGGCGGCCCCTTCAGCACCCGGCAGGCCGTTCATACCGCCCACGTGGTGGATCTTAATCGAGTCGATCTTCTCGGCTGGTTTGACCATCTGTGCCACGATTTCGGGCAGTTTCTCCAAGCGTGCGAGCGCAACTTTCATATTCACGATCTCTTCCGCGATGGCATTTTCCGCCTCGACGATGGCGCGGCGACCTTCCGCCTCGGCCAAAAGGTCGGCTTTCTTCGCATCCGCCCGAATTGTCAGTGCATCCGCTTCGGCACGGGCTTCCTCCCGCTTCGCCTCCGCGCGGTCCTGGGCGGCGTCTTTATCGGCCTGAGCGGCCAGACGGATACGCGTTGCCTCTCTCTCGGCTTCACGCTCCGCTTCGATTAGCGCAATCTGTTTCGCCCGTTCAGCTGTGGCAACAGAGCGCACGGTCTCAATGCTTTCGGAGGCTTTTGTGGCCTCGGCACGGGCCTCGTCCGCCGACGCACGCGCGCGGCTTTCCTCTTCCGATTTCACCGCGATGATGATCTGGCGCTCCTGATCGGCCACTTCCAATTCACGGTCCCGAGAAATCTCGGCTTCGCGGATCGCGCGTTCCCGCTCGATATCCGCCGCGCGAATGGCTTCTTCTCGCTTGATCCGCGCCTGTTCCTTCTCCCGCTCAGCGTCTTCCTGACGGCGCGCAATCTCGGCTTCCTGAGCCGCTTCAAGCGTCGCAATTTCCTGACGCTGGGCAATCGCGGCCTGCTGTTCGTCCTGGTTAATCTTCAGCTTCAGACGTTCCGCTTCCATCGCAGCCCGGCGCACCGATACGTCCGCATCCGCGTCAATCTGCGCGCGTTCTTTCTTTGACGTTGCAATGACTTCGGCCAGTTTGCGCATCCCCACCGCGTTAAAGGCGTTGTTCTCGTCCAGCGCTTCAAAGGGGGTCTGATCCAGGGCGGTCAACGAGACGGATTCCAGCTCAAGACCGTTTTTCAGCAGGTCCTCAGACACCGCATTTTGCACCTCTTGCACAAATTCAGCGCGGTTCTCATGCAGCTCGTCCATCGTCATCTGCGCGGCAACAGCGCGCAGACCATCGACGAGTTTACCTTCGATCATCTCCCGCAGCTGATCCACGAAAAAGGTCCGATCCCCAAGCGTTTGCGCCGCGCGGCTGATGCCCTCTTCGGTGGCATTGACCGAGACGTAGAATTCGACGCCCACGTCGACACGCATTCGGTCCTTAGTGATCAAAGCGCCCTCATGGGACCGCTGAACTTCAAGGCGCAGCGTCTTCATATTCACGGGGCTGATTTCGTGCAGCAGAGGCACCACAATCGTACCGCCATCCATGATGACCTTCTTGCCGCCCGCCCCGGTTTTCACCAGGCTCACCTCGCGTGTCGCGCGCCGATAGAGACGCCCCAGGACCAGCCCCACGAAAATCAAAAAGCCGATGATGCTGGCAACAGTTATACCGAGTGTGACGAGGTCCATAAGTATCTCCTTGTTAAATGACAGGTTGTTTTGGGTCTTAGGTTTCAGGTTCCAGCGGCACCAGACGGTAGCCGTGATCATGTCTGTGACGCAGCACCAGAACGCGTGTACCGGTTGCGATATCTTCATCGTCTTTTAGCGGCTCGCCGCGCAGGTAGTGCATGTTGCCGTAGCGGTCGATGATGCGCACTTCCGCGGGGTTGCCGCGTTTTGCGACGCCTTGAGTGACCGTGCCAGTACGGCGCCCCAGGTGACGATTGGACAGCGCGGTGCTCTCGGTTTTGGGCAGAACACGCGCGAAGAATGCGCCGAATTGGCGAGCAAACCACATGCCAAAGACACCAGCGGGCAAGGCGATCACGAGCGCGGGGAGTGCTGCGCCAGTTACCGAAATGGTGATGTTTTGCAGGAATAGCCCTGCAAGGCCAAAGGCAAGCAGGACGGCAGCAACCCAGATGAGAACGGGCATCTTGCCGATCCCGAGCCAAGCCGCAGGCCCAGCCGCCGCCGCACCGCCCGCATCGCTGCTGGGCCCTGCATCAAGATCAGGATCCGCAAAGTCAAAATCGCCCGCGTCGAAACCGTCGATGTCAATATCCAGATCGCCAACATCGGGCGCGTCCAAATCAAGATCGATGTCAGCATCCGCCCCCAGCCCCAAAAGCGTCGCACCGAGGAAAGATAAGATAACTTCAAGCGCAAGCAAACCAAACAGCAGGGACAGCGCGATTGCGAACGGAACAAAGGGTTCCGTCAGATAGAGGTCGAACATGGTCCGGCCTTTCGATTGTATTCAATGGTATACATTAGATATGGTGAGCTCACGGCAATGTTACAAGGGGGGATTGGCCAAAACCCGGCGCGACCTCTCGTGTATCAATCATCCGATTGAGACGGTATTGTGTCACAGGATTGCGGATTTTGGGAAATGCATCTCGCCCGACAGGCGCCGATTTGCCAGCCACGCGCCATATTCGAGCGACTGTCATACGCAAGTCATCGAAACTTCGGCAAAATTTCATAGCTGAACCAGCCTGCTGTCACGGAATCGCGTGATGCTGGCCTTCTGACACCCAATGGAGAATTTGATGCTGCGTCTTCTTGCAACGACCACTGCCATCGTCCTCGCCAGTGCGGCGGGGGCCAAAGATGTCTCGTACATCGGGGCCGTTGAAACCGTCGCCGGGGAGGCCACAGATGTGGCGCGGGGCACCGTCTTTCTCGACAGCAACCGCAACGCCGCGCTGGACGATGGCGAACCCGGTGTGCCCGGCGTGATCGTCTCCAACGGCCGCAAGGTCGTGATCTCCGGCGAGGATGGCAGCTATGAGTTGCCAGCCTATGGCGACATGAACCTCTTCATAACGAAACCTGCTGGCTACGTGACCCCAGTCAACGCTCAGATGGTCCCGCAATTCGCCTATGTGCACAAAGAAGCCGGATCACCTGATTTGCGTTTTGGGGGGCTTGATCCGACAGGCCCCCTGCCTGCGGCGATCAATTTCCCGCTGATCGAAGATGCACAGGACACCACCTTCGACTGTCTCGTCTTTGGGGACCCGCAACCCTACAGCAATCGCGAAATCGGCTATGTGCGCGACACCGCTGGCAAGATGCTGGCTGAGCGCGACATGAGTGATACCGAATGCCTGATCTTTGCCGGTGACATCATGGGCGATGATCTGTCGCTCTATGACCGGTTCAAGGACATCATCGCCGTCGGGCGGACACCGCAATACTTCGTCGGCGGCAATCACGATGTGGATTTTGATGCCGCCTCGGATGCCGACAGTTTCGATACGTTTCGCCGGGAATGGGGGCCGGAGTATTGGGCGGCTGAGATCGGCGATGTGATGTTCATCGGTCTCGACAATGTCCGCTACCCCTGCAACGGCGTCGATCCGCATCCCTTTTGCTCCACCGACAAGACCCACACCTACAATGGGGTGATCAGCGAACGTCAGCTGGAATGGCTGGGGAATTTCCTGCCCAACGTGCCACAGGACAAGCTGATCGTGATGACGGCACATATTCCGTTCCAGACGTTCACCGACAATACAGCTGCCAAGCATCAGACCGACAATCTCGATGAGCTTGCCGCCCTGCTGGACGGTCGTAAGGTTCTGGCGCTGGCGGGCCACACTCACACCACCGAGAACATCGAAGAGGGGGAACATTTCCACGGCTGGGAAGAGAATACCAATGTCGCAGGCGCGCCCTTTCACCAGATCATCATCGGGGCTGTGTCCGGCTCCTGGTGGGCAGGGGATCTGAATGATGCGGGCGTACCCCGTGGGACACAGCGCCTTGGCAGCCCGCGGGGATATTACCAGCTGTCCTTTGACGGCAGCAGCTATATCGACACCTACCACGTCTTTGGTCAGGACGGCGCACAACTGCACGCCAGTTTCAATACCCCAAGGTTTCGTGAGTGGGCGGCTCGTTTGATCGCGTATCGCGATCTTTATGAGCGCTCCTTTGATCAGGAACCGCCTGTGATCAACCGTGACCTCGGTGATCTCTATATGGTGACGCTCGACGATCTCGCAAATGGCACCTGGGTGGCTGTGAACGTCTGGAATGGGTCAAAAAGCTCGCAGGTGTCGGTTGCCATCAACGACGGCGAAGAGATGATGGGCACGCGGACCCAGGCGGGCGCGGGAGAAGAGAAGCTGGAGGGTGTGAACTATGCGGATCCGCTGGCGATCTGGCAGCAGTCGACCATCAGTTCCGTCTCGGCGCGATCCGTTGACGGCGGCTCCGACACACAAGGCTATACGACCTGGCAAGGAACGGAGTGGTTCGGCAAGGCGGGGCCTTTCCAGCGCTGGATGCTGACGGATAGCAGCCAGCATCTGTGGCGCGTGGATCTGCCCTCCGAGCTACCCATTGGCACTCACACTTTAACGGTTTCCACAACTGACCGGCATGGGCGCTTTTTCACCCAGAAGTACGCTTTCGAAGTGGTCGAGGAACTGCCGAACCCGAACTGGCAGGCGGAATTCTGGGAATGATGGTACCCGTTTCCTCCAAGGAGTTTTCTGTGTCGCAGAACTATTTGGCCGCCCTCTTGCGCTGGCGCGCAACAGTTTGAGCCGGCGACGGGCGTTTGCGCATTGCGATACGACATTCCGAAATCGCGGGCAGGCTTCAGATGAAGCGGTGCGGAGGCGGTGATCAGGTCCTATGATGAAGGCCGCAAGGAGCGCCCGTTGATCCCCAGCGCATGACCGACCCGCCAATCATGGACGCGCCAACGACAGCTCAGTGCGTCAGAACCTGATCCAGAAAATTCCGCGTCCGATCATTTTGCGGCGCTGTAAAGAAGCTTTCCGGGTCGTTCTCCTCGATGATCTCGCCTGCGTCCATGAAGATCACCCTATCCGCCACCTTCCGCGCAAAACCCATCTCATGGGTCACACAAACCATGGTCATGCCTTCCTGCGCCAACGTCACCATCACATCGAGCACTTCGCCGATCATCTCCGGATCAAGGGCCGAGGTTGGCTCGTCAAAGAGCAGGATTTCCGGTTTCATGCACAGCGCCCGCGCGATCGCGACCCGCTGTTGCTGGCCACCGGACAACTGCCCCGGATACTTGTCGGCCTGATTGCCGATCTGCACCTTGTTGAGATATCCCATCGCGGTTTTCTCCGCCTCGGATTGGGAAATCTTGCGCGCCAGAAGCGGGGCCAAAGTACAGTTCTCAAGGATCGTGAGATGCGGGAACAGGTTGAAATGCTGGAAACACATACCCACTTCGCGACGCATTTCCTCGATATTGGGAGCATCCGCGCTGATCATATCACCGTTGATCTTGATCTCGCCCGACTGGTGTTCTTCCAACTGGTTGATCGTCCGGATCATCGTTGATTTGCCTGACCCGGAAGGTCCGCACACAACGATTTTCTCGCCCTTTGATACGGTCAGGTTGATGTCCTTGAGGGCGTGAAAAGTGCCGTAGTATTTGTTCACGTTGATCATTTCGACGGCAGGGGTCATGGATCAGTCCTTCTCAGAAAGTTGCGGGTTGGTGGCTGCGGGTGCGGGATCTTCGAGATGCCGCGGGTCGATCACCATAAGATCCACGGCACGGGAGGGGTGCTGCGGGATCATGCCTTCCGTCCGATCAGATTGCGCGCGTTCAGCGCGGCTTCGATTTCCGTCAGGATTGCCGGGTCATCAATGGCGGCGGGCATCTTGAACGCGGCCCCGTCTGCGATCTTTTGCATGGTGCCGCGCAGCACTTTTCCAGATCTGGTTTTGGGCAACCGCGCGACTTCCACCGCGGTTTTGAAGGCTGCAACCGCGCCGTTTTTAGAACGCACGAGCTGCACCAGTTCTCGCTCAAGGTCTGCCGCACGTCGGCCTGCCCCATCGTTGGGCACAAAGAATCCAAGCGGCATCTGCCCCTTCATCGCATCCGCCGCGCCGACCACGGCGCATTCGGCAATATCGGGGTGGCTGGCGATCACTTCTTCCATCGCACCGGTGGACAGGCGGTGGCCCGCGACATTGATGATGTCATCCGTGCGCGCCATGATGAAAACATAGCCGTCCTCATCAATGATCCCGGCGTCCGAGGTCGCGTAGAACCCGGGGAATTCGTCTAAATAGGCGCTGCGAAACCGCGCCTCGGCATTCCACAGCGTCGGGAAACCGGAGGGCGGTAGCGGTAGTTTGCATACGATATTGCCCAAAACGCCCGGTGCGACCTCGCGGCCATCGTCGTCCAGCACCCGGATGTCGTAGCCGGGCATCGGTTTGCCCGGGGAGCCCAGTTTCACCGGAAAGGCCCCGAGGCCCACCGGGTTGCCGGACATTGCCCAGCCTGTTTCGGTCTGCCACCAGTGGTCGATCACCGGGCGTTGCAACTTCTCTTGCGCCCATTCGATTGTGGCCGGGTCAGAGCGCTCGCCCGCGAGGAACAACGTGCGGAAATGGCTCAGGTCATACGCGGCGATCCGCGCACCTTTGGGGTCTTCCTTCTTGATCGCACGAAAAGCCGTCGGGGCCGTGAAGAGCGCGGCCACCTTGTGGTCCTGGATCACCCGCCAGAACGCGCCAGCATCCGGCGTCCCAACCGGTTTGCCCTCGTAGACAACCGTTCCGCACCCGTGCAACAGCGGCCCATAGCAAATGTACGAGTGTCCGACGACCCACCCCACATCGGAGGCCGCCCAGAAAACCTCCCCCGGTGCGAGACCGTAGTGATGCGCCATCGTCCACTTCAGCGCGACCATATGACCGCCATTGTCCCGCACCACGCCTTTTGGCTGGCCGGTCGTCCCCGAGGTATAGAGGATATAGAGCGGGTCCGTTGCCGCGACGGGCACGCATTCTGTGCCCTGCCCCGCCTTTTTCGCGGCCTGAACGGCATCCGCGTAGTCGACATCGCGCCCGGCAACCAGATCACAGGGCAACGTGTCGCGCTGCAGGATCAGGCAGTGATCGGGCTTGACGCCAGACATTTCAATGGCTGCATCCAGAAGCGGTTTATAGGCGATGACCCGGCCCGGCTCGATGCCGCAGGACGCGGAAATGATCGCCTTCGGTGCGGCATCGTCGATCCGCGTTGCCAGCTCATGCGCGGCAAATCCACCAAACACAACGGAATGAATGGCGCCCAGCCGCGCGCAGGCCAGCATGGCGAAAACCGCCTGCGGCACCATCGGCATATAGATGACAACCCGGTCGCCTTTTTCGACGCCAAGCCCGCGCAACACATGGGCCAAGGCGCTGACTTCGACCTGCAGCTCGGCAAAACTGTAGCTGGCAGCTTGCCCCGTTACGGGGCTGTCATAGATCAGGGCGGTGCTGGCCCCCTTCCCGGCCTCGACATGACGGTCCACGCAATTGTAGCAGGTGTTGCATGTGGCCCCGGCGAACCACCGGCCATAGGCGCCACTGTCCTTGTCGAACACCTGATCAGCCGGGCGGAACCAGTCGATGGCCTTACCAGCTTCCCCCCAGAACCCTGCGGGGTCACTGGCCCAGGCGGCATATGTTTCGGCGTATTTCGAGCTCATCAAAACCTCAGCAGGTGTAGTTCATGCCAATGCGACCGCCGTCCACGTAGATGGTCTCGCCGGTGATGTATTTTGCGCGTTTGCTGGCCAGGAAGGCCACGGCATCGCCAATATCGCGGGCTTCGCCCATGCGTTTCAGCGGCGTGCGCGACATGACCATTTTCATGGCGTCGGGGTTGGCGTTCACACCCGCCATCATCTCGGTATTGATGGAGCCGGGGCCGACCGCGTTCACGCGAATGTTGTGGGGGGCCAATGCCAGGGAGGTTGCCTTGGTCAGTTGCATAACACCCCCCTTGGAGGCGCAATATGCGGCAATCGAGGGAATTGCGACGACCGCATTGATCGATGACATATTGATGATCGCGCCTTCAATTTTATGAGCCACCATGGATTTGGCCGCGCGTTGCATGGCCAGAAAGGTTCCTGTCAGATTGACGTCGATGACTTTCTGGAAATTCTCCAGCGGTGTCTCAAGGAAATCACCAGGCATGGCGATGCCCGCATTGTTCACCAGAATTTCGACTGGGCCATGCGCCGCCTCGATCTGATCGAACAGCGTTGCAATCTGCGCAGGATCGCCCATGTCGCAGGCCAGCCCAACAGTCCCGTTGCCCAGCTTTTCAGCCGCCTTCTTTACGCCATCCGCGTTGATATCGGCCAGCACAAGCCTTGCACCGTCTTCGGCCAAAGCCTCCGCGCAGGCATAGCCGATCCCCTGAGCGGCCCCGGTCACAAGAGCAAGTGGTGTCTCGGTCATCGTCGTTTACCCTTCATATCCATAGTCTTTTTTGGCTTGCGCCCGGGTGATGAAACCATCCGCCAAGTCCGCAGATACCTGTGCACGGTCGCGCGCCCCAGGTGCGCCATATCCACCGCCGCCGGGCAGGCTCAGTTTCAACCGCTGCCCGTTTTTGACCAGTTGGCGGCCTTTGCTGCGCAGCTTCGTGCCATCTGCCAGCTCAACCCGACCAGCCGCCCCATCAGCGCCGCCGTCGCGCCCGCGGGCCGGGTTTTCCACCCGATCAAACATCGCGTTGAAGTAAATGTCATAACCTGCGCGTGGCTCGATTTCGATGGTTTGGCCCAGCCCGCCGCGCATCGCCCCGGCCCCGCCCGAGCCTTCGCGCAAGTCTTTCCGCCACACGGTGATCGGACCCACATGTTCCGTGGCCTCAACGCTCATGGTCGAGACACCAGACGGAAAGGCGGTGGCTGACAACCCGTCGAACCCAGGCCGCGCACCGGTGCCCCCCGAATTGAACATCAACACCTCGGCATTGGGCAGATCGCTCTGCGCGTCGCTTGGCCGTGCAGAAATCTGAATGTTCCAAAGCGCGCTCGCGCCCTCGGCGGGCACCGTGTCCGGCATCGCCTTGTGCAAGGCACCCAGCACGACATCCGGCACCAGATGTCCCAAAACATGGCGCACCGACACGGGCGCTGGCCGTTTGGCTGCGAGGATGCAGCCCTCGGGGGCCGTGATCTCGAAGGGGTCCAGCGAACCGGTATTGTTCGGCACATCCGGCGCAATGGCGCATTTCAACCCATAGCAGGCGTAGGCGCGCGTATAGACTTCCGGCACGTTGACGCCAAACCGGCTCATTCCCGAGGTGCCGTCGAAATCCGCCCTCAGCCTGTCGCCTGCCACATCGAGGCGCACAACCATCTGCACAGGCGCGTCATAGCCATCGACCTGCATGGTGTTGGCGAATGACCCATCCGGCACCTTCGCAATGGCCTCGTGTGTGGCTTTGCGGCTGGTTTCGATCACGAAATCCGACAACCCGTCCAGATCATCGATCCCAAATTCGCCCATCATGGTCTGCAACCGCCGGTCCCCGGCTTCATTGCAAGCGGCCAGCGAATACATATCGCCGACAACCATATCAGGCGCCCGCACGTTGGCGCGGACCATGCGGATCAGGTCATCCGACACGCGGCCACGTTCTGCGAATTTCATGATCGGGATCAGCAGGCCTTCTTCATAGACCTCGTTCCCGTCCGGTCCAAACCCGCGCCCCCCGATATCGACGACATGCGCAGTGCAGGCGAAGAAACCAATATGATGACCGTTGCGGAAGGTCGGGGACACAACGGTGATGTCGTGCAGGTGCCCGGTGCCAAGCCAGGGATCATTGGTGATGAAGACATCGCCTTCAAAGATGTTCTGCGCGCCGACCTCGCGCAGGAAATGCGTGACACTCTCTGCCATGGCATTCACATGCCCCGGTGTGCCAGTCACGGCCTGCGCCATCATCCGACCTTGCCGGTCAAACAAACCTGCCGACAGATCCCGGCCTCGCGCACGGAGGTCGAGAACGCGGTGCGGATCAGGGTTTTGGCCTGCTCCTCGACCACCGCGATCAGCCGGTGCCACATGATCTGATAGTCAATGGCGGTGGGTGTCATGCGGCCTCTCCCTTGCGGCGCAAAAGCAGGCTGCCGTCACCCTGCCCGATTGCGCGATAGGCGGATGTCACGATGGTGGTGGTTTCGTTTTCAACGATCACGGCAGGCCCATCGACGATCTTTCCCGGTGTCATGGCCACGCGCTCGACCTCGCGCGCGGCATCAAAAAAGCTGACCTCCCGAGGTGCGTCTGCCGGCGTGCCGCTGTCATGTCGTGCGATCTTGACCACATCAGGCAGCACCGTTGCCACCACCAGAGACCAATTGGTGATCTCGGCCTTCAACCCGTCGATGATGCGGCCAAATAACGTGCGGTAGGCATCTTCAAACGCTGCGAGGATCAGTTTTTGATCGCTGTTTTCGAACACCTTATGCGGCAGCGATACGGGGATTTCCCAGCCCTGCCCGGAATAGCGCATGAATGCGGTCAGCCGTGTTGTCGTTGCCGCTCCCCTTGCCCCATCGTCGACAAAAGCGCGCGCTTCCCGCTCCATCTCGTTCAATGCGGCGTTCACGGCTGTTGCGTCGAACTGATCAAGCTTTTGAAACAGCCCGCGCGTCGCCTCGTAGCTGAAGGGCGCCTTGAGAAAACCAATGGCCGAGCCGACACCCGCGCCGGGCGGGATGATCAGTTCTTCAATGCCCAGCTTCTCGCACAAGCGGCAGGCGTGCAATGGCGCGCCACCGCCAAATCCGATCATCGTGAAATGCTCGATGTCACGCCCATTCTCGACCGTATGAACGCGCGCGGCATTTGCCATGTTCTCATCAACCATCTCGGTCACGCCAAAGGCGGCATCCGGCGCTTCGAGCCCAGTCGAAACCGTCAACTCTGTCGCGACCGCACGGCGCGCGGCCTCTGTGGACAAGGGGATCGCACCGCCCGCGAAATTCTCTGGATCCAGACGGCCCAGCAACAGGTTCGCATCCGTCACTGTCGGCGCCTGGCCCCCGCGCTGATAGCAGGCCGGTCCGGGTTCGGAGGCCGCTGACCGCGGCCCGACCTGAATGCGCCCCATGCTGTCAATCGAGGCGATCGAGCCCCCACCGGCGCCAATCTCGACCATCTCGACCACCGGGGTCGAAATGACCATGCCGGAACCCTTTTTGAAGCGATAGGTTCGCGCCACCTCAAAGGTGTTTGCCGTCTTGGGCGCGCCGTCTTCAATCAGACAAATCTTGGCTGTGGTGCCCCCCATATCGAAGGAGAGCACCTTATCAAGCCCATAGCCCCGCGCCAGATGTGCCGCGAAAATCGCGCCGCCTGCAGGACCGGATTCCAGCAAGCGCACCGGTTGCTCGGCCGCCGTTTCCACCGAGATCAGCCCGCCACCCGAATGCAGCATGAAAACCGGTGCCTCAACGCCTGCCTCCCGCAGGCGCTCCACAAGCCGTCCCAGATAATCGGCCACCTGCGGCTGCACATAGGCATTCGCGATCACCGTGTTAAACCGCGGCAATTCCCGCATTTGTGGTGAGATGACGGAGGAGATTGAAATCGACAGCTGCGGCGCTGCCGCCCGCAACGCCTGCGCCATCTGACGTTCGTGGGCGTCATTTGCATAGCTGTGCATCAGGCCAATGGCGACCGCTTCGTAGCCACCTGCGAGGATGCGTTCGACCATCGCCGCCACGTCGTCTTCGGCCAGAGGCAGCAATACCTCGCCAGCCGGGCCCATGCGCTCGTTCAGCGTGAAACGATCCCGGCGTGCGACCAAAGGTTTAGGCAGTGTCAGGTTCAGGTCATATTGCTCAAACCGGTTCTCGGAGCGCATTTCGATAACGTCCCGGAACCCTTCTGTGGTGATAAACGCGAGCTTGGCGCCGCGCCGTTCGATCAGCGCATTGGTCACTAAAGTTGTGCCGTGAATGACCTGATCAATCGCTGAAAGGTCGCACCCCGCCTGTGCCGCCGCCTGCGCAATCCCGTCCAGAATGGCCTGCTCGGGCTGGCTGTAGTTCGTCAATACCTTGCATGTCGCCAGACCGCCAGGATGTTCGAGCGCGACATCCGTAAATGTGCCGCCAATATCAACGCCGACGCGGATCGAGGAAGAGGTCATAGGGTCAGATGCTCTTGAGAATTTGGTTGGCGGTGAACGCCGTCTGATAAAGACGGGACATGATCGGGGCCGACGGTACGGTCTTAAGCTCGGTCATGGGCAAGGGCAGATCCGCGCGGTCCATTCCGGTCAGAAGATCGGCGATGGTTTGACCGAACATGGTGCCGGTCGTGATGCCCCGCCCATTGTACCCGATGGGTGTGAAAAGGTTCTTGTCCAATTCGTAGATGCGCGGCAGGTGATCGGGCGTCATCGCGATCTGGCCGTGCCATGCCTCTTCGAATTCCATCGGCCCCAGCGACGGGAAAATTCGCGCGATCTGCTTTCTGGCCCAGCGATGGGACAGACCGCCATTCACGCCGCCCACAACCTTGCCCATGCTGCCAACCAGCAGCCTGTTGAACGCGTCGCGGCGGATGTTGAACATGATCTGGCCGGTGTCCCACAGCCCCTGTTTACCGGGCAGGATATGATCGGCCTCCGACCCCAAAGGTTTGGTCGCCAGCTGAAAGTAGTGGATCGTGGTGAAGACGCGTTTCAGGTCGGGCCACAGATCATCCGTATAGGCATTGGTCCCCAGCACCACAGCTTTGGCGCTCAACGTGCCCTTGCTGGTCTCCAGCTTCCAAAGCTTACCGTCCTTGCGCAATTTCGTCGCCCGGACGCCGGTGCTGATCTTTGCACCCGCCGCGAGGGCCGCGCGCGCCAGCCCGCGACAATACCCCATCGGGTTAATCGTCCCCGCGCGGTGATCCAGAAGACCACCGTGGAATGCATCGGTTCCGATCATGTCGGAGACTTCCTGGCGGTTCAGAAGATCCACAGGTTCGCCCAGACGCACCCATTCCTCATGCCGGCCTTTCAGGTCGCGAAAACCGCTGGCAGCGTGGGCGGCGTGAATGGTGCCGGTTCTCGTCACCTCGCATTGGATCTGGTGTTTCTCGATCAGCGAGAACACATATTCCGGCCCGCTGCCGAATTTCTTGATGAAGCGCGGCCCGTAGACCCGGCCCAATTCTTCACGCACTTCCTGAGGCGGCAGCCAGAGCGCGGCGTTCACCAAACCACAGTTGCGCCCCGACCCGCCAAACCCGATTTGGGCGGCCTCGACCACATGTGCCGACATCCCCTTTTCGGCGCAATGCAGGGCACTGGACAATCCGGTGAACCCGCCCCCGACAATCGCCACATCAACGGTTGCGTCACCATCAAGCGGGCTGTGATAGTCCTGTTCTTTCGCCGAAGCGTCCCAAAGCGAAATTGGGCGTCGTACCGTCATTTCGAAACTCCTCCAAGACAGCACCGGTTCGGGGTGCCGTATTGACGTGGGCAAGGTTGCAGCATCCATTTCATTGTGTCAATATATGAAATATATGTTCTATATAACAGCACAGATCTAGGAATGAAAAATCTCAAGACCACGGCCGCTGACATGGTCAAAACCGCGCGCGCGCAGATTGAAGAAATCGAAACAAAGGATCTGATCGGGATGATAGACAACCCCGATGTGGTGATCGTCGACATCCGCGATATCCGGGAAAGACAGCGTAGCGGTTTCATCCCCGGAAGCGTGCACGCCCCGCGCGGCATGATCGAATTCTGGATCGACCCCGACAGCCCGTATTACAAGGAGGTGTTCGGCCAGGACAAGAAATACGTCTTCCATTGCGCGTCAGGATGGCGCTCCGCCCTCACCGTTGCGGGCCTGAAGGAAATGGGGTTTGACGCTGCCCACCTCAAGGAAGGATTCTCAACCTGGGCCGATCAGGGCGGGCCCGTGGAAATGCCGGAATCGAAAGAAAAGGACTGATCCGCGCTCGCGGGCCTTAGCCTCGGGAGAGTTTTGCCGAAACACTTTGAGCGGCATGGGCCACAAGGCCGCCCAACCGCTCGGCTCCTCCCGAGGGCAGGTTGATGTCAGGCAGCGAGATGCCCAGAGCGGCGATGGCCAGTCCGTCAGGCAAGGTGATCGGCGCCCCAAAGCTCAGAATACGATCCCGGAATTCTCCCCGATCAAACCCGTAGCCGCGTTTCAGCGTTTCAGCCATATCCGCATCCAAGGCTGGCATCGACGTCAGGGTCAGCTCGGTGTGCCGGGTGAGGTTCCCAACCAGTTGCTCCCGCAGGGCGTTGTAATTGGCCGCAAGGATCGCCTTGCCGGTCGCCACACAATGGATTGGCGCGCTGCCGCCGATGCGATTCCAGGATCGGATCGGTTTTTGGCTGTCGATCTTGTCGATGTAGATCACCGAAAGGTTTTCCGGCACCGCGAGGTAGATGGTTTCCTGCGTCTCATTTGACAGGTAGGACATCTCGGGTGCGGCGAGTTCGCGCAGATTCAGATTGTCCAGCGAGGCGCGACCGACCTGCCATGTCTTGAGCGTCGCGGAATAGGATTTGTCTTCACGGTGTTTGACATAGCCCAGCGTGGTTAGCGTCTGCAGCAACCGAAAGGTGTTCGATTTGGTGAGACCAAGCTCCTTTGACAGCTCGGTCACCCCTTTGCCCTTGGGGGATGCTGCGAGATTCTCCAGAATCGACAACCCCTTGGACAGGGTTGAATCAACTTTTGGCTCTTTCGTCGGTGTGTCTGACATCTGTTACCTGTGCGCTTTTTTTAGGCCTATCAGGTCTTGGGTCGGAGCGGAAGCGAGGCGGTTTATGTGACTGCACCTCTGGCGGAATACCCGTGAAACGGACCAGTTCAACCCGCGCCGAATGCGCCGCCGGACTTTGGGTGAGGCTTGAGGTGCGCAGGTCATGGGTCAGCACGTTCGGATTGCCATGGCGGTCGCGCGCCTGCGGGGCATCGAAATCCGGATCGTACCAGGCCCCGGTCCACAAAAAGACGCAGCCTTGCGCAATGTCTTCGGTCACCCGCGCACCGGCAAGGCAGCGCCCGCGCGCGTTAAATAGTTCAACCACATCGCCGTCTTTGATCCCGCGCGCCGCAGCGTCGTCGGGATGGATCAATACGGGCTCGCGCCCGGCGATCTTTTGACTTAGGCTATAGGCGCCATTGTCCAGCTGACTGTGCAACCTGGTTTTCGGCTGGCCGGACAAAAGATAGAGCGGATGCGCCGCCGTGTGCGCACCGCCCAGATCGCGCGGTGGAAACCAGCTGGCATGACCCTTACAATCGGGCAAATCGAAACCGGCGATCACATCGCTGAAAAGTTCGATTTTGCCGCTGGGTGTTGGTAACGGGTTGGTCTCGGGATCCGCCCGGAACTCCGCCAGGAAAACCTGCGACGGGGAGGGATCGGGCACCACCACCACCTCACCCGCGATGAAACGATCCCACTCGGGCAGCGCCACACCTGCTGTTGCTCCGGCAGCACGCGTGTCGTCCCACAGCTTTTGCACCCAATCCTGCGCGCTGCGCCCCTCGGTGAATGCCTCTGCGGTGCCGAGCAGCGCCGCAAGCTCCGCATAAATGTCATATTCCACGCGCGCTTCCCCTGCTGGCGGCACGACCTGCTGCATTGGCACCAGCGCATTGTCCGATTTGCCGGCGCCAAAATCGGTCCGCTCCTGTGCTGCAGCAACCGGCAACACAATGTCCGCATGGCGCGCGGTCGCGGTCCAGTTGATGTCGTTCACGATGACCGTTTGCGGTCTTTGGAAAGCGGCATGGAGGCGATTGAGGTCCTGATGATGATGAAACGGATTGCCGCCGGCCCACCATACGAGTTTCACGTCCGGAAAGCGCCGTGTCTGGCCCAGATAGGTGTAGGACCCACCGGGGTTAAGCAGCATCTCCGAGACCATCGCCACCGGGATGAATTCCGTCACCGGATTGGTCCCCTGCCCCATGGCCGCCCAGCGAAAGGGGCGCTCGATATTGCCGATGTTGGCATTGACGCCGTACCCGACGGTGTAGCCCCCGCCGGGCAGCCCGATCTGCCCCAGCATGGCGGCCAGGGTCACCGCCATCCACATCGGCTGTTCCCCAAAATCGGTGCGCTGCACCCCCGCTGCGACGGAAATCATCGTGCGCGATGCGGCCATTTCCCGTGCGAGGCCTACGATCCGCTCCGCAGACACTCCAGTGTGCTGCGCTGCCCAGTGTGCATCTTTGGGCTGCGCGTCCTCATTGCCCATCAGATACGCCGCCACCCTGTCGAACCCGACGCAATAGCGTGCAAGAAAGGCCTCATCATGCAAACCTTCGCTTAGCAGCGTATGCGCCAGACCCAACATCAGCGCCGTATCCGACCCGGGATTTGGGGCCAGCCATTCCGCCTTTAGCCCCTGCGCTGCGTCGGTCCGCAAGGGGCTTATGCTGACAAATTTGACCCCCGCCTCCGCGCAAGCCTGCAGGTTGCCCCGCATTCGGTGCCGCGCCACACCCCCATCACTGACCTGTGTGTTACGCTCCGCCATGCCGCCGAACATCACCACCAGATCACTGTGGTTCGCGATGACGCTCCAGCGCGTGGCCTTGGCCACCTGGTCGCGGAACGGGCCCACGATGAAAGGCATCAAACCCAATGCGGCGTTATAGCTGTAATTCCCTTCCGAGCGGACAAAGCCCCCTTGTGTGTTCAGAAATCGCTTCAACTGGCTTTGGGCATGATGAAAGCGGCCAGCGCTCGACCAGCCATATGAGCCCGCATAGATGGCCTCGTTGCCATGGTCGCGGCGCACGCGCTTTATCTCAGCAGCAATAAGCTTAAGCACCTCTTCCCAGGCAACCTCAACAAAATCGTCGCGCCCGCGGGCCACTGGCCCCGCCCCTGGGCCCCTCTCCAACCAGCTTTTCCGCACGGCTGGGCGCAAAATCCGTGCCGCACCATTCAGACTGCCGGTGATGTTGTCATTGATCGGTGAGGGGTCGGGATCATCGGGGTGCGGATGGATCGCGGTAAGCGTCTTGCCGTCGGTCACCGCCAGCCCCACCCCCCAATGGCTCGCCGTCAGTTTGTGATCCGTACTCATCCTAGCCCTATCTTTTGTGCTGATATAAAGAACACATATTCCGAATGTTGACACAATCTAATGAGAGTGTCATCCTCCAAAAACTCTTTTTTGGGCGAGACCGCAATGACCTCCGACAAATTCGCGATTTCTGATGATCTGGTGCACCTTGGGCGCCCCTCGCGGGTTGACGGTCGGCATGTCAACATGCCGGTTGAACTGGGCTCCACCATCGTCTTCGACACTCTTGCGGCGTTCGAGGCAGCACGCGAGGCGCGCTATGACACTGACACATTGTATTACGGACGATATGGCAACACGGCAAGCTTCCAGCTTGAGACGATGTTGGCAAAGCTCGAACAGGCCCATGGCGTAACCCTCACCTCTTCCGGCGTCGCTGCGATATCCTGCACGCTCTTGGCCTTTGCCACGCCCGGTGCACATCTGCTGGTGGCAGATCATGTCTATGGCAACACCCGCGCGTTTTGCGAAAGCGTCCTGCGGCGCATGGGTGTCGAGGTTGAGTATTTCGACCCCATAATCGACGGTGATCTGGCAAAGCGGCTGCGCGATACCACCTGTGCCGTGATGTTCGAAGCGCCCGGCTCCGGCACGTTTGAGGTGCCGGACATTCGTGCCATTTCCAACACGGCCCGCGCGGCAGGCGTGCCCTCGATCATCGACGGCACCTGGGCGACACCGATCTTTTGCCAACCGCTGACCCTTGGCGCAGATGTGATCGTTGCCTCCTGCTCGAAATATCTCAGCGGTCATTCCGATTGCATGATGGGCATGATTGCCAGCAATGCGACGTATCACGCCCAAATCCGCCAAACCGTCATGGCCATTGGCGACAAAACCGGGGCGCAGGAGGTCTTTTTATGCCTGCGTGGCCTGCGCACGCTGAAAATGCGGATGGAAACCATCGACCGCGCCGGACGCGATATTGCTGCGTGGCTGGCCGCGCAGCCGCAGGTCAAAACCCTGCTTCATCCGGCCTTTCCTGCCTGCCCCGGTCATGATGCATGGTCGCGTGATTTTACCGGGGCTGCGGGGCTTTTCGGCGTGATTTTCCACGCTTGTTCAGACGCTCAAATTCGCGCCTTCGTCGATGCGCTGCAGCTCTTTGGCATTGGCGTCAGCTGGGGCGGCTATGAAAGCCTGGTGCTGCCGGTCAAGCCCGTTCGCACCGCAACCCCCTGGACCGAAGACGGCCAACTGGTGCGGTTCAATATTGGCCTCGAAGATCCCGCCAGCCTCAAGGCAGATCTCGCCGCCGCCCTTCCCCTTCTGAATTCTGCGCCGGAGTGACCCATGCACAATAAAATCGACCATTTCGCCATCGGTGCGGACACCCTGGACCAGGGCATCATCGCTATGGCGCAAGCGCTCGGCGTCGAGGTCACCCGCGGAGGCAAACACGAAGCGATGAGCACGCATAACTGCGTCATGCAAGCGGGCAACGAGAGCTTCTTTGAACTGATCGCAATCGATCCCGAGGCCCCTGCCGATCCGGGGCGCCCCCGTTGGTTCACCCTCGACGAGCCTGCGACACAAGCGCGCCTGGCCGAACGCCCCCGCGCGCTGTGCTGGGTGGTTGGTACCGACGATCTGGACGGTGTGCTCGCGGCCAGCCCCGTCGATCTGGGGGAGGTTGTCCTCTTTACCCGAGGCGACCGATCCTGGCGCCTGACCGTGCCCAGGGACGGCAGCCTGCCCATGGGCGGCCTGCTCCCTGCGTTCATCGAATGGTCCCCCGGTCCGCACCCCAGCACAGGGCAACAGGATCTTGGGGTCACGCTTGAACAAATACAGCTCTCGCATCCTGATCCGGATGCCTTGACCAAGGTGCTTGAAGCCCTCAACGTCGATCACCTTGCCGATGTGCAGGAGGGTCCAGCAGCACTGTCCTTTGCGCTCAATACGCAAAAGGGATCTGTCATCTTGGACTAGATCAAAGGGCTTTTGAGGACCTGACCGACACCGCTCGTCCCGATTGTCTCAGGCCCAGCGATCAAGTTTCGGGATGCCGCGGGTGAAGGCCCAGGCCATGATGCGGGGCATGCCCTTATCCGCCAGGGCATCGACGCAATGGGCCTGAAACTCTTCGACGGAAACACCCGGATGCCGAAACGCCCCATCCTCATAGCAGATTGAGCAATATGTTGTGCTCAGACTGCCATCTTTCTCGGACCCGCCGCCCTTTGGATCCTTGTTCAGCGGCATACCGCAACTCTGACAGCGTTGGCCCATGTCTTTCTCCTTGATCCTGATCTGAAAAACAATAGACTAGAAACCATGGTTTTTTGTCAATGGTTATAAATATGCGGATCGGACAACTTGCAAAGCAAACCGGTTTCAGCCGCGACGCTATCCGCTTCTATGAAAAACAGGGCCTCCTGACCGCAACGGCCCGCGAAGGGGACAATAACTACAAGTCCTATCCGGAGGACGCGGTGCTCACCCTGCAGGTCATCCGCGACGCGCAGGCCGCGGGCATGAGCATTGGCGATCTGTCGATCTTCCTCTCTCAGCTCAACGCAGAAGACAGCGAGGCCTTCGACGGCGACGCCTTTCTGGCCAGCAAAATCGCCGAGGTGGAGGCGCGCCTCGCATCGACCAGCCGGTTTTTGGACACGCTGCGCCAGACCCGCGACGCCCTGCGACGTGCGCCGCTGGAATGACGCAAGCAGGCGAAATCCCGCATCAGCGTGCCGCGATCGACATCCGGCCTTTCAGGTATTCGCCGTACTGGCCGAGCGAAAAGATGAACACCCAATAGATCGCGCCCACAAACACATAGACTTCAAGATAATGCGGCGCCCATTCCCCGGTGCCAAAAGCGGCCTTAGCTGAGGCCAGGATATCGAAGAACCCGATGATGATCACAATCGCTGTTTCCTTGAAGGTCACAACCAACATGTTGATCGTGCTTGGCAGCGCATGACGGAAAACCTGCGGCAGCACGATACGCCCCAGGATGCTCCAATAGCTTAGCCCAAGCGCTTTGCCCGCCTCGAACTGACCAGATGGAATGGCCTGGAAACCACCGCGGAAAACCTCCGCCTGATAGCAGGCAAAAAACAACGCAAAGGCAATGATCACCCGCCAGATCTTGTCGCCCTCGAGCCAACTGGGCAGCAAGATCGGCACCACCACAGCGGCCGTGAAGAGGGTCGTCAGGAGCGGCAGGGAGCGGATGAAATCGATGATCAGCGTCGCAAAGCCGCGCACCACCGGCATGTCGGACCGCCGCATCAGAGCCAGCCCCAACCCCATTGGCATGCCCAGAAGCACAACCGAGGCAAACAGAAAGAGCGTCAGCGCCAGCCCGCCCCATTGGTCGGTGGTCACTTGTTGCAGGCCCAGAAGGCTGCCTTCCATCAACAGGTAATAGGCGGCAAAGCCGACACCCCACAACAGCGTCAGTCGCTTTGCCGACCACGCTTGCGGGAAACAGGAAAAGATCACGGTCAGGATGATCGCGAAGCAGGCCAGTGTCGAACGCCAATGCTGCTCGAAAGGGTAAAGGCCAAAGAGGATCAGGCGGTGCCGCCCGGCAATGACCGACCAGCAGGCGCCCGCCTCTTCAGTGCAATTGCCCACATCCTCGGCGCGCCAGACCGCGCGCAGCACGGCCCAATCGACCAGCAGCCAGGCCCAATAGGCCAGAACACTGAAGACGATGATTGTGATGGCCGTATCCAGCGGCGTGCCAAAGGCGTTCCGCTTCATGGATTTGACAAAGGCCTGCATGCGGCTGGGGCGCGCGGTCAGAGTTGTGCTCATATCGGTCATGTCAATTTGCCTTCAGCTTCATACGTGCGTTGAGCCAATTGCCGAATTGCGCAATGGCGAAGTTCACCAGCAAAAACGCGAGCATCAAGATCGCGATCAGTTCCAGGGTCTGACCCGATTGGGTGATCGAGGTCGACACCAGCATGAAGAGGTCACTGAACCCAATCGCCACCCCGATGGTCGTGGCCTTCATGATGAAAATCCACTGGTTGACCAGCGGCGGAATGATGCTGCGCAGCGCCATGGGCAATTTGATGCGTGACCAGATATTGCGCGGCGTCAGGCCCAGCGCCTGACCTGCTTCCGTCAAACCGCGCGGGACCTGGTTCAGGCCACCTCGCACAACCTCGGCAATGTAGGCGCTGCCGTAAAGCACGATGGAGACGATCATCGCGGCGAGCTCAATCGGCACGGTGATCCCGCCCCGGAACCGCAACCCAGCCAGCGCCGGGATCGAAAAGATGCTCTCTCCTGCCGGGGCAAAGATCAGCGCTGCGGCGATGCAGCCAAACACGGTGCCGCCAAGCCAATAAAGCAGCCCGCGCATCAAGGGTGTCTTGAGCAGGATCAGAACCGCAACCAGCAGAAGCGACGCAATCAGAAGCCCCAAGGCAACGGATGGTGGGACATTCAGGCCAGGGATCATGACACCCCTGTTCGACAGAAATACCGCATCCGCGATGCTCATTGCCTGCCGGGGTCCCGGGAAATGGATCAAAACGGAATAGAGGAATATCAATTGCAGGATGAGCGGAATGTTCCGGAAAATCTGCACATAGACAGAGGCCGCAGTTTTGAGTGCGATGTTTGACGCGTCGCGTGCCGTGCCAATGAGAAACCCGAAGATGGTCGATAGAATGATGGAGATAAAGCCAACGAACATCATGTTCAGAAAGCCGATGAAAAGCGTCTTGGAATAGGGATCATTGATGCTTTTCGGGATGAGGGAGAAGCTGTAATCCCAACCGGTCCCGCGTTCCAGAAAACCGAACCCGCTGGTGATCCCGAGTGCGGCGAGATTGACACGCGCGCTTTGGATGGCCCCCAGGACGACAATGACCGACAGGACGATCAAAGCGCCCTGGATGATCAGTTTGCGCCGTTTCGCACGTCTGCGCAGTTCCATTGCGGTCGCCATCACTGCCCCCGATTTCTTGCTGAAGTCTGTGTGGAGGCCACCTCGCCGAGATGAGAGGCGGCCTCAGGGATCTTCGGATCAGTCCAGGATCGGTGCGTAGAGCACGCCGCCATGGCTCCAAAGATTGTTCAAGCCCCGATCGAGGTTATAGGCACTGTCTTTGCCCAGGTTACGATCATAGATTTCGCCAAAGTTCCCCATGGCCGCGATCATCTCGCGGGCCCATGTTTCGCGCAGGCCAAGACGTTCGCCCATGCCCGGCTCCACACCCAGCAGACGGGCCACGCGCGGGTTCGGCGGTGTTGCGGCCATCTCGGCCACATTCGCTTTTGTCACGCCCTCTTCTTCTGCGATCAGCAGCGCGGCCAGCATCCAGTTCACAACATCGACGAAGTCCTCGTCCCCCTGACGCATGGCGGCCGCAATTGGCTCACTCGAGAGTTTGTCGCTGAGGATGATATGCGCGTCCGGATTGTCGATCTCGGTTGCTCGCAGCACCGCGAGGTTCGGCCCCCAACCGGCAAAGGCATCGCAGCGGTTCGCCAGATAGGCGGCCCTCAGTTCGGCAGCGCTTTCATAGGAAACGATTGTATGTTCCACCCCGATTGTGGACATGTAGTTGGCCGAGATACGCTCAATCGTCGTACCGGCTTCCACGCAGATCGTACCGCCCTCAAGCCCCGTGGCATCGGTGATGCCAAGCTCACCATGCGCCATGAATTGTGTGCCGCCAAAGAAGTAGGGCAGCGAGAATTGCAGGCCCAGTTCCGTGTCGCGCCCCATGGTCCAACCGGTGGCCTTGATGATGATATCAACATCGCCCGATTGCAATGCCGGGAAACGCTGCGCCCAGCTCAATGGCACGATCTGTGCCTTTTCCGGATCGCCCAGAATGGCCGTGGTCAGAGCGCGACAGATGTCGATGTCGAGGCCTTTCCATTCGTTCTTGTCGTTCACTTCCACGAAGCCAAAGTAGCTTCCGTTATGGCCGGAACATAGCATCGTGCCCCGTTCCTGAATTTCTTTGACAGTCGGGCTTTCCGCCAGAACTGCGCCAGGAAGCATGGCAATCGCGGCTGCGGCCATGCTCACTACTGTTGCTTTTGTGAGCATTGTGATTTCCCTGTTGTTCTGTATATCAGCACATTTGTACTGATATAAAGAATGATCCGAGCATCATTACGAGTCAAGAAAATTATCGAAACCCGGCTGGCAGCCCCCCAAATCGCCCAAATAGGCATCTGCACAGCGCAGTGATGACGCCGTCGCTGCCGTTAACATTCACAGTCGGAAAATACCTGATCGTTGCGGATTGGAGAGTGCTGCGGGCGCATATCTTCCGGCGTCCACAGACCGTGCATTCTCTACCCAGAGCGTTTCTGCAAACCTAAGCCAGACAGTATCTGCACTGCGACCACTTTGATTGTCGCCCTCGGGGTCAGAGCGTAAGGGCCCTCATTCGCCACACAAAAGTACCGCGATAAGGCTCTCCAGCCCTGGTTCTGAGCGCCGCTCACCCAAGCGGCTCATCCCGATGGAACCCTCTCCAATCCTGTAGTAACACTCGACATGGCGCGTTCATTCGGGGCCGACAGACAACCACCTACAATTCCTGGTCAAAACCCACGAATTTTCTCACAGGACCGACCTGAAATGAACAAATCGCGCAAAAACATCATCGTGGTCAGCTTCGACGACGCGATTGCCTTTTACAAATACAAGGACGTCTTCAAGGAGCCGCTTCAGGTCCCGAATCTGGACCGGTTCTGCCGACAATCCGCGGTGTTCCACGCAGCCTACTGTCAATCACCCATTTGCGGGCCGTCGCGGTCCAGTTTCATGTCGGCAAAAACGCCCCATGAATTGGGTATCTTCGAAAACGAACAGAATATCTTTGATCGCGTTTCGCCCAAGGAAATCTGGTCCTACCGGCTGAAGGAGAATGGTTATTTCTGCTCCTCCGGTGGCAAGTTGCATCACCTCTACCGACCGCTTCGCAGACGCTTTCACCGGGTGATCTACTCGGATGAACAAAAACGGTTCAGAAGCGACATGAACCTGCCAGCCGATGTGGAGAAGAAAAAATTCGGCGGACACAGACGCGGTTTTGGAACGACGGCCAAAGAAGATGACAACATGTTCTACGATCACCAATCCGCAGATTCCGCGATTAAGTTCCTGGAGGAGTATGACAGGAGTGAGCCGTTCTATCGGGAAATCGGTTTTTACAGCCCGCACGGCCCCCATTACACCCCTGCCCGCTTCAAGGAGATGTATGACGTTAAGAACTTTACGAAACCGGCGTCATGGTCTGACGGGTTTGACGAAAACCCCTACGCGGCAGAACACTATTCAGCGAATATTGCCATTCGCGATGACCGCTGGTGGAAAATGAGTGTGCGCAACTATTTTTCCGCGTTCAGCCACGGCGATTACCATTTCGGGCGGGTGATGGAGGCATTGAAGGCATCAAAACATGCGGAAAACACCATTGTCATTATCCTGTCGGATCACGGTTTTCACCTCGGGAACCGGAACCGCTACAAGAAATCCACATTGTGGGAACAGGTTGCTGCGGTGCCGTTCATTATTCACGATCCGGCGCAGAAGACACCACGAGAGGTTCACGACCCCGTGGCGCTGATTGATGTCGGCCCAACGGTTCTGGATTATGCGGAAATGCCGGGCCTCGCCGATTGCGTCGGTCGGTCCCTACGCACTCAAGTCGGGGGCGAAGCCGTTCCTGATCGGGTTGTCCCCACATTCCATCATGATGATGTGTCGATCCGTAAAGGCGACTATCGCCTGATCAGATATCAGGATGGCACCACCGAATTCTACAATCTGAAAGACGACTACTGGCAGTTGCGAAATCTTGGGTCCCAACATCCCGACTATGCCGAGACCTATGCGGCGCTGGCCGCTTGCAGCAAATCCTATGGGCTCGACATTCCCGACCAGCCCTAGGCTGGATCTCTTTGGACTGCCTGGGCGGCAACCAGACGCGGCGCATGCAGGCCGGGTCGAGCACGTTGCGGCCTTGGCATAGGACACGCCAAAGGTCGTTCAATCAGACCTACCGCTCGTAGTCGACATAATGTCCTTGAACGGGGAAGGTTTTAGGCTTCGGCTTCAACGGCTTGCGCACCGCATAAAACAGCATGGTCGGGCCCTTGAACGCCCTCACACCGCCCCGCCGTTGGCCTGACGGGTCCGGGATATCGAAGTATTCCTGCTTGCCGCGCCGCTCCTGCGCGCCAGCCTCAAGCACCTGATACCCAAGGCAATGATGCCAGTACCGCCATGGCACATCCGGGCCGGTCTGAAAAAATCCATGTCCAAACCAGCCGTCAGCAGCCACAAAACTCATCATCACACCACCCGGTTTCAGCATCGCATGGCAGTTTTCCAGTGCGGTACCGATGTGAAAAATGTGCTCAGTCGTGCCGCCGTCGATGATCAGGTCAAATTTGCCCTCCAGCTTCTTGGGCACCTTCTTGTTCAGATCGTGGATGTGCTCGGCACCTTCCGACGCAGTGAAATCCATCGCCTCCAGCTTCGGATAGCCAATGGCGCTGAGAAATTTCTCCGTAAATCCATCCTCTTGGACCAGATCCTCCGGTGCAACCTCAATGCCATATTGCTTCAGCTGACGCGCGAGTTTGACAAGCCGGTGGCCTTTCAGGTGCAATTTCTGGCGACCCAGAACCAGACCGCGCTTTGCGTCCGTTACATGTTTGGCGTTGCGCGCTAAAAATTTGCCGGGAATGAGGCTGATGCCCATATCTTTTATACTCTCATGCGTCTCTTGCCCTGCCACCGTCGCGCCTCCGCGTGTGGGCAGCTGCGGGACCGGTCGGTCTGGCTCGTTTATAACCAAGAAAACTGAACTTAGCTGCTATTGCCCAACACCATAAAGAAATGTCCGGGGGTTGTGGCTTTGATGCCAAATCGCACCACGCCCTTGCGGGAGGGGATGACCGCTGGCACTTTGATCTTGATCGTCAACGCGCAACGGGCGTTTGCAGAGGAAGAGCATGAGACCCCTAAAACTGATCGTCCGCAGAACATGACGGAAGTCATCCTGCACATCGGCACGCCCAAAACCGGAACTACGGCGATCCAGCACGCGATGAGCATCAATGAGGAGGTGTTGGCCCAAGAAAATATCGCATTCATCAAAACAGGCAGACACCGCGCGGCGCATAACGATCTGGCAAATGCGATTACCCGGCACGGCGCGGATCACAAGTTTCAGGATGCTTTTGCCGCCGAATTTGCCAAGGCGGCGGTGGGGGGCGGGAAAATACTGCTCTCAAGCGAAATCTTTTCTCTCATCCCACCGTCGAAATTCCGCCGGTCCCTGCCACCGCTTGACGCTGTTCCAATGAAAATTGTGGTCTATTTACGACGGCAGGATCAATATGCCGAGGCCTTTTACAAACAGCGTTTGAAAAATGGCCGCATTACGATCCCGTTCGACGAATTTCTTGAAAGCCGCGTATGCCAACGCATCACAAATTACCAAAAGCTTCTGAACGGGTGGTCTGAAACCTACCCGCAGGCGCAGATAACCCCGCGCATCTACGATCGGGCCGGTTTTGTGAATCAGGATATTGTCGCTGATTTCGCTGCTATTCTGGGGCTGCGAGCGACGGATCTCGATAGTGCACAGGTTGAGCATAACGTATCGCCCAGCAGGGACGTCATCGACATTCTGCTGGCGTTGGCGCCGCATTTTGAAGCGGCGGAGCTGCGAAAGATTTTCCGAACAGCCAAGGCTTTGGACCTGAACGGTTTCAGCGGCCAAGGCGATCTGTTCACCTCTGAAGAGCGTCAGACGTTTTGCGCCCGGTTTGCGACAGATGACGCGGCGCTCCGGCAACGGTTTTTCCCCGACCGGGAAACACTATTCCCCGCGCCGCGCCAGACGAGCCCGGATCAGCAAGCGACCGACAGATCAGATACCAGACCTGCGTTGCTGAAAGCCATGCTGCAAATCGCCTTCGATTTGAAACGGAACCAAGATTAGGGCGTCATGCCCAGTTTCAACGCAATGAAGTGTCGTCCTGGCAGACGGTCTAGACAAGCCGTCGGACAAACTTCGTGCCCGTCAGCCTGTTGTGATTATCCCGCGCCTCGCCAAGTTTTCCGGATCTGCGCAGGTTGTCCATGTTACGGTAATGGATGGTGAAAATTTCCCGATCCTCGGGAAAGGGCTGGTTCCTCAGCTTGCCACCAAGGATGAAATGCTGCTCTTCGGGCAGAATATTCCAATCCAGACCGGCCTTGCGAATTGCGGCGGGCAGGGTCATCTGATCCAGATAGGGGCGGCGACGGTCCAGGGTTTCGACCTGATCGACGATCTGCGCCGTCTCGTACCAGACATCGGGAAACCGACCTTTGCCGGTGGTGTCGGTCTCGGGAAACGCCACCAGCCCGGAGCTGAAATAGGGAATGACCGGACCTTTGCTGCGCCGCATCAATCGATACCGTTCGGGGGGAATATCCATCTCCAGCGCACCGTAGATGTCCTCCCAGATCGATTGTTCCGCCCAGAGCATCGACGCCGCCATCGAACAAGACACATGCCCCGCGCGCAGAATATTCCCCGGCGTATTGTCGCGAATGAAAAGCACATCCGAATCCGCAAACATCGACCATTCGGTGTCACGGGGTTCCAGGCAGGCCAGAATTTTATTGCCATGCGGATAGGCAGGCTCAAACCGTCCACCCGTATCGAAGGTTCTGATTTCCGCGCCCATTTTTTCATGGGCCACATGCACGGCCGGATGCAGCTCGTGGTACCGGTGCTTGGGGCAATACCCGATGGCCTTGACGTTTGCAGGAAATCGCGTGCGGATCGAGGCCAAGAGGTAGCTGGCCATGATCTCGTATTCGGGTGGCTCAACGATGTAGAATATTGTCAGCGACGCATCCTTGCCGTCCACGGCAGCCACCTTCGTATCCATTTCTACTTCAACGCTTTTTCAGGCTCGATCCCGATCTTTTCGCACATGCGCCAGACATAGGATCCTTCAAGCGGCGGGTTCTTGCGCCACCAGGGTTTTGTGCCGTTCGTGTAGAGGTGAACCGAAAGCGTATTCTCCGTAAAGTGGCCCTCGACCCGCCCGTAAGGATCAAAAAACACATCGTTCAACTGAAACGGCACGGGATAGAGGTAACTGTTGTCGAGCGCTTTTTCATAATCGCCGGTCTGCTTGGCGAAATAGGTAAAGGCCTGCGGCCCGAAGGCCGTCCGTTCGGCCTTGTAAATGCGCACCGCGTGCGATGCGTCGGTCATGCGGTCAAGCTTCCGGCGCTGGTTCTTGTTGAACCATGGCGGTGCGTCGGGCAAGTTTTCATAGTAGTCCATCAGCAGATCAATCAGCTCACCCTGTGGCGGGATGTACACCACGCCGCAGTTCAACGCGCCCAGAAATCCATGCCCGGCATAGATATGCGTCATCTCATCCGGAAATGGCTTATGGCAAAACGCGTCGCAATCGATCCAGATCGCATCCGTCTTGCGGATCATCTTGTAGCGAAAGACATTGGACAGAAAAGACGCGCTCGTCTGCTCGACAATACCCATGTCGATATCCATGATTTCAGAGGCCGGGCGGATTTCAACCCCCTCGGGCGCATTCGTCACCTCATCGGTACAGTAGAGCGTCGTCGGATGGCCTGCAAGAATGTGTGATTTAAGGCATAACTGATTGATATAATGAAGCTTATCACCAATCCACAAAGACGCGACCGGTCGACGATTGAGCGCTGCCATCAAATTTTCCCACCTAGGTTTGTCGCTGCCCGACAGTTGTTATTTGGTTGCATGCAAAGATGGCGCAGTTGGGTCTGGCATGTCCAGCGCTTTCCGGGGCCAGGCGTCCACAACCCGGTGTATTGACGGATTTGCCACTGTTCATGGGCACGGGTGTCTGACATTGTAAAATCAACGAAAAACGGCCGTTGCTGCAGCAAATACCAAAAAACGGTCAGCAAATTCTGATGGCTGGTATGAGCAAACCGAAGCAGAAAGACCACAGCGGCCCGGGAAGAGATCTCTCTGAGATCTTTGGCACTGTCGATTTCCCCCTCAAGCGTCATGTCAGCCCTCATGGTCGGCTGACAGCTGTTTCCATGATGAAGGATGAGGGACCTTATCTATTGGAGTGGGTCGCGCATCACCTGAGCCTCGGGTTTACCGATCTTGTCGTTTACACCAACGATTGTTCGGATGGCACCGACGACATGCTGATCCGTCTGGAGGAACTCGGACTTGCGCATCATCGCCGCAATGACATTCCTGACGGGGTCAAACCGCAACCCTCAGCGCTGAAATACGCACAGGAAGAGCCGATCGTGCGCAACAGCGATTGGGTTCTGGTGTTCGACGCGGACGAATTCCTGTGCATCAAATACGGCAATCGAACGCTGGATGACATGATCGGTGCCGCGCAGGAGGTGGGCGCGAACGGGATTGTCATCACCTGGCGCATATTTGGATCGAGCGGGGTGCAGCACTGGTCCCGCGCGCCGGTGACGGAGCAGTATCTGAGCGCCGCGCCCCCGCTTTGGAACAAGGGCTGGGGTGTCAAAACGCTTTTCAAATTCGACCCGGAATACTGGCGGCTGGGCATCCATCGCCCCAAGATAAAGAACAAACATCTGGAAAGTGAGTTTCCGCATTCCGTGCGCTGGTTGAACGGCTCCGGGCGCTGGATGGAGGATTACTTCAAATTCCGGGGCTGGCGCTCCATTGTTCGCACCGTGGGATATGACTGGGCGCAAATGAACCACTACGCGATCAAGTCGATGGACAGCTATGCCATCCGTAAACTGCGCGGCAATGTGAACAACAAAAAGGACAAATATAACGCGGATTATTGGTCGCTGCAGGACCGCAATGAAACCGTGGATGAGGCCGCCTTGGACCACAGCGCCCGTCGCCGTGAAATCATGGATCTGCTCCTGACGGACGAGGTTTTGGCAAAGCTGCATCACAAGGCGGTCACGGACATCGAAAACCGTCTTGAAGCCTTCAAGAAGACACCCGCCTATGATCAGCTGGTAAGCAGCCTCAAGGCGGCGTCCGCCGTGCCGATCACGCAGGTGATTGCCAAACCGCCGCAACAGCGCGACACAAAGAAGATCGCGGCACAGATGTCATCGATTGAGCAAAAGCTCGCCCAAGCCCCGAAGGAGAAACGGGAGTACCGGTCGGAACCCTCCATTTCAGCCTCGGCGAACCCTTATGTCACCGGCAACATCGATCTCTCGGATGGCGCGCCAGTGGCCACCTTTGTCAACAACCAGATCAAATTGCCCGCCGACCCGCGCGTGTTTGGCGCCGTGGCTTTGCAAGCCATCATGGACGGCAAATTCGAGCGTAACCATGCGCGGCGTTTGCCGGGCCTGATCAAGCCCAAAGATCGCTATCTGGAGGTTGGCGCGGGCATCGGGTTTCTGGCCGCCCGTCTGTCGTGCCTCTTCCCCGATATGATGATTGTTGCGCAAGAAGAGCGCTATCCCCTTGTCGTAACCGCGGCACGGATCTGGAATGACAATGGTATCGCGCAATCGGCAAAACGGAAGCTTCTAAAGACGCCGCTCTTTCATCCCAACGATGGGCAACATGTTTCATCTGGTTTGACGACCCTGATCACGCAGACCGATTGCACGATCCTCTATATCAACGACCCCAGATTAACCGCCGAGATGATCGACACGGCGCTGCACAGCCAAAGGAACGCCCTGCCGCAACGGATTATCATCGGCGCGCGGGCTTTGGGGGGGCTGTGTGATCAGACAATTTGCGCGGAAAGGCTCATGGCTCGGGGGTTTGTGCCCCTCGAAGAACGGCCGCTCGACGCCGCCCTCACCATGTTTCGACAGGATAAACCGACTTGAAGTCAAACGAAGCTCTCGGACCGACAATTTGGCGCAGAGGCGTCGCCAAATCGCATTTCTGAAACTGGACATCGGTGGCGCAGAGCTTGGCCTTCTGGAACGTGATGCTGCAGCGGGATTACTCGACAAGGTGCGTATGACCGTCGCCGAAACACATGTGATTAAGTGCAGGGACCTACGCGCGATTTTCCACCTTGCGCGCAGTTGTGACCGATGCCTATCCGATCACCAAGTCAGTCTGAACCGGATCTAAAGCACCTCAATCGGTCGAGGCGTCATCCGGCGGCAGGGGCGCAATCGCCAGAAAGTGCAGCATCGCTTCCATCGGGATTTTGATCGCACCCGGACGGATGCCAATCAGATCATCACCAAAACGCGAAACACGCAGACCTGCCTCTTTCATCACGCCGACAATCGCATTCTCATCCCCGACATCCGACCCGTTGCATTCGATGATCATCAGCTTTGGCTTGAGCGCTTTCAGATTGAAACTGTTCAGCACGCGGGTTTCGTGCCCTTCGACATCAATCACGAAGATATCGACCTGACGCAGGCCTTCTTCTTTCAGCACCGTTTGCAGCGTTCTGACCTCGACCTGCGTGCTGGCAATGTCATCCTCGCGCACGGTCACATTCTTGCGTTTCTTGCCCCGCTGTAGGGCCTCCTCCATGCGCCCGCGCTCCAGCGAGGCGCAGCCGCGCAGCCCATGCGGGTACCGGTCCCGCGCCGCCTCGTTGAGATGGAACAGCTCCAGGGAGCCCGGCGCATCGGAAATGGCTAGGTTGCGCAGAACAAGATCGGAGTTGCCGGCATGCAACGCCTGTAGCTCCGCAAAGTAAATCGGGTGCGGCTCGATCAGAAGCCCGGTCCAACCGCCTTTCGCGATAAATGGGTAGACGGGGTCGGCCATCTTGCCGTCATTCGCGCCGACCTGCACCAGCCGGATCGGTTTGCGGCAGGTCTGCGCAAAGCTCTGGAGCAAAAACGTCTTGAGCGGCCCACGCAGCTTGCGGGGTCGCTGTGGGTCGATTGTGACCAGACTGTCGATATCCATTGTGATCCCTGTGGTGCTACGTTGTCGCTTTACTTTGAACCGGCCCGAGCCGCCTTTTGCGCAACAACGAATGTCGAATGCCCGTCCGTGTTGTCAAAGTAAAATCGCTCCTCTGCCGGATCGATCTGGTCTTTGTGCAACCAGGGTCGGTGAATGGCGATGAACCCTTCCTGCCCGATACGGATGGACGGAATTCTCGCCTGTCTGGTGCCATAATCGTTGAACCGGCGGTTATCGGTGGCGCGCGGCACGTATAGGAAAAACGTCGTATCGGTGGTGGCCTTGAAAACCCCGGCCTCAACCGCGTTCTTCCAATACTTGTTTTCCACCTGCTGCACCGTGCGGGTGTTGTAGGTGACCCGGTCAATGTCGATGATCGCCGGATCAATGCTCAGCGCCAGACCCACTTTGACATAGTCATGACGCAAGCCCATCTCAAACATCCGTGTCACCATATCCGGCGCAGGCGGCTCCGGTAACGCGAGGTCGGGATCTGTAAAGATGAACCCACCGTCAGTTGCGGTGTCTTCGGCGGCGACGGCAAGAGACCGGCGCGGGCCAAGGTTGTCATCCAATGCGATCAGTCGCGCCTTGGACTTGAAATCCTCGCTGTCGAAGTATTTCTGAAGATCGGGAAATGTCGATTGATTGTCGAGGACGCGGAGGTTTTCAAACCCATGCTTTGCGAACCAATTCACCGTATCCCGCAAATAGGTCAACTGATTGTAAGAATTCACAAAAACAGGAATACGCCGCCTGATATCGGTTTCGCTTAACCCGTCGATCCAAGGGGGCGCAGGATTGCCACGGTCTTGCCTCTCGGCAGCTTCCGCTCGGGCCGTCGCGATCATGCGTTTGCGGATGCGGCGGGCAAAGGTGTACCCATAGGTGTCCGACATCATATCGCAAGCGCGGCGCGCCAGGGGCCCATCCCCACGGGCCGCCGCCGCGCGCAGGAAAAGCTTCGCCCAAAGCGGGTCCGCACGACGCGCGCGCATTTTTGTCCAGAATGCCGTGTCCAGAGTTCCGGTTTCAGCCAACTGTTTGATCAGCTGTTCCAATGCGCCGCATTTCGCAATCGTGCGGATCAGCGTGTGATCGGCAAAAGGAATGCGCACCTGTTGCAGTGCGGGCGCCTCTAATCGCTGGGCATGCAATGCGTCTTCGCGCACGCGCGGGTCGTAGAAAACATGCCCCCCATCGATGGCACCCACATGTTCTGCCGCATCAAGGTAGGCCGGCGTTTCCCAATCAAACTTTCGGTGGGGCCAGGGGTAGCGCCGCTCAAACGGCGCAATTTTTCTGTTCAGCGTGGATTGCGGGCTGAAGGCCAAAACCCGGGCGCCGGGCACAAGACCGGCAAAACACAGCGCCGCAAACCCGCCCATGGAAGCACCGACAAAAAGGATATTGCGGAATTGGTCAAAAAAGCCGTGTTTTTGCAGTGTTTTGATCTGCTCTGCGGGTTCCGGGGTCCGGTACCAGTCTTTCTGATGGCTTTGCATGCCCAGAATGCTGAAATCGAGCGCTTGGGCGCGATCGGCCAGCCAGGGTTTCCAGGGCCCGTCTGTCGGGCGTTCATCTATCGAGGCAAGATTGTCAAAGGTGACCAACAAGGTATCCGAACGGAGGACCGCTGTGATATCGCAATGCTTCCCTTTGAAAATGAAACGGTCCAGGCTGGCGGCCTCTGAAAGGCTGTTTGGATATTCCGTTTCCATCATAGAAGAAGGCAGCCCAACCTTTGTCATCCGACGCGTCACCAAGGTTTGTTGGTGCCGTAAACTGGTCGCCCAGCCCAACCATGTCAACGATTTACTTTCGTCAAAACGGTCCCTAGAACCATTGTGGAACCTGTGGCGTTGTTGGAGGCGGCAGGCGCAAAACAAGCGATCGAGCAAACGCAATGAGTAACAATCGTTTTGGCGGACTTTCCGACACCTTTGTTACCTTGCAAAACGCGATTGTGTTCCCCCACGCGCAAGACAACACCTGCGGCGTGCTGGACAGCGATGGCGCATTTTGTGACTTCTCTCGCGGTGTGATGGGGCCCCGGCGGGCCGCTCTGGAGCCGCAACCGCTGGACCCCGGCACCGCGCCGGTTCTGGAAGGGTGTTATCTCTATGGCGGGTGGTTGCGCGCGCATTTTGGCCACTTCTTGCTGGAATCCACGACACGTTTCTGGGCGTTGGATGAACTGGCGGACCGCGTTGACGGGATCATCTTTACCCAGTTTCGCAGCGGCGGTGTTCGACAGGCCCGCAAGCGATACGCCCCGTTTTTGAATATCTTGAGCGGCGGCAAACCCCTTCGCATCCTGCGCGATCCGACCCGGGTCGAAAATCTGATCGTTGCGGACCCCGGTTTTGGCCACCATAGCCGGATCACCGGGTCACCCCGGTATCGCCAGTACACGCGCGCGAAGGTCGCACAGGCGGTCAACCCGGAGGGACCAGAACGGCTTTACGTATCCCGCAGCGCGCTTGCGGACAATCGCGGCGGCATTTTCGGGGAAACGGTGATCGAAGAGATCATGCGCGCCAACGGCTATACCATCTTTCACCCGCAGGACCATAGCATCCCGGATCAACTCGCCCGCTATCGCGCCGCCCGTGAGCTGGTTTGCCTGGACGGATCGGCGTTGCATTTGGCCGCCTACGCTTTGCAGCCAGGCGCGCGTGTCGGAATGATCCTGCGCCGTCATTCGGGTTTGCTGGAGGGGCTCGCGAAACAGCTTGACCTCTTTGCCGATGCCAAGGTGCACGTCCTTGATGCTCTGCGCGCCAGTTGGGTCGATGAAAGCGCGAAACGCGTTGATTTCCGATCAATCGGCGAGCTTGATTTTGCAAAGCTGCGCGCCTTGCTGGTCGAGAATGAGTTTATTGCAGATGTGCCGGCCACCGATCCGCTGCAGGAACCCGACATTCAGAACATCCTCCAGAGCATGAACCGGGGAGAGATGCGCCGCGTGCCGGTGGCAACGACGCCTTGATCACAGATCCAGGGTGCGTGTTTCAGGTCGACCAGGTGAAATCTTTCCCGGAAAACGAGTTTGTCGCAGGAGGGTGCGGATCAAAGCTCCCAGTGACTATCTTCCCCCCGCAAAGGTGATCGATCAAGCCGCGGATGCGGGCCGTCAGATGGCGACTTGGGGGATAAACGACATAGAGCCCGATTACCTTGCATTCCTGATCTTGGAACAATACGCGCAAGCGATCCGCTTCCAGGAAGGGTTCGGCGGTGTAGAAGGGCATGCGCCCGATGCCCAGGCCGTTCGCCGTCATCTGTGCAACCGCAAGCGGTGAATTCGCGCGAAAGCTGCCGGAAACCGCATATTTACGCACCTCCCCCTGCACCCGGAATTCCCATTGATCGGGTGTTGCAGAGGTTGTCGGCAGCAGACAGTTATGGGTTGCAAGAGCCGCCGGATCGGTTGGCGTGCCGTGACGCGCCAGGTATTCAGGTGACGCGCAGCAGACAATACGCATGTCGGTCAGTTTGCGGGCGACAAGGCTGGAATCCTTCAGGTCACCAAACCGCACCGCCAGATCGTAGCCCTCTTCGACGATCGACACGTGATGGTCCGAGAGATGTAATTCGATCTGTACCTTGGGATGCGCCGCCTGAAATGGGTGTAGTGCTCTGACCAGGTGATTGCCGCCGTATCCCGTCGGCGCGGTGATGCGGATGGGTCCTGCCAACTCCGACTGCCGCGCCTGCACCAATCCTTCCAGTTCATCAAACTGGTCCAGCATCGGCAGGCAGCGGTCATAGTAGGCCTGCCCGGTTTCGGTCAGCGTCACGCTGCGGGTGGTCCGATGAAAGAGCTGCGCATCCAGACGCTCTTCCAGCTGGCGAATATACTTGCTGGCAAGCTTCGTGCTGATGCCCTGACGGCGGGCGCCGTTGGTGAACGAGCTTTCGCCCGCAACCGCAACAAAGGTTCGCATCCCTTCGATCGTGTCCATAGTCCACCTCCCATAATCGCCGCCACGTTCATAGTGATTGAATAAGCGATAATATTATCGCCGGCCAGTGGATGCGCTACATCCTCCGCAGCCGTCACATTCTGCACCACCTGAAAAGGACCTACGACATGTCAGACCCCATTCGCATTCACAGCTTTCCCATTTCCGGTCACGCCCACCGCGTCGTCCTTTTCGCCAATCTTGCCGGGATCGATCACGAGGTCATCACGGTTGACCTGCCAAACGGCGCGCATAAAACCCCCGCGTTTCTGGCGCTCAACCCCAATGGTCAGGTGCCGGTCATCGAAGACGGCGAAACGGTGATCAGCGATTCAAATGCCATTCTGGTCTATCTCGCCCGCAAATACGCCCCCGCATACATTCCAACCGATCCGGTTGGCGAAGCGGAGGTGCAAAAATTCCTGACCCTTGCCGCGGGAGAGCTTGCCTTTGGTCCTGGGGCGGCGCGTTTGATCAATGTGTTCAATGCGCCATTTGATATGGAGTTCTGTCAGGCAACCGCCGCCAGGGTTCTGAGCAGACTGGACGCGCATCTTGACGGGCGGGATTTCCTTGTCGGGGACAAGCCCACCATCGCAGATGTCGCGATATACAGCTACACGGCGCACGCCCCGGAGGGAGATGTCTCGCTGGAACCCTATCCGAATGTGCGCCGGCTTCTTGCCAACATCGAAGCCCTGGACGGTTTTGTCCCAATGCCTGTCACCAAGGCCGGGCTTTCCGCCTGAGGCTGCCCAACCGATTTTCCCGACCGCATCGGGTGATGTGGTCGGATCATCCCGCGAAAACCCGAGGTTCATCATGAGCGACCTGCCCCAAGATACGCCTGCCAAAGACCCGTTTCACGTGGGAGAGCAGGCATTGCAAGCTAGGGCTGGCAAGCGCGACCGCATGCGAGAAATCGGTCGTCGCGTCATCCGACCCTTCATGCCGGACCAGCATCGGGAATTCTTTGGTCAGCTACCGTTTGTCGTTCTGGGCAGCGTCGACGCGGATGGCTGGCCTTGGGCCTCGATCATTGCGGGGCAGATCGGTTTTCTCTCTTCGCCCGATCCCAAACAATTAGACATCAACGCGATGCCACTTGCGGATGACCCCCTGGGCAAAGCGCTGAGCATCGGCACGCCCATTGGCCTTTTGGGCATTGAAATGTCGACACGACGGCGCAATCGCATGAATGCGCAGGTCACACGCACCGGTACCGGTGGGTTTTCTCTGGGCGTTGATCAGTCATTTGGCAATTGCCCGAAATACATCCAAACCCGCGAAATCGAATATGTCCGCGACCCGGGCGCAAAAGGGGCGCACCCAGCGACCCAATCTTTCGAACATCTCGATCATGCCGCGCAATCAACCATTGAAAACGCCGATGTGTTCTTTGTCGCCAGCAGCGCGCAGCCTGCCGAAGACCCGATAGCGGGCGGCGTTGATGTTTCTCATCGCGGCGGCGAGGCTGGCTTCGTCAGGGTTGAGGGCGATACGCTGACGATCCCCGATTACGCTGGTAATTTCTTTTTCAACACATTGGGAAATTTTCTCCTGAACCCCAAAGCCGGGCTCATTTTTCCGGATTTTGAAACCGGGGATGTCTTGATGCTGACCGGCACGGTAGACCTGCTTTGGGAAGATGACCCAAGGGTGCTGGCGCTTCAGAACGCTGAGCGCGCCTGGCAATTTACGCTGGACCACGGCCTGCGCATTCCGAATGCATTGCCTTTTCGCAGCCGTTCAACGCGCGACATCTAGGCCGACGCTGACTGCTTTGTCTCAATGCAATAGCTAAGACACTGGTTTCCCCTGCCCGCATCAATCCCTCCACACCAGAAATTCGATTGCAGCCGAGAGCGGTTCTAAAGCTGAGTATTCGGCTGAAATCCTGCGGCGCTTGACCCAAAACTTCACCCACAGTTTGCGTCCCGCATGCAGCAAAACCTCCGGATTTGTCCTTACCGACCGATCCGGACGCCAGCGGCGCGTGGTCAGGGCAAACAACACCCACCGAAAAGGAAACGTTTCAACACCCAAACCCCAAGGACCACGACATGTCTATCTTCGACCCTTCCGCCCTGCAGAACGCCCCGCGCGCAGTGATTGACACTTTCTATGATGACAGCCCTGCCCCGGCGGTTCTGATGGAGATTTCCCGCGATGGGCTGTCTGTCGCGCAGGCGCGCGGTACCGCCGATGCCGCGACAGGCGAACCCGCCACCATCAACAACCAGTTCCAGGTCGGCTCGCAAACCAAGATGATGACAAGCGTTGTCGTTCTGAACCTTGTTGCGGAGGGTAAAATCGACTTTGATGCACCTCTGAGCGCTCAGATGGATATTTCCGATCTGGAGGGCATCGCCAATATCGAAACCGTGACGGTGCGCGAACTTCTGGCCAATCGCTCCGGCATTTCGGATTTTGATACCGTTCCCGGAGAGGGCGGATTACCGGTTTTCATCGAACAGCTTGCGGCCAATCCGACGGAACCGATGGGACCCGACGCCCTGCTGGCAATTGCCGCAGATCAGCCGGCCTCCTTTGCCCCAGGCGAGGGCTACGAATACTCCAACACGAATTTTCTGCTGCTTCAAAAACTTGTGGAACAGGTTACCGAGCAGGATTTCGGCACGCTGCTGCACAACCAAATCTTCGACCCCTCCGGCATGAACGACAGCAGTTTCGGGCCGCATAGCGGGTCTGACAGCATGCTGCATTCCTACGCGGATCTGGGACAGGGGCAGACCATCGAGGTCACCGACGCCCCGCTCGACTACGGCGCGGCGGGCGGTGTTGTCTCGACCACCAGCGACATGATCCGCTTCATGGATGCGCTGCTGCTGTCCAAAACCCTGTTGCCCCCTGAGCAATTGGCAGAGATGCTGGATTTTCGCGCGCCCGATGGCACGCCAAGTCTGAACGGGGAAAGCTTCGGCCTGTCATCCGGTATCGTCTTTGGGCAACAGCTGGTCGGTTTTCAGGGCGGCACATTGGGCACCAACACGGCGACATTCGTGCATGTCGACAGCGGCACAATCGTATCGGTGGCGGCGTCGCATTCCGGCGCGGAACCGGTTGATCTCTTTGTCTCCGCCTTCGCCGCGATCTTCAACGACACGCATTGGGCCAGCTTTGATCCCGATGACAGCAGTTTCGAGATTGCAGGGTCAGCCGCGGACGTGGTCTTGAGCGAAGGGCTGGATGTCACCGGTCAGGCGGAGGCGGTCCTCACTCTGGATGGCGCAAGCCTGACCTTCGAAGGTGCGCTTGCGGATCTGGACACCAACATGTTCAGCTTTCAGGACGGCTCGATGCTTTGGATCGGCGCAGGTGGCCGGGACCACTTTGATGTGCTGCGCCATGCCAGAGATGCCGCAGATGCGGACAACCAGCTCCTCGGACTTGACGGCAATGATCATCTGCGCGGTGGCTTCGGTGACGACAAGATCGATGGCGGGGCTGGCCGCGATCACCTCTTTGGCAGATCGGGCGATGACATGCTGAACGGCGGCGCGGACAATGATGTGCTGCGCGGCGGATATGGGGAGGACACCCTGCACGGCGGCGCGGGGCGCGATTATCTTTCCGGTGGAGATGGTGATGATGTTTTGACCGGCGGTGCCGATCAGGACCTTCTGCACGGAGGACGCGGCGATGACACGCTGGATGGTGGGCGTGGAAACGACCGCATGTGGGGTGGTCAGGGCGCGGATGTTTTTGTATTCCAGAACGACTCCGGGCAAGACCGGATCTATCGTTTCAATGCAACTCAGGACCTTCTGGATTTTTCGGCAACAGGTCTCAGCTTTGAGGATCTCCAGATCGAAAGCCGCTCGCACGGGCATGTCCAGATCTCATATGGCGAGAATGAAATTGATCTGTTCGGTGTGTCGCAGATTGAGCTAATAGAAGACGCCTTCATCTTTTGATGGAGGCCTTGAGGCGCCGGTGACAATGGGGTTTTGGGGGTTTTGAACCTCCAAAACTCAGGGTTTGATCGCAAAGGGTTTGACATGGATTATACGTCTGGCACATCCGATATCGAACACTGGCGCCTGGCGCTGGCGGTCGGGTTGCTGATGATGTCGGCCTTTTGTGCGCATCTGCTGCTGTTGCCGGGCCCCCACCGGCGCGCCCGGTTACCGCTTGGGTTGTTCTTTCTGTCCAATGCCTTGCGTCTACTCGCGCTGCCGGTGGAGCACCTCACGCTCAGCAACCCCGCGTCTTTGCTGCACATTACTTTCGATCTGGCTGAAGTTCCGCTGAGCACCGTTCAACCCTTCCTGCTCTGGCTCTACGTGCGGCGCCTTACCGAAGACCCCACAAGGCCCCATGATCCGGTCAAACGCGGTTGGCACCTGCCCCCGATCATCTTTGCAGTTTTCGTTTACCTCTTCGTGCTGACACAACAGGCCGCCCTTGGCGCACCATCTCTCGACGCCTACGCGCTCGCATTGCAGGGAACAACTGTTGCACTCCTCTGGTGCGTGACACTGGTTTTCTACGCGCTTGTTCCAATTTACGCGGTGCTGACGGTCCGGCTTCTGCTATCCTACAAAACCCGATTGAAAGACCTCTACGCCAGCACTGAGGGTCGGGAATTGCGGTGGATCTGGTGTCTGACCGCGGCGGTTGCATTTTTCTGGGCCTTCAACCTTGCCAGCATTCTGGCCGAAGCCTCCGGTGAATTTGACTGGACCACCACGGCGGCGGGCTCGTTTTATATCGGCGCTTTCGCCCAGATTGCGCTTTTGTGGATCATCGCGGTCTGGGGCATACGTCAAAAACCGGGCATGTCGCCGCCACGCGGACCAGTTACCGAAGACACCGAACCCGTTCAGGACTTCAAAAAATACGACCGTTCCGGACTGGATCACGCGCGGCTTGCGCGGATCGCGGCCAAGATCGAACAGACCATGGTAAGGGACAAGCTCTACCAAAACCCCGATCTTTCGTTATGGGATCTGTCCGAAAAAATCGGGGCAAAGCGACATTACGTTTCTCAGGCTTTGAACGACAAGATTGGCCATAGCTTTTTCGACTATGTGAATGCGCTCCGGATTGACGACGCCAAAAGACAGCTCCTTTCGACCGAAAGTTCCATACTCGCGATCACCTATGATGTCGGCTTCAACTCCCGGTCGGTTTTCTATCGTGCTTTCAAACAAGAGGTTGGCATGACACCTTCGCAATTCCGGCAGGGCGCGTCAGTTGAAAACACGGCCAAACCGATCTGCAACACCTAAGCGGCACCGCCTCGGTGGCAGTTTTCAGCGATTCAAGGGCGTATTTATTGACCGTTGGGGGACAATTGCGTTGCTTTGTCGGAAAAATCTATTCTTACTGCCCCCCTCAGATGGGTCGCATGGGCGGCTGAAAAGATACGTGAACCGGACCGACATATGGCGCTTGCGCCGGACGCACCGCACAAAACTTGAAAGGAAAGATCTATGACAACCCCTTCCTCCATCCGCCGTACAACAGGTCAGGGCAAGTTATACTCTTCGGTGCTCGATACCGTCGGCAACACGCCCACGATCCGGATCAACAACCTCGCCCCAGCGGGCGTTGAGCTCTATGTCAAGGCAGAGTTTTTCAACCCTGCGGCCTCTGTCAAGGATCGGCTGGCGCTGAACATCATCGAAGCGGCCGAGCGGGCCGGCACCCTCAAGCCTGGACAGACCGTGGTTGAGGCGACCTCCGGCAACACCGGCATCGGTCTCGCAATGGTCTGCGCCCAGAAAGGCTACCCTTTGGTTGTGACAATGGCCGACAGCTTTTCGGTTGAGCGGCGCAAGCTGATGCGGATGCTGGGCGCAAAGGTGGTGCTGACACCACGCGCGGAAAAGGGGTTTGGCATGTACCGCAAGGCCGTCGAACTGGCCGAGGCCAATGGTTGGTTTCTGGCCTGCCAGTTTGAAACATCGGCGAATGCGGACATGCATGAGGCGACCACCGCCCAGGAAATCCTCGGCGATTTCGAGGGAAAACGGCTCGACTACATCGTGACCGGTTATGGCACCGGCGGCACGGTCACCGGGCTGGCGCGGGTGCTGCGCAAGGAGCGTCCCGAGACCAAGATCATCCTGACCGAACCGGCCAATGCGCAGCTTGTCGGCAGCGGCATTGTGCAAGAGCGGGGCGAGAATGGTGCGCCTGCGGTCAGCCACTCGGCGTTTGAGCCTCATCCGATACAAGGCTGGACGCCGGATTTCATTCCGGCGGTGTTGCAGGAAGGGCTGGACAAAGACTGCTATGATCAGCTGCTGCCGGTTGCCGGTCCCGACGGCATTGCATGGGCGCAGAAACTGGCCAGTCAGGAAGGTATTCTGACCGGCATCTCCGGCGGGTCAACCTTTGCGGTCTCGCAGGAAATCGCAAAAACCGCGCCGGAGGGTGCAGTGATCTTATGTATGCTGCCCGACACTGGCGAACGCTATCTGTCGACGCCGATGTTTGAAGGCATTGCGGAAGACATGGACGACGACGAAACGGCGATATCCAAGTCAACGCCCGGCTATCAGATGGGCTAAGGCAAATGCACGGCAGCTGAGCCTGAGGCGCTGCGGGGTGACAGGGCGGCTCAAGAGATCGTGGTGACTATGCGAAGGTTGTCATCACCAAGTGACAATGGTCTGGATTTGACCTCAACGGGCGTGCAATTTCCACGCCCGTTGAGCGCATAACCTACAAGGGCGCCGCTGCATCGCATGAAACCCTTATGCGTCTCCTTTCGGATCTTGTCGCGACAAGTCAGGTTCGACGTTTCAAACCCGCCAATCCAAACAATCCCACAAGCAAAAGCGGCAGCCCTGCCGGCAGGGGAACCGATGCCAACTCACTTCCGTAGCCATCAATCGCAAGACGCAGATAATCGGGATTGTCAGTGATGAAACCATCCAGCCCCCAATCCAGAAACGGCTTGGCAAGATCGAACGCATCCTCCAGATCTTCGGGCCGGAAGGTCCAACCGTAGACGCTGAGCCCTTCGCCATGGGCCGCCGCGATCAGCTCTTCCGTGATGGTACCAAACCCAAGTGCAACAGTATCCGTATAGGACGAAAGCTCTGACAAGGTGCCAAAAGCACCACCGAAGCTCAAAACGCCCAGGGTGCCATCATCCAGCGGCCAGCCAATGCCAAGCTGTGCCACCCCCATCTCGACACCCGCCGCCTCAAGCAGGTCCGCATAGTCGCCGACATTGTCAAAATCGAACGATTGAACAACGGATTTTCCCGGGGTGTCGTATCCCTTTTCGATCAGCGTCTGGATCACCGCGCGGCTGGTCTCGATATTGTCGCTGTATTTGCCTTCGGTCAGCATGCCAACACTTGTGCCATTCGCGTCGTTATAGGCGGTGAGCGCATCCAGCATGTCGGCAAATGTCGGTATCCGGTAGGGATCATCGCCGGATGGGGTAAATCCAGGATAGGTTTCGTCCCCCGTCCCGGTTGGTTTGACGGTCAGCACCTTCAACTCGTCATAGGTGAAGTCGCTCACGGCATACCCCCCGTTGCGCGGTGCATAAAACGCCGCCACATCGGTCGTCCGCTCCAGCGTGGTGTCGTGCATGGCGATGAGCAGGTTGTCTTTGGTCATCATCACATCGGTCTCGATGAAATCGGAGCCCATTTCCGCCGCAAGCTCATTGCCGCCAATGCTGTTTTCCGGCAGGTAAGCCGGTGCGCCACGATGGCCGATCACCAGCGGTGCGTCACCCTTCAGCGTGTTATAGGGCGAGCTGAGCGTCGCGGCCTGGGCCGGTATCGCCATCAGGCTGGCAATGCACAAAACGGTGGCGGATAGGTAGTTGGGTCTTGTCATAGTGTCCTCACTCCATCGGAAACAGTGGTCAATTCCGCCCGACCGTAGACAGGGTAGATGTCGGTCCGGTCGCAATAAGATGACGTCTTCATGAAGCCTTTTGGCCGTGGTCATCGCCCCGCTATCTTTCGGCCAGTTGGGCACCTATGCTTGTCGCAAGATGACACATCAAAAGCCCGTCATTCCGGACCAGACCATCGCGAACTGGCAGAGGATCGTTAACCTCATCGCCAAGCTGGCCGACGTACCGGCCAGCCTCGTGATGCGCACGGATGCGCCGCATCATTCCGTATTTGTCAGCAATCACGGTCAGGACCACCCCTATCAGGTCGGCCTGCGCTTTACGCTGAACGAAAAGCTTTACTGCTACGGCGTGCTGAAGGAGGGCGAGTTGCTGGTCGAGGATGCGACCTGTGATCCCGACTGGTCGGACAATGACGATCTAGAACACGGGATGCGCTTTTACGCAGGCTTTCCGCTGCATTGGCCAGACGGTGCCGTTTTTGGGACAATCTGCGTGCTGGACACGCGCCGAAATACCGCTGCGCTGCAGTTTTATGAAGGGCTCCGGGAATTTTCCCGCGTCATAGAGGCGGACCTGAAACTACTGACCGAAATCGAACAGCGCACCCAATTGGAAGCCGAGTTGCAAGCAACGTTGGATCAGCTCGAAGCCCGTGTGAGCGCGCGCACCTCCGAGCTGGAGGAGGCCAATACCGCCCTGCGCGTTCTGCTGTCGAATATCGAGCAGTCCCGAGAAGACTATGGCGCGCAGATTTTACGCCAGATCAAAGGTCTGGTCATTCCGAATGTGGCGAAGCTGCGTGGCCGGGTGGAAGCGGATGCGGCCGCGCGCGCGTATCTCGAAATGATCGAGGATAATCTGAAGTCGATCACCTCCTCCATGTCTGGCCAGTTGACCTCCGTGCTCGAAGGTCTGACGCCCTCGGAACAAGACATCGCCCAGATGATCATCCGAGGACAGACCACCAAAGATATCGCCCGCACCCTGTCCCGCGAACCAAGCACGATCGAGTACCACCGCAACAACATCCGCAAAAAGCTTGGCCTGCGCAAAAGCGGTCGAAACCTACGCAGCGCCTTGCGGTCCATTCAATAACCATGGGGGTCATCCCCATAGTTTCCCCATGTTTTTTCAATAGCTGATGCACGACACCAGATTGGTAGCGTTCTGGCACCGGGCGACGCTCGGAACGATAACAGGACAGGGAAAAACATCATGGACAAAGAAGATCTCAACTTAACACCCACCTTCAAAAACGGCGAAAAAGACGATCTGGCGCCCGGGCTTTCGCGCAGATCCTTTTTCATGGCGGCCGGTGCCACAGGTGTGAGCAGCGCCGCCGCCATGCTCAGCAGCACCTCCGCGCGGGCACAATCGACCGATTGGACGCAGCCGGGCAACAACAACGGTGTGATCGAACTGCAAAAGACCACCGGAAACGCCGTTGAGGGCGACATGGGGATCGATTTTTACGGTCACTGCGCGCTCAAGTTCACCTCACCCTCTGGCGCAACGGTTCTGTTTGACCCATGGCGTGACGATCCGTCCGGCGCCTGGGGGTTGTGGTTCAAAAACGAATTCCCCGAAACGCCGGTCGACATTTGCATGTCCACGCATACGCATTTCGACCACGACGCAATACATCGCCCGGTTTCCACGATGGTGCTCGACCGGATGGTGGGCAATTTTGAATTCGCCGACATCAAGATCACCGGTTTTGCGGACAAACACGCCTGTGTCGCACCGGGGTGGTATGACTGGACAAATGCCTTGGCCGAATTCGGTGTGGAGGCCTGCCCGCCCAACAATGTCAGCCATATGGACATGGTCGTTTATGTGATCGAGACCGGTGGCATTCGTACCCTGATATGGGGCGACAATCGCCACAATCCGCCGCAAGAGTTTTGGGATGCCATCGGCGAGATCGACGTTCTCACCCTGCCGGTGGACGGCTCGCAGCATATTCTCAGCTATGGACAAGGCGACGACATCGTGTCCCGTCTCAAACCGAAAGTGATCATTCCGACCCACTACCTGAATGAGACGACCAGCTACACGCTGACCACGCTTCAGGACGCGGAGGAATGGGTGAAAGCGCAGAAGAGCTACAAGATGCTGGACAGTGCCAGCCTGTCTTTGAATGCGGGCGATGTCACGGAGATGGCGGGTGAGTTCATGTATTTTGGCCATAACGCCATGACGGCATAGCCTCCGACACGGCCGTCAAAGACCGAGAAAAGCCAGGTTGCACATCGGTGCGCATGTTGCACAACGGCGCTGAAGCCCCGCTTCCGGCCTTACGAAAAGCGCCTGCGCTTCCGGCTTTCCCTAGCGAAAGGTGCCGAGCTCCTCAATCCGGTAGCCATCCGGATAGGTGGGGCGCGGCACCCGCGTCAACCGGCGCGGTTTGCGGCGTGCCGGGAGCAGCCGCAACACGCGGGCACGCAGCGAAAGCACCGCCATCAGCAGGCGTCGGAGCCAGCCGGGGGCTGCCGGAAAACCCATACTCTCGCGCAAGGGATGATCAAGAAATGCATAGACCGCGGGCCGACCGGCCCAGATCAACCAGCGCGGCAGGTAGAAGCCAAGCAGCAGGTCGCGCGTCTTCTCTGCGATCCGCCGGTTCGTGTCCGCAAAGCGGAAATGCGCGGCCTCATAGGTTTCGTTGAACCCCATGATTTCATCCAGGTTTTCGGGCACATCCTTGATCCCCATGCGCGCGCCCAACGCGCGATAGTACAGAAACCAGGCGCGTTTTTCTTTTGCGGTCATGCAACGGCTGCCAAAACGGTCAAGCCAGCGGATCGGCTCGCAGATAAAGGTCGACAGGACATAAAGCATGTCTGCGTTGTCGATCTTGAAACGCCCGTGCATGGCGTTCATCCGGGCGATTGCCCGCGTCCCGCGTCGGCTGTCCTGCCCATGCTCGATGGTCTCTGCGAGGATGAGTTCGGTATCGTCGTACCGCTTGCGGGTGCGCAATTCGAATTCGCGGGTCTTCGCCAGGAGCCCCGAGATGGACGGCACCGCATAGGTCCGGAACAGGGCAAATTCGAGCGCGCGCTCGATGTCCCAGGAAAACTCATAGGCATAAAGCAGACGCGCGATTTCCTCGTAATTCGCCTCGGGATCGAGCGCTGCAATACGGTCGTTCACAGGCGGACGCAGGCGCCAAACCGGCGTCGGTTTTTCGTTGGTGTGTTTCATCATTTTCAAATGGCCTCAACGAATACAGTGCAGTGAAAAAACTTCTGCGCGCAACTCTGCGTTGCTGCTCAGGTGTCGGCATGGATCACCCAAACAAGAAGTCTTCTTCGCTCAGATCTTCGATATCGACGTTCCTGATGATGACGTTCGTATCCCCGACATCATTGATCACCACGTCCCTGCCCACCTGCGTCACATTGTTTACCAATAGCTGGGCAAAACTGACATCGGGTTGCAGATCCCTGAAATGGATCCGGTCATTGAACCTGAAATCAAGAATATCAATCTCCTCCTCGTCATTGCTGATGACAAACGTGTCGGCACCGCCGCCCCCGGTGAGTTTGTCCCTGCCAGATCCACCTTCGATGATGTCATCGCCATCGGCGCCAAAGATTTCATCATCACCATCGTCGCCCCGGAGGATGTCGTCACCGGCATTGCCAAAGATGGTGTCGTCACCGTCGCCCCCGTTAAGGGTGTCTTTGCCATTGCGCCCGAACAGGGTGTCGTCGCCTTGACCGCCCAAGATGGTATCATTGCCGCTCCCGCCTGAAAGCCGATCATCCCCCAGAAGGCCAAAAATCACATCCGCCGCATTGGTGCCGTTTATCACGTCGTTGCCGATGGTGCCAAAATCCACCTCGGGTTGACTGTCAATAATGACGGTCTTTGTCGTACCGCCAGCGATGTCGTAGGCGACGGCCACCCGCCCACCGTCGATCAGGGTCGCTTCGATCTCGAGCGCCTTGTCTCTGGCGACCAGGAAATCCTCACCAACCTCATTGCCTTCGCTGTCAAAACGCTGGCCGCGCACCTGCGGTTTTTCGCGATCCTTGATGCTGCCGATCCTGTCGTAAAAGATGATGAAGCCACCATCCTCCAGCGGCGCAATTGCTGGCTCACTGTTGTTGTCACCGCTGGTCTGCAACCCGGTCGTAAATTCGTTTGACGCGATTCTGCCGTCGGTGCTGAAAATCTGAAACTTGATATCAGCCCCCCGGTCCCGTTCGGTCCAGGCGACGACAAAACTCCCGCTCTTGAGTGATGCGACCGCCGGGTCGACCACCACCGCGTCGCTATTGCCAATGTTCCTCTCGCGGGTGCCGTTGAAAGACACGAAGAGCAAACCGTCATCGTCCCTGCCATCGTTGCCATCCCGATCCATGACGAGGATGGTTCTGCCGTCCCGCGCAGTGGCCGAGACAAGTTCCGCGTCGACGTTACCCTTGAAAAACGTGAGCCGTTCGTTGGAGGTATCCACGCCGTTTTTGAGACCGCCAACCTGAATAGATTCGATGCCTGCGCGCTGCTGTCCGAAGAAGATTCTGTAATCATCCTCATTGCCGATCCCTTCGGTGATCGTTGGGCTGAAGATCGAATTGCGCGCGATCCCCTGGACCGAACTCGCAGTTCCCGCATCTACCAAGGTGACGCTGGTTTCGTTGACCCTGAAAAGACGCGAGTCAATCTCGATGTCGTCGCTGCCTTTTTGGGTTTCGACAATAATTGCGACCCGGTTGCCCTCAATCGCCGTAATGTCGAATGCCCGTTCGTCGATGAACCGTGAAAAGCCGAACAGAAGCTCATCCCCGATCTTTTCGCCGTCCTTGGTGAAAAGTTGACCACGGACGTCAAAGCCCGGTCCGCCTCCCACAAATGTCGCATAGGTGACGAGCAGCCTGCCGTCCGAGAGCGTAACGGTTTTGGGGTTCGTCGCACCGCTGGTGGTATTGCTGACGAAGGCTCCGGTCGAGATCTCTGGGGTGGAAGTCATTTAGTTAACCTTTTGAAATATTTAACGATATAGCACCTTTCACCTGAGCAAATCAGGCAAACGGTGGAACAGGCAAACTCAATACGCAGACCGGCAGCCACGAGCCTGCCCGACGTCATGCAGACATTGAGCAGGCTCGCCACAGCCAGGGATATGCTGCGCATTCACACAGTGTCGCAGGTGACCGTTGTAGCGAGCGTTGTCAGCAGCGTTGTAATCGCGCCGTGCTACCGTTGTTTTTGCGCGGCTGGTTCATCGCTAGAGACTAAAAGCGGGTGTTAGCCCCCAATCTGGTCCGCTCGATAGATGCGCGGCCGATGCCACAAAGCGCGGCAAACATCAGACCGAACACCTATCATGTACGCTGCATTTCTCGGCCAGGGTCACTGGGTTTTCAAATACTCAATGACCGCCATGCGTTCCGCAGGCGTAAACCCTCCGGGCGTATAGAGATGACCGATATTTCGGTTGCCCTGCAGGCTCGTGTCAAAGCGAAAACGCCCCGGCGCTTTATCACTTTCATACCCGAGATTACGCAGGTCAAGCGCCCGACCACCGGTCCAGAAGACCCTGCGACGCTCCTCTACAGGTGACAGCAGTTCGTAGATCGTGGGCACCGATCCATTGTGCAGATAGGGGCCTGTCGCCCAGACACCCGCAAGCGGACTTGCCTTAAGGTCGGTGAAGCTTGGTGGCTGGTACGGCACCGGCTGCCCGTCGTCCCCGGTTCTGAACTTGAAGCCGCTCAGCGCCACGCTCTCCTTAGGCGTAAAGCCCGCGTCTTCGATCGCACGCCTGACTGCCGCGCCAACCATACCGCCGAAGAATGAGAACGCGGGCACGATCTCTTCGCCCTCAAAGAGCGGCGCGGTTGTTTCGTTGGTTTCAATCCGGCGGGTCAAGAGGCTGGTCGAATAGGCGCTGTCGGTGCCAACCTTGCGGAAATCCACGCGCCCGATCTTGATGAACGTCTCGCCGAAATGGTTTTCAGAGGGATCGGTCCGCGCATAAGGCGCCATGTTGTGACAGGCCTTGCAGTTATCGCGGAAAAGCTCCGCACCCTCGGCGGCAAGGTCCGCATCGATAGCCCCCATAAGTGCTTCATCCCAGCGCGGCGGTTCCAGCATTTGCAGCCATTTTTCCAGATCCTTGAGCTGCGGCAACAGCATCGAGGAGCGAAAAGCGTCCTCACCTGCATCATGCGCCAGGTTGGTCTGCCCGAAGACGCCCAGAACCTGACCACCGTTGCGAGCAATCGGGCTCGCCGCGATTGGATTCCATTGCACAAATTCCAGCTCAGGCGTGAGCCACAGTGCCGGATAGCTGGTGGGCGCCGCGACCGGGAACAAGTTTGCAGGCTTTTCCTGATCCCGCACAGCCAGCGCATTGACGATCTGCGTTAACGCGTCGACACGGCCAAAGCCCGATGCAAGCACGGGCCGACGTAGCGCGGCATCCCCGGTAAGCCTCAGATCAAACGCGGCCAGTTCAGACCGGAGCGCCGCCACATCTTCGTCAGATGCAAGCCCAAGCGCCGCGACGAACCGCGAGAACTTTTCGGGATCCAGAAGCGTCCGTGACACAGCACGCGCCAGGTCTTGATAAAAACTGTCGAAATCAAGGTGTGCCGGTGCCCCATCCACACGGAGCGTCTGTCCTGCCACCTCTACATTGGCAGTATGGCACGCAGCACAGGTTAGCCCAATCTGACCCGTCGCTTCCTCCACGGCAAACCCGATTGGGTACCCGTTGCTGTTGGTCCCAAACGGAGTTTCGGGAGCGATAAACCCAAAGCGTTGCAGATAGGCCGGGTCGCCAAACCGCCCCTGACCTTCGGGCTGTTCCAATGCTTCAAACCAATCCGCGGGCATCATATGAGAGCCCTGCGGCGTGAAGTAAAAATTCTCGCGTAAAGTCTTGGTCCATCCCTGTTCGAGATAGATGATCGGCCCGGCGGGCGACCTCGCAAAGGCTGCGGCAATCAAAACGGCGATCAGGGCCGTGGCAAATATCAAGAAATGCATTAAAAACTCTCTGTGTAAAACATTAAAAATCGGCGTGGAAAGCGTGATCAAAGCGCGCCGCGTTGTGGCCCAGCGTGCGGTGTTCCGGTCGAAAACAGATCTCTGCCGTATTGCAGGGTCTTCGAATGATTGGACCGTTCTTGCCCTGCGGTCAGTGATCCTGTTCACGTTGCGCGAAGATCGACCCCTCGACATCTTGGGACATGTGCACAAAGTGACCTCATGAGCGCTGCCGAGACCTTTCCCGAAGCGACAAGACCCGGCGCCAGGCTTAAACCGCAGGGTGTCCGCGCCCGAACGATGAAGGTGAGACACCGGCCATCGTCTCCACCGCTGCGGCCATACGGGTTGGCAACCAGAACAGTGTTGACGCTTTCCAAGGTCGTCGAGGCAAGCTAGGCATTGGCGACGCCCTTGAAGTCAATTTCTCTGATAAAAAGCGAAGGGAAACGGCTGTGATAAACCTGGTTGCAAAGTTGCCAGACGTGACTGACGCTCAAAGGGCCAGGATTCTGACGGCTCCAAAGACGTCGGAGGCGCATGCTGCGTTGTTGCGGGAAATCCCGGCGATGACGTCCTTGCAGGTAGGGGGCACCGGCAGCGCGCCGCAGTTGCCGCATGTAGTCAATGTGGCCGCCTGGAATGTTGAAAGATGCCTCTTCCCCAAAGAAAGCGCCGAAATGCTGCGGCCACATGGGCCACATGTGGTTCTGCTCAGCGAGATGGACAGTGGCATGGCCCGTACCGCCCAGCGCGACACCACCGCCGACGTGGCGGAAGCCTTGGGCATGCACTATGCATACGGCGTCGAGTTTTATGAAATGGACTTGGGCGGTGCCGCGGAACGCGTGTTTTGCCGCGACGACTTCAACGCGCACGGCTGGCATGGTAACGCAATTCTATCTTCCGCGCGATTTGAAGCCTTGGCACTGATCCGATTGGATCGAACCGGCCACTGGTTCGCCGAAACAGGCGCGGTTGATCCGAAACAACCCCGCATTGGCGGGCGCATCGCCGTGGCGGGCATCATTCCCAGCATCGGCGGACCAATGTGTTTCGTGTCCACGCATCTGGAAAGCAATGCAGACGCCGCCCACCGTCACCTTGAATTCGACCGGCTGTTGACCGAGCTCGAGGCGTTTTGCGGCGACATGCCGATCCTGATTGGTGGCGATCTGAACACCGGCAATCACATACCCCCAGACTACAACTGGCAGGATGAAACCCTGTTCGACCTCGCGCGCCATCGCGGGTTTAGATGGTCGCTGACGCCGGATGGAACAACAACGCGGCCAAGCAGGATCACACCCCACCCGATACGGGAAAGGAAGCTGGATTGGTTTTGCCATCGCGGGATGCATGGCGAGGCTGGGGTGATCTTGCCAGCCCTTGCACCGGACAAAAGTCCCCTTTCGGATCATGAATGCATTTTTGCACAAGTCACTGCAGCCAAGGATTAGCGCTATGGTTTCAGCACCGCGACCCTGGGCTTTACATTTCGCGAGACGCGACGCGGTGTCATCGAAATACACTCATGGCCGATTTTGAGCGACTTACGATGAACGTTCAAATCAGCCGCTGCGATAGCGTTCTGATCCAATGCAGCTTCGCCGTTTTTGAAACGGGTCGCCCGGTCACGCGGGGATTTCCTGCATCCAACGTGGCATACCTGATTGCTTCGGTGGCCTTATCCGCCTCCACAGGCAGGGACGCAGGAAAAATAGGCCGTCCGATGGCGATGCGGAAAGGCTGATGCGCCTTGTTGAGCGTTTCATGGAACAGAGTGATATCGCGTAACGTTGGGTGGATCAGGTCGAACAGATAGAAAATACCGGAGTTCCGCGCCTGAATGTTGATCGGCACCACCGGCAATTCGAATTTCCGGGCCAATGTCGCGGCAGACGTCATCCACGGCCTCTCATGGAGCGTCAACCCGCGACGCTTAGCAAGCCGACCTGATGGGAATATGACACCCAGCTTGCCCGCATCGAAGGCTGACCGGGTGTACAGCATCGTCTCCCGGGTTTTCGTGTGAGTCCGCTTGTCATGACGCCATTCCACTGGCGCGATCAGGTCGTGCATCTGAGGCAGGACACGCAGGATATCGGAGTTCGCGTAGAAGAATATATCGGAGCGAATGCGCGACAATACATGCCACAGCATGATCCCGTCGCCGATGCCGGTCGGGTGATTGGCGACGATCAGGGCAGACCCCTTTGACGGAACGTGTTCCAACCCTGTGATCTGGATGTTCTTTGCCAAGCGCGCAGCGACTATATCCATGACGTCCCCTGCAGCCTCATCAGCCAAATCATCGGCCAGGGACACTGCGGCGTCATAGCTTAAAATCTTGTCGAGCGCATATCGCGCAGACCTTGGCAGGAGCTTGGGTGCCACCAGCCACGGTGCACGTTCGGCAATCAACGGCTCGAGACGCTCTTTCATACCCGATGTGTTTGCACAGGGACGCGACACTGAGATGACAGTTTGCCGGGCCGGTTGATCCGGTTTGCTTTCGCTAAACGTCACGCACCAGGCGCGTCAAAGCCAAGTTTTGAAGGTGCAGCAGATCAGATTACTTCCGTTGGACGGCCTGATGTAAATGCGCTTGCGCTCGGCAGAGGTTTGCCGTTTTCTCGGCAACTTTCCCCGCCATGCGCGATTTTCCCCGGCTTTGCGCGACATTCTGCGCCTCCGTGCCCGCTGTATATGCGCGACCATTCCCGTCGTGCTACGCGGCGCTGTCGCCTCTCTCATCGCAAATAACAGAAAAGTCTGAAACACCATGTCAAAAGCAAGCCCCCTCGAATGGCAGATGCTGGATCTGATCAACGCCGAACGCAGTTTACTTGATCTGGATCTGCTGCGGCTGGAACTCCGTCTCAATGACGCCGCCGAAGATCACAGCGACTGGATGATAGAAACGGACCGCTTCAGTCACACCGGGGCGGGCGGATCGTCCCCCACCGAGCGGATGCGCGATGCGGATTTTGAATTTGCCGGCAGTTGGCGCTCAGCAGAGAACATCGCGTGGCAGAGCGTGCGCGGACAACCGGGGCTGTCGGATGACGTGGTGAATTTGCACGAGTCCCTGATGAACAGCCCCGGCCACCGCGCCAATATTTTGAACCCGAACCTGGATGTGATCGGCATTGGCATTGAACGCGGAGACTATCAGGGGTGGGACGGGCTTTTTGTCACGCAGAATTTTGCCCGCACCGCCGCCCCGCTGGAGCTCGACAGCCGCGGATCAACACCACCGGGACCGACACCGCCAAATCCGTCCAGCGGTACCCTTGAGATCGGCTCTGAGACGGTCTCGCAGTCATCTCCTCAGATCTGGCACAAGGTTAAGTTCGACCAGAAAATCGAAGACGCCGTTGTCGTTATGGGGCCTGTCAGCAGCGAAGGCAGCGATCCCGTCACCATCCGCGTCCAGAAGGTGACCGATACCGGGTTTGAGTTCCGAATGGAGGAATGGGAATATCTCGACGGGCGTCACACCACCGAAACGATCAGCTGGATGGCCGTCAGCGAAGGCACACATCAGCTGTCTGGTGGTCGCACGATTGTTGCCGGGTCCGGCTCGGCTGATCACAAAGAGAAGCAGATCAATCTGGGGGACGATTTCGACAGCCAGCCTCTGGTTTTCACACAGGTGACGTCAAATCGCGGCAGCGATACGGTCGCCAGCCGGGTCGATCTGGTAGATTCGGACAGCTTCAAATTCCGCGTGCAGGAAGAAGAGGCGAAGGGTCAGCATGTGGTCGAAAAATTCGACTGGATCGCAATCGAAGGTGGGAGATCTGGCGACATCTGGTCCCGAAAAGTCAATGGGGTGACGGATCAAGCCAAGGTCATCACGCACGATTCAGACCAGGCATTGTTCGCCCAGATGCAGACCAGCAACGGCGGTGATGCGGCGAATATACGCTACGATGCCATGGGTGCCCGTTCCCGGATTTGGGTAGACGAGGAGACCTCCAGCGATGCTGAGACCACGCATATCCCGGAGACGATTGGCGTTTTGACCGCGGATCTGGGCACCTACGACCTGATCGCCTGAGGCAGCAAAACAGGTTTTGGCACTTGGGTGGCCAAAGTTTCAGAGCCTTTTTCTATCGCGCGGTTTGTTCTCGAGATGAAAACACCGCCCAGCCAATCCTGCGGCTGGGGGGCTTGATGCAGCGCGCGACCGATCAGCTGACGGCGCGGTGCGACTTGCGGCGACGCAACGCGCCCATGACACCGAAGCCACCAAGCAGCAACAGCGCTGATGCCGGCAGCGGCACGACTTCTGTCGGGTTTGGCGGCGGTGGCGGTGGAGGCGAGACGCCGGGCGAGAACGCAGAGGCGATCGGCGTCAGGTAGCTGTCGAAGCTATCAAAGCCGGACAGCGTCGCCAAAAACGGGTTCTCGGCGGAAATGATGCCCGACCCGACGGAAACGTCAATGCTGCCGTAGAGAATGCCATTCGATAGCGTAAAGCCAGTCGTGTCCACCAGCGCTCCATCCAGTTCGAGCGATCCCGCATCCGAAGCAGCAATGGCGATGTTGAGTTGGTTTTGCGAGAAGGATTCGCTACCCACTGGCGTGGTGAATGCGTAGGTGTCTAGGAGTTGATCGATACTTGGAATAAGCGCGAATGCGGGGTCGCCAACTGTGCGGGAACCACTCTGGCCGCGCATGAACTGGCCCACGCTCACAGGCTTGTCGGAGGTAACCTTGGCATTTCCGACACTGTCGATCTGAAGCACTTCACCGCTATCGATCGTGCCCTGAGAGACGCCATCCACAAATACTTCGGTGTTGTCTTCGGCGGCGATCACACGCACCAGATCTTGATCTGACCCTGCAAAGGGTGTCTCCACGAGTAGAAATTCGGTATCGAAGTTTTCTGTACCAAATTGCTGTTGAACCAGATGGTCGCACGCACTGACATTGGAGGGTACGTCAGCACATTTTGCACCAGCGAAAACTGCGACATCCTTGTTCGCAGATACGAGAGAGCCGCTAAGATCTTCACCCACTGCTGTTTCGTAGAAAACCGATTCACCCTTGTCCAGGACGACTTGAAAGGGCGTGTCAGCCACATTTCCGTCGATCACAACCGGCGCAGTGATGGTTACGGTAGTATTGTCTTCAGTCGCCGTAACCGACATCTGCGAACCGCCGTCATCCCCACCGCCAATCGATAGTACGCGATACTCCGAACTCAATCCAGCGATGTCGATCAAAGTTGTCATGTCAGTAGAGAAATTGCGTCGGTTAAGCGCCAAGCCACTGATCGGGTCGACCGATTCTACCAGCAGAGACAGGTTGTTAACAACCCCGTTCTGCGACATCGCACGACCGGCAGTCCCGAGTCCCAGAGAAAACACGCCCGTGTTGTCGATTGTGAAGTTCTGGTTGAAACCATCGTTGCCGGAAACCGTGCCTTCGGTCCCCTGAGCACCAAAGATGAAAACCGTGTTCGTGTTCGTGTCGTCGAAGTTTTGGTGAAAGTTGGCGATAAATGAAGCATGCGCGGCTGCCGAAGACAGCAATAGTGCTAAAGATGCGCAGGCCAGACTCGCCAAACTGCGAGATCGTGTAGACATAAATTCATCCTTTAAAATGGAGAGCGAGTAACTTCTCTCCCACACAAAAAATTCTGAAAAACCAATCGCTCTCAATGACTTTTGTCGACTTCCGGAATTAAAATTCATCCTTCCGCAACGTCAACAGAATGCCTTCCGTAGAAAATCAGGTCAAGAAATCATTAACCATTCCCGGAAACTATTTCGCCGTTGCCCAGCTATTGTCCTTCGAGCGAGCCAAGTGTGGCGACCACAACATCGGTCTTATCAAAGGAAGCATCCGTCGTCGCCAGGGCGCGCCGCAGATGGACAATCGCATCGTCATCTTCGCCCAGAGAGACCTGTACCATGCCGAGGTGATAGTTGGCCCAGGCATCTTCAGGGATCTCCTCAAGCACGGCTGTCAACACCGCTTTGGCGGCCTGGTGGTCGCCACGCTTGTGCAACAGCCAGCCATAGGTATCGCGCAGCTGAGGGATCGGCGACGATTTCAGCTGTCCGGCAACCGAGGTCGCTAGCTCCAGCCGCGCGGCATCCTCGACTGCGTAATCGGTGACCAGCGCCACGTAGTTGTTAGCCACAAGGGCATTGTCAGGATAGGCACGCACCAGCTCCTCCATGTTCTGTAATGCAGGCTCGATCTCTCGACGCCGCAGCAATATCTCGACCAGTGGCATCTTGAGTGATGGGTCTTCGGGCCGCTGCGCCAACCCCGCGCGAATTGCCGCTTCGGCCTCGGTTGGTCGGCCCTCGCGCATCAGGTGCTGGGCAAGGGCGATGTGTGCGATTGGGCTCGCGGGTATCTTTTGGACCACCGCGCGATAACCTGCCTCGGCGAAACCAGTATTCCCGGCCATCTCATTCAGAGAGGCATTCATGAGCAGTAGAGCTGGATTTTCAGGAGCCTTTTCCAGGAGACCAGCGACGTAGTCCATTGCTGCCCCGCGCTCATCCTGGGCAAGATGTGTGTTGACTACCTCCGCAATCGCTCCGAGATCCGACCCGCTCGCCGCGAGCTGGCTCAGCAAAGACTGCGCCGCTTCCGCCTGGCCGCGTCCGCGCAGCACCGCGAGACGGATCTTTTCGGAATCTCCCACAGCCTGCGGCGTTCCGAATTGTCGGAGCGCTGCGGCGGCACGTTCCGCGCCGTCCCAGTCCTCGGCGGCGAGCCGCAGCGTACCGAGCCGGGCAACCAGTTGCGCCGACGCCGGATGGCGCTTTATCGCGATCCCGATCTGCCGCAGCGCCTCTTCGCGCTGTGCCGTTTCCTCCAGCACATCGACAGCATCCAGGACGATATCTGTCTGGTAGTCCGAAGCGCTCACCGCCGCGAGCAGATGCTCTACCGCTAGTGCGTGCTGACCCGCACGCCAATCAGCACGCGCCGCGAGACGCAGAAGCGAGGTATTTGCGGGCTCTGTGGCAAGCCCGGTTGCGATATCAGACTGAGCGCCGTCGAGATCGAGATTTTTGAGCCTGAAAAATGCACGAAAGGCCAGCGCATCCGGGTCCTGCGGTTTGGTCTCGAGTACGGTTTCGATCTGTGCCCGCGCCGCTTCGGTTTCATTCTCCGCCAGCAGGTAACGCGCAAAAAGCAACTTTAGGCTATGTGCCCGCGCTTGCGGCAGATCCTCTGCAAGCATCCCTTCAAGCCCGCGCCGAGCCGAGGCCAGCGCTCCTGTATCATAGTCCAATTGGATGAGCGCAAGCCTGTATGGGAACCTATCATCGGCGTCCCTTTTGAAGCCTTCCAGCACCGCCCGGGCGGCAGCGGTACCGTCGGTCGTACGCGCCAATCTGGCAATGTCGATTGCGACGGCGGTATCACCGGGTTCCAGTGCGTGCACTTCCTTGAGCGTTGTTCGCGCCGCCTCCAACCGACCGGTGCGAACGTAGAGCAACGCGAGGTTTTTGAGCAAATCGGTATCTGAAGGTGTCGCTTCAATCCGACGCAGCAGTTGCGTTTCCAAATCAAGCGGCGTGCGCAAACCACCCCACCCACCAGATTTGCCTGGTCCGATGGAAAGCGTATCACCGCCTGTAAAACCGCCACTCCCAAACACCGTTTCGGGATCAGTGACGTCATCCAGCGTTGCGCCCAGCGTCGCCGAGGGCAGAAAGAGCGCGGCCAACAGCAGGCCAGTAAGTTTTCCACGGATGCGGGAAAGGATGAGAAAATCAGCACCAGAGCCCATAATTGGCAACCCTTTTCAATTCAATTTTAAAATTCAAACTCCCTTCTCGAATCCGGCTTTAAATGTTTCCGAATTCAACAGGCGAAGGGGTACGTCTGTTTTATTTGAAGCGTCGATCTCGTTTCAGACTAGAATAAAATACGAGCTACAGAAAGCCTAAGGTTTGGCTGGTCGTCAACGGGCGACTAACGATTTAGGGTAATTCGTAACGCGACACTCTGCGATCCTGAACACTTTTGATAGCGGCAAAACCGTTCAATCCGACTACCAAAATGTCGCCAAGCTGACTGTAGTTGCCAGCGATATCGGCAAGCGGTTTGCGACGCGGTCGGGAACGCCGCCCAATTTGATGATAGCGTATTTCTCATCCAGGGCATCTATCTTGGTTTGATCGCTGACATCCGCGTCGGTTATCGTGCCGAGTCCCGCGGGATACTGATCGACTCCGGAGGCTGATAGATCGTCAGCATATGTCGTTTTCTGTTCCCTCAGCGCGGTAGGGACATTTGGGACCTCAGGCGAAACATGAGGACAGGTGCCAGGCGTAATTCTTGCCCTCAATGGGTGGAACGAAGGTGTAGCGCTTTACCATGGTCATCTCTGCTCCGACAAAGTGGTCAGACGGCCATACTTATAACCGTCTGGCACATTGACTTTAGTCAGCACTGAGTTGGCGCAACGCACCTGACCAGTCTTCCACATGGTAGGTTCTGACAATTGAGCCGCCCTCAACTGTGTGGATGTCGATGCTCATGATTTCAAAGCTCTTGCCCTTACCATCAACCCCAAACAAGGGGCCATTTGGCGTGCCTGTTGCGCGGCCTCTGACCACCACCTGGTTGCCAGACTGGATCATTTCCTCAACCGCCCAGTTCAGATCGGGGATGAGCTGCGCAAAGCCCCCCATCTGACCCATCAGTTCTTCACGGGATTTGGTCTCCCCTGAGTAGTCGCCGATGCTCTCCCAATCCTCCGCAACTGCGGCTTTGAATGCTGCAGCATTCTCTTCCGATACCGGGTTGCTCAAGAAATCGTAAAACACCTGAACCGTCGCCTGCTCATTGGCTTGCGCGCTCTCGGCCATGGGTACGATCAGTAGTGCAAAACCTACTGCCAATGCTCTGATTATCTTCATTTTTCTAGCTCCTTCACGCTGGGAAATCACCGCGCAGACCGAAGTACCGGCCCGCGCAGAATGAGCATAGACCCAGCAAAATAGTTCTATAAGATAGAATTAATAAGTTTAACTGTTCGGATAAGTTAAGTAGTGATCGATCAACTACGACAAATTGCGATATTCGCGAAAGCAGTGGATCACGGCTCCTTTCGCGCCGCGGCAAAAGCGCTTCGCCTTTCGCCCTCGGTTGTCAGCCATCACATCACGCATCTGGAAGAGCAGCTCGGGGTCGCTCTGCTTTATCGCTCGACGCGTAAACTCTCCCTGACGCGTGATGGTGAACGACTGATCGGTGCTGCGCGTGCAATGATTGATGCCGCGGAGGCCGGGCTGAACGCAATCTCTGACATGGCAGCGCAGCCTTCCGGCGTGCTCCGCGTAACCGCACCCGCAGTTTTGGCGCAATCCAGCATCGTTAAGCGGATGGCCGAGTTTTCAATTGCCCATCCGGGCGTGCGTCTAAACCTCGACTTTTCCGATCTGCGTCGCGAAGTGATTGGCGATGGCATTGATGTGGCACTGCGCATGGGGTGGCTTGAGGATAGCGCACTGAAGGCACGAAAGCTCTATGATGTGGATCGGTGCCTTGTCGCCGCCTCATCGTATCTGAGCACCCGGCCCACACCGGACACGCCCAAGGATGTCGAGCACTGGGATTGGGTGGAACTGACCCAGGTCAAACCGATGTCCGAATTCCAAAAAGCCGGGCATCAGCCGGAGCTTTTAAAACCGGCCGCGCGGCTAAGCGTGAATGATGCGCACGCCTTGTATCACCTGGCGCGCTCCGGGGCCGGATTGGCAATCGTTCCGGATTTCCTGATGGAGGAAGACGCCGCTGCAGGGGTTGTTCGGCACGTATTGCCCGACTGGTCTGTGGCCCCTGTTGGGGTATTCGCGGTTTGGCCACCGAACGCGCCAAAAGAAGGTTTGACTTCATTGTTCGTGAAGTTCCTCGCCGAAGCCGCCCATTGAGTTCACAAGACAGCTGGCGAAGCGTCAAAAAGCACGGTTCCCAGCGATCCGGTGTCTTCCACGATCAAAACGCAAGAGCGCCTGACTGATCGCATCCATCTGGGCCTGCTACTCTGTAACAGCGACAAGCGCATTCTCGCGCTGCAGTTGCCTGGCCGTTTTGCCGGGCTCTGCTCCGTAAACGGTGATCCAGCGATAAAAGATCGGCGTCAGAAACAGAGTAAAGACTGTGGCAAAGCCCAGCCCACCAACGATGACCCACCCCACCGCGATACGTGCTTCGGCCCCTGCCCCCGAGGTCAGGACAAGCGGTAAGCCACCGAAAACAGTGGAAACCATGGTCATCAGAACCGGACGAATGCGCAGGCGCAAGGCATCACGGATCGCGCTGTCAATGTCCTGACCCGCTTCGCGCAATTGGTTGGCGAATTCAACGATCAAGATGCCATTCTTGGCCATCACCCCGATCAGCATGACCAGACCGATCTGGCTATAGTAATTCAGTGACCCGCCGGTCAGGGATATCGCCATCAATGCGGCCGCAAGACCAAAAGGGACGGTCAGCATGATGACAACCGCGCTTGCGAAGCTCTCGAATTGCGCCGCCAGCACCAGGAGTACAACAACAAGAGCGATGCCAAACACCATATACATTGCGGCCTGGCTATCGCTCAGGCTGGCCGCCTCCCCGGTGAAGATGATGCCCATGCCCGTCGGCAGTGTTTCACTGGCGATCTCGCTCAGCCGTGTCATCGCGGTACCCAGATCGACGCCCCGGTTCAGGTTGGCCTGTACCGACACTGCCAGAGCGCCCCCCTGACGTTCGATCAGTGATTGGCTCACCATGGGGACAAGCGTTGCCGCCGCGGAGAGCGGCACATAGGCCCCATCAGGCAGGCGCAGGTAGATCGCTTCCAGATCTGAAGGATCATCAATGGGCTGACCGCCCGGCACCACATTCACATCCGTTTCCGTGTCGCCCTCAAAGACACTCACAGCGACGCTGCCCTGCACCATAGCACTCACCGTGGCGGTGATTTCAGCCTCGGACAGGCCGAACACGCGGGCCATGTCTTCATCGACCCGCACTTCGAACTGCGCCTGCACGCTGTCGTTGGAAAGCTGCGGATTGAGGAAGGTCTCATCATCGGACATCGCACCAATCAGGGTGTCGGCGGCATCGGTCATCGCTGCAATATCCGCGCCGGTGACGGCGAATTGCAGACCACGCCCGGCACCACGGATGTTCAGGCTGTTGGTGGATCTGGCGCTGACTTGGACCCCGGGCACCTGGGCCAACTGGCCGCTGACCTCCGTGATGATCTCCTGCTGGCTGCGCGCGCGCTCCGCCCAATCCGGCAGGCGCACGATAATGAACGCGTTGGTCCCACCGCGTACGCCAATGATGCTTTGTACCGCCGAGATTTCGCCGCTGCCCCGGTAGGGGGTCAGAATCTCCTCAATCTGCGCGACCTGCGTGTCGAGGTATTCAGGTGTCGTATCCGCAGCGCCGCGCGCCTGGATCAGGAAAAACCCGCGGTCTTCACTGGGCGTGATGCTGGAAGAGAGAGAGACCGCCGCTCCCGCTGCGATGATGGCAAAGCTGCCAGCGATGGCCAGCACAAGCAGCGGCGCGCGGATCGCCCGGTCCATCACCACATCAAATGCACGCGCGACGGCCCCCGGCGGCGCCGGTTGGCCAGCCTTTTCGGGTTTGCCGGGGTCCAGCAGCGCCGCCATCACCGGGGCCAGCGTCAAAGCCGTGATCGAGGACAGGGTGACCGCAAAGGCCAGCACAAAGCCGAATTCGCTGAAGACACCCCCCGCCTGTCCGGGCAGGAAGGAAATCGGGATGAAGACCGCCGCAAGGGTCGCGGTTGTGGAAATGACCGCAAAGAACACCTCGTTCGTACCCGCCGCTGCCGCCGCAAAAGCGCCCATGCCCTGCTTGCGTTTGCGCACGATGTTCTCGATCACCACGATGGCATCATCCACCACCATACCCGTCGCCAATACCAGCGCCAGAAGGCTGATCGTGTTGACGGAAAACCCGGTCAGCCAGATTGCGGCGATGGTACCCACCAGCGCCACCGGAATCGTGACGGCCGGGATCACCGTCGCGCGCGGCGAGCGCAGGAAGAGAAAGATGACCGCGATCACGATCACGGTGGCCAGACCGATGGATTTCACCACCTCTTCGATGGAGCTCTCGATAAAAACGCCATCGTCGGAGGTGATGATGAGATCGACATCCTCCGGCAGCCCCGTGCGCAACTCCTCCACAGCCTCCCGCACAGATTTCGAGATGTCGAGCGTGTTGCCAATGGACTGGCGGCTGATGTCGAGCCCAATGGCGGGCTGGCCGTTGACACGGGCAAAGACGTCACTGTCCTCTGGCGTGACCTGGACAAATCCCACATCCGAAACGCGAGTGGTCGCATCGATCGGGATCTGGCCAACGCTCTCTGCCGTCACCGTGGCATTGCCAACCCGCAGCGCCAGGGTTTGCGAGGCCGCGTCCAGCGATCCAAGTGGTGTATCGTCACGCAGATCGGTCAGCGCATCGGATACGTCGAATACCGTCAACCCGCGGCTGAGCAGTGACGGCATGTTCAGCGTCACCCGAAACTCATCGGCCCGATCACCACGTATGGTCACCTCTGCGATGCCGTCAATGAGGGACAGCCGGTCATAAATCGGCCCTTCGGCCAATGCGGTTAATTCATCAAAATCTGCGTCCCCCATGACGGCAAGGCGGATGATCGCGTCGGCGTTGCGATCGTTTTTGGAGACGGTCGGATCATCGTCGATGTCATCGGGCAGCTCTCGCAGCGTGGCGGAGACGATCTCACGCGCTTCATTTGCGGCCACGTCCACATCGGTGCCCTCCGACAGGTCAATGGTGATGCTGCTTTCGCCGCTACTGGAGCTTGCTTCCATATAGGACAGCCCTTCCAACGCGCTCAGAGCGTCTTCGAGCACCTGGGTGACTTCCTGATCCACGGTTTCGGCCACTGCGCCTTCGTAATCGGTGCGGATCGACAGCACCGGCCGGTCGACATCGGGCATTTCCCGCACGTCCACCGATGCCAGCGCTGCAAGTCCTGCAATCAGGATGAGCAGATTGATGACAACCGCGAAAATCGGGCGTGCCACGAAAAGATCCGCCATCCCTGATTTGTCGCGCCGCGGCAAGGTCGCGTTCATGTGGGCGCCCCCGGTCGGTCAGGCCGCGCGGTTTCGGCCTCGCCAATCTCCGAGGCAGGCTGGGGACCCCCCTCCTGCGGTCCCTGCACTGCCGCGATCCGGGTTCCGGCGCGCAATTTCTGGGCTCCTTCCGTCACCACCCGCGTGCCCATCGGAACGTCGGCGTCGATCCACACCCGATCCCCGCGCCGAAACAGAATAGTCGCCGCGACCGGCTCGGCGTGACCGTCTCTTTCGATCCAGATGTTTGATCCATTGCGCGACCAGGTGATTGCCGTTGCGGGCAGAACCGCCAGGGGATCGCTTTGCTGGATCAGGCGCACAGACATGGTCATACCCGGCCACAGCAGGCCATCGGGGTTCTCAATCCGTGCTTGAACCGTCACGCTGCGGGTCACACTGTCGATGCGGCTGTCAAAAGACGTGATCTCACCCTCAAAGATCCGACCCGTAAGCGATGGGGTGCTCGCCAGAATGGTGCGCCCTGTCTCAAGCAGGGCGATGGAGCGTTCGGGCAGTTCGAACTCGACCTCCAGTGCTTGTGAATCGTCGATTGTGACGATGACGGTCTCTGCCGACAGGATGTCGCCAACCTCGACCTCACTCAGCCCCAGCTTTCCTGCAATCGGGGCGCGGAGTGTCCGGTCTTCCAACGCCACCTCGGCAAGCCCCACAGCCGCCTCGGCCAGACGTTGCGCCACCCGGGCATCCGAGAGCGTGACATCCGTGATCGTCGAATTGCCGTTCAACTGCAGGCGTTCGTACCGCTGGACGGTATCACGGGCTTGCGTCAGCTCCGCCTGGGCAATCTCCAGGTTCAGCACTTCGGTGCGGGCATCCAACTGGACCAGAACGTCGCCCGCAGCGACCTTCTGATTGGCGGGCAGATTGATCTCAATCACCTCGCCCGAGACATCAGAAACCACATAAGCGCTGCGCCAGGCCGAGGCGCTGCCAATGGCGCGCAGGACATCCTCATAGGGTTGCATCTCCAGCGGGGTCACGACCACCGCAGTGACACTGGCCGCGTTACCGCCCCGCGGACCGCCGCCCCGTGCGCCGTTTGGCGGCGCACCTGCGGGACCGCGATTAGCGTCACTGACAGCCGCCTGGTCGATCCCAAGTGACGCTTTGATCCCAGCCGGAACGCCAAAAGTCATGCCATAAGATCCCAAGAGAATCGCAATAGCAGCGATAGCCGTCAAATATATGCGCATCCGTCGAAACCACTTTCAGAATCTGTGACCCGGCTGTTAAACGCAGACGCACGGTTTCTCCGTCGCAAAAACCGTGAATTTTTGCGAAATTCTGGTTCGACTTCTTTTGAGTTAGGTCGTTTCGCGTTTTGAACGCTGGCAAATACGCAGAAACATGTCCAACTCCTGCGGGTATATGTCTTTACCGGCGGATCGTAAGTGTCATGCCAGCAAAGTAGGTATAGAACTTTTGAGTACGGTGTTGATGCGTTTCGCGTAAAGGAAGTTCCTTTGCAGTCAAAGGCCGCCAAAAGGCGGGCTTGACGTGTCCGCAGTATGACCGCGTCACTCCAAATCCATCATCCGTTCAGAAAACAACGCCCGCGCGGCTCAGACCAAGACGAACTCGTCGTAGATCAGCCCTGCTTCCAAGGCTACATAGCCTGCCGTTTCGTTGGTGTGGCGCAGTTCGCTGTCATCAGAGGCCTCTTCCTCGACAAAAAGCGACACGCCGGTATCACTCAACGCGCTCATACGCAGGGTCGCCGTATCCGGCCCGTCAGTGCTTTGCATATCTGCGAGCAGAACCGGCGCCGTGCCGAAGCCTGTGTTGAACACAAAACTATCCGCGTCCTGGTTTACCTGATCGTCCGTAAGGAACACGTCGAGACCGGCAGATGTGCCTGTTTCGATCGCGATCCATGAGACGGTTTCGATGACGTGGGGGCCTTCTGCTTCTTCTTCCTGCAATTGCACTTCGAAGCCACTGTCGTCCACGTTCTTGATCCGCGTGGTGACTGCGTCTGAGCCATTGAAAGTGGTGACCTCTGCCAGCGCCACAGCTTCGCCCAGTGTTTCGCCGAAACTGATCTCGGTGAAGTCAGTGCCGATGTCTTGGGTCCCGGCGACAATGGTTTGGCCGCCAGCCAGCGTATGTGAGCCCTCAGATACTGCAAGCCACCCGATGCTTTCTTCGATGTGGCCCCCGTCCAGATAATTCCATTCGTCGATCTGGAACTGAAACCCGGTGTCGGTGACGTCGCGCACGCGCGTCGTTCCCGGTTGAACGCCATTGAAGGTCATGGGCCCCATGACGACAACGGCGTTCTCAATGACTGCGCTGAAGGTCACGGTATGCCATTGATCCGAGTTGTCCTGCACCACCGTCACCGTGCCACTTTGACCGATGGGGGTTGCCGCGACGCTACCTACCCCTTCAATCGTGACGGAAACAGTTGCGTCGTCTGTGCCACCGTTCCCATCCGAGACCGTATAGGAGAAGCTTTCGGTATCTGTTTCGCCGTCCATCAGCGCGTCGAATACGTCATTTTGCACATACTCAAGCGTGCCATTGCTCTTCAGCGTCACAGAGGCGCCCGAGGCAAGGTCCACCGATCCGCCCGTCGCAATCGCCTGCCCCTCGACGGCCGTGATTGTCAGGGGATCCAGGTCTGCATCCGTGTCATTGGCCAGCACATTCAGCGTGAGGGTAGCGCCTTCGTCCACCGTCGCGGCGTCATTTCTTGCCACTGGCGCTGCGTTGTCAAACAGGTTCAGGATGTCTGAAAAACTGTAGGTGACATCGGAGAACTGAAGGCTCTCGATTGTGTCGTAGACAAGGTCGATCCCCTCCCCGATTACCTCGATCGCATTTTGAAGAAGCGAGAACGAGTAGGAGCCAAAGAGAGAGGAGTAGATGACGGTGTCGAACCCGGCATCGCCGTGGAAGGTGTCATTGCCGAGCAGACCAATGAATGTGTCGTTGCCAGCGCGACCTTCGAAAACATTGTCGGCTTGGTTGCCGATGAACTGGTCATTGCCTGACCCGCCGATCGCATTTTCAATCACCGTCCCGACCGCAAGTGTGAGGTTTCCGATCCGGCCTCCGATGTCAGAGGTGTTTTGGAATGTTTGGGTTGCTGACTGAACGGTCAGGTCGATTTTCTGGTTCGCGCTGTACCCGCTGACGTCCAGCGTATCGATGCCGCCTGCGTCGATAATCGTGGATGCCGTGCGGTTGGCATAGTCGGAATAAGCATTCCAGATTCGGCTCTCACTTGCCGAGATCGTTGTATTGAACCCATAGGTCGTATTGCCTAGAAACGCGTTTGAAACGCCGTATCCAAATTGCCCATAGATGCTGTCGAGCGCCAACCAGTCCACCGCCATCGGCGTTTGCAAGAATTCGTTGCTTGCAGAAATCGCTGTATTCTCGCCCTGCGAGAAATAGGACATCATCGATGCCTGCCAGCTGTCGAGTTCAAAAATGGCGTTGTTGCTGTAGCTTGCGCTGCCATTATAGGGCCCTTGGTGCCCAAGACCCAGAGCGTGGCCGATCTCGTGGAAGATGGTTTGCAGCGTGTAGTCATCGTAGGTGGATGTCCCGCCTGACCAGCTCGCCGCGATGTTTATGTAGGAATAATAGATGGTGCCGTCGCCGAAGCGCGTTGACCCGGCATAGGCACCGCTGGAGTTGTCAGAGAAGAAGAAGTCAACAACGCTGTCATCGGTGCTTGTCGTCTCCACGAAATCGATCCCGAGGACCGCTTCATAGACATCGAAAGCATCCCGGATCAGGTCCGCACGTGCCGCGGATACGCCGTTGGTGTCACTGCCGCCACCATAGGTCAAAGGGCCAAAGCCGCTTACGTTGTAGTACAGAACGCCATTGTTGGGATCGGACCCGGTCGAGCCGAGGTTGTGACGCGGACCGTTGGCGCTGTTCCAATACCCGGCCTCCAGGAAGTTGGACATCTCCTGAAGTGTTGCAGCTGCCGCTGCGGACGCCGCAGTGCTGTTGGTTACGTTTGGGGCTCTGTCGACATCATCTTTGAAACGATCAGACGCCATGCAGGCAGCGCATTCGCAGGTCGATAGATGTTCGGATAAAGTCTCGTCTGGTGCTATAGCATCTGGAGCAGATATCGATTGTTCGCCAAAGTTGATGTGGTCATATTGGAGGGGCGGTTTTGTAGACATTGGCATCCCTGTTTTTCATTCCACTGCCCGCAAGCACGTTAGCCGATTTCAATCGCGCTGCAACTCCCCAATTGCGGGAATATATTTCAACCAGAACGCGCCCGCTTTTACCGAAATTTAATACAGGTCCTAACCTGCATTTTCTCGAATCGCTTTCCTGGCTAATCGACAAGGCGCAGCCCGTGGCAATTGGGATCGCTGCTGTGAAATCAGCCGTTTCAAAATTCCGAGGCTCATCCGGGCCCGGCTGATTTCACAGGAGATTGATCAGAGAGAAGAACAATTTCGATGAGGTTGAAGGCGAAAGCGCCCGCCTCAGGAGCTTTTATTTCATTCAGATTTTGATCGGCAGCGAAACCCGCGGTTAACATCGACAAAGAAAGCAAAAGTGCTGCGGATGCGGGACAACGTTTTCGCAACCCGGCAAGGCATGGCTCATCCAGGTCCAATGTCGGCAAGCGACTGCATCGCTGCTTCGCATCTGCTAACGAACGGACAGCATTAGCGCGCATACCATCATGCGAAGGATAGGAGCCAAGTACATATGACGGAAAAACCGGTTGTCTATCATATGTGTCCGCCGAACTTGCGCGGTAATCTCCTTCTTCCCCTCGACGCGTTGCGCAAGGAACACCCCGACCTTTATGCTGCCAAGATGGCAAAGTATCGCGGACGCGAAGCCCTTCCGACACGACCGCTGCCGGAGTTAGAATGCCGTTGGTGTGATTGTGTTCAGTTCTCGACGGTCCACCCCGAAGCGATACGCGAGGCCATGCTGAGGACGGGGCACTCCTGGCCCGACAACGGTCGACGCTTCTTTGCGGTACCTGTTGATAAGGCAGGGTTTTCTGCTCGTGACACGGTGATCTGGCGATATGAGGATGCCGGTCCGGCCGCCGACATCGCTGCGCCAAAATCTGATGTTATGCCCTATTCACCTGGTTGCGTCGCCGGGCTGAACACGCTGCATCACCGGACCGAGAAATACTTTCAAGAGATGCACACGTTGGGCCATCGACCCCTCCTCTTTGTCGGAGTTCCCCACCTTCTGCACCGCGGGCCGGTCTCGCTGAAACACGCCGATGAGATTGTCGTTTAGGGGCTCAGGCCGTGGCCATCCATCCCATGACAGAAGCGCGGAAAGTCAGCGTATTTGCGTGGCCAATTTTGCAGGAAACTCGCCTTCGGTCTGGCACCGCCTCCCCGCGTGCTCACCAACCCTGATGCAAACGTGATTGGGTGCCTGTGCAGAGTCAGGGCACACTTGATGCGACCTCGCGCGCTAGTTCCCGATGGGCATCTGGGCCGCGCGATTTTGGATAAAGTAAGATTTGGAAAGGCCTATTCATGGTGTCGGCACGTGATATTCTTCCTCGCATTCTACGCATCGCATCGGTGTTGGCGCTGTCTCTGGCCTGTTCTGGCGCGTTGCAAGCGCAGAGCACAGATCCGCTGCCCGACTATGTGATCGAAGAGTTTGGCCACCCGCCCGCTGTCCCGGATGGCGCGCTATCCCCCGCGATGCAATTCGCCGTGCGCGTGGCATTTGTCGACAGTGTGACCCTCTCGACCTGGGATGAAAATCAAGAGCTGGCGCTGGCGGAGATTGCCAGTTCCAAGGACCCTCGGCTGGTCTGGATCATCAGCGATATGATGCGTTTTGTGCCTTCGCGGCAGCTGCATGACGCCCTTTCCAATGCCGCGTCCGAGCTGTTGGGTAAAGAGTTCGCGGCAGGAAACAATTGGGGTGTTGTCACCGATCACCTCATGGCGTGGGACATTCCGGCCCCTCCCGATTACCTCACGGTAAAGCGCGCCATTTTCACCGGTATTGTCCCCGGATGGGACAGGATTTTTGCGGAAGGCGATATTGACTGGAGGCTGGTTTCCTGGGGCGGTGTCCTGATCGATGATCGCCCATTTGATAGGACGGACGATCTGTGCAACTGCATCCCCGCAGCCGACAATCCGGATGTGAGCAGCGCCGATGAAGCCACCTGGCTGAAAGACGATGATATTGTCTTTGGCATCGGGGTGAACGGTGAATATCGTGCCTATCCCCGGCGCATCATGGAGGTGCGCGAGATGGTGAACGACACATTGGGCGGTCGCGACCTCGGCATTCCCTATTGCACCTTGTGCGGCGCGGCGCAGGCCTATTTCACGGATGGTTTGCCTGAGGGCATTGAACGACCGATCCTGCGCACATCTGGGCTGCTGAGCCGGTCCAACAAGGTGATGTACGATTTGAACACATTCTCCGTGTTCGACACGTTTTTGGGTCATGCAGTCACGGGACCGCTGGCCGCGCAAAAACTGCAACTCAAACAGGCCACGGTCATCACCACCGACTGGGGCACCTGGAAGAAAGAACACCCGGAAACAACCGTACTGCTTGAAAGATATGCACTCGGGCGCGATCCGGATTTTCGGAATGGCCGCGATGCGAATGGCCCGATTTTCCCGGTCGGGGATGTCGACCCACGGCTACCGGTGCATGAAGACGTGATTGGCGCGGTCACGGCCTCGGGCAAGCCGGTCGCCTTCCAAAGGAGCACGGCGCTTGTTGCCTTGGCGCGTGGCGATGAGATCGCGTTTGAAAACATTCGGCTGGAACTTGATGCCGGCGGGATAAAAGCGGTGGATTCAGACGGCTCTGATCTGGGAAGCCATCAGGCATTCTGGTTTGCCTGGTCGCAATTTCACCCGCAAACCGAATTGTGGATGCAATAGAGTGCTTTGCAGCGCGGTTCCACGAAAGCGGGCCATCTCAACGGGATCTCGACATGAACAGTTTGCGGGACCCGACAGCCTGAGCATCCTTTACTTCAGGCGCATGGCTATGACGTCAGAAACGGCGCAATAATCAAGTACAGCGCGCACACGTGCCGTGTTGCGCAGGTCAGGATGTGTCAAGAGCCACAGATCGACCGAGAGCTCATCCATTGACCCACTAAGAGAGACCAATTCAGGATCGGCCTCAGCAAGGTAGGTGGGCAGGACTGCAATGCCGACGCCTGAACGGACCGCGGCATGCATCCCCAGCAGGGTATTCATCCGACAGACACACCTGTCATCATACCCGTTCTTCGCCATCCACGCATGCAGCTCGGGATAGGGCATGGATCGGTCTGGGCCGACCCAGGGCATCTCGCTGAGTTCGCTCCGAATTCCGTTATTCTGATGATCACTTTGTTTGCCGTAGATCGCTTGACGGATGACGCCCAGCTTGCGCCCGACAAGATGCAATTCCGGCGCGCGGGCGGGTCTTATGGCGATATCCGCTTCCCGAAGAGACAGATCGGAGATCTCGTTGGACACCACGATCTCAAGCGTGATCTCGGGTTCGACTTGTCGAAACTGCGCAATCATCGGTGTCAGCATAGCACACAAAAGCGCATCGGTCGTCGCGACCCGCACGGTGCCAGAGGGTCGAAGATCACGCCCGCCAACGCGGCGCTCCGTTTCTGTCGTGAGTTCGGCAATCTGACGTGCGACGGCCACAACCTCTTCACCAGCCGCCGTGGGCCGGTAACCGGTTCGGAGCCGGTCGAAGAGGCGAACGCCGAGCTTCGCTTCCACAGCGTTTATCCTACGAAACATGGTCGGATGGCTTGACCCGGCCATTTGGGCGGCCTTGGAGAGCGACCCGGCCTCGGCAATTTGCAGGGCAACCTTGTAGTCATTCCAGTCAAGCATGTTGTTCACTTTTGCAATGTCAAATTACCTATTTGATCAATTTCTTATCGAAAATGAACGTTGAACAATAGCGCAAATAGCCATCCGCACTGGAGATGCTCGAAATGCACGCTCACATTGTTCACGCCCATCCGGACCCGTCGTCGTACAATGGCGCGTTGACGCAAGGAGCGCGTCAAAGCCTGTTGGACATCGGCTACAGCACAACCGTGAATGACCTCTATCGCACAGGTTTTGATCCGGTCGAGCGCGCGACACACTACCGCGACCGCGCCGACGCGGAGGCTTTCGCAGCGCTGAGAGAGCAGCGTCATGCTTGGGAAAACGGTACCTTGCCAAGCGAGGTCAAAGCCGAGATCGAGCACCTGAAACGCGCAAATCTGGTCATCCTGCAGTTTCCCCTCTGGTGGCACGGCCCGCCCGCCATTCTGAAAGGCTGGATGGACCGCGTGTTCGTCAACGGCGGCCTCTACACCAGCCGGAAGCGCTATGACACGGGCCACTTTCGCGGCACACGGGTCATCGTCTCTGTGACCACAGGTGCGCCGGAACGGGCATTCGGCCCCGGCAGTCGCGGCGGTGATTTCCAGACAATGCTTTGGCCGATCCAATATTCGTTACATTACATGGGTTTCTCGGTCTTGCCGCCCTTCATATCCTTCGGTGTGCAGGGACATGGCTACAGGTATGAGGACGACGCGAGCCTGCATAAAAGGCTTGAACGAAACCTCTCCGATTGGCGGTCGTATCTTGGAGCGCTGGACGCTGCCGAGCCTATCCCGTTTCCAAGCTGGGGTGACTGGGATGACGATGGCCGCGCTATCGCTGCGCCAGATCGTTAGTCGGGAAAGTGCGGCAATCTGTGGCTTTCTTTAGAGACGCGAAAGCAGCCTGCGGATCTCGACCTCTAGCGGATCGCAGCACGTGGTTCGAACCCTGCTGTGCGCATCGTCGATACCGATATCCCGACGGAGGTGATCCTTCAGATGGGCAACCGCAGTTGCGTCCTGCCTATCCTCTGGTGGCGCTTTAGTTTTGAATGCGGTGCGGCCTGCGTAGCATGCCCTGAGAATGCGCCTCATTGGTCTCTCCGTTCAACTTGGAGAGTCACTATCAAGACACTGCTGACCACGTTCGGTCAGCAGTGATGCGCTGGGGGCCGATATTGCGGCCTTGAGGTCGTATTAAATGGAGCAGAGCAACAATTGCCCGAACTCTCCACGGGCGGGCATCGTCAATCGCCGCCGCTCCGCCATTCGATCACGGAGCGCATCAGTTCCGCTTCGAGCCAGCGGCGAAATTTCACCGTCTTCGACTTCTTTGCGGAACGCGGGTGCGCCACGAACCAGTAGCTTTGTCCGGTCTCGCACCGCCCGGGAACCGGGGCGATAAGTTGTCCGGCTTTGATGGCATCCGAGGCCAGCGTTTCCCACGCCATGAACACACCCTGTCCTGTCATCGCCGCGTCGAGACATAGGGAGGCATCTGCGTAGGTCGGCCCCGGTACGGCGGGCGGAACGAACAGTCCGGTGTTCGCAAGCCAGGTCTTCCAACCGAAGAGGTCATCGTTTTCTCGAATGATCGGAAGCTTCAACAAGTCTTCGGGTTTGCGTACCCGGAGCGCGATCTCGGGCGAGCACACCGGAAAGACCCGCTGATCCAAAAGCTTCGATGCGCTTACATGGCGGCCCGGCGACGTGCCGACGCGGATCCCCACATCGACTTCGGAGTTGCGGAAATCGACCATATCCACACGGGGTTCAACACGCACGCTGATCGTGGGTTCAAGCTCATGAAAGCGGTGGATGCGCCAGATAAGCCAGCGGCTTGCAAAGATCGGCGCGACTGTGACCGTGAGCGTGGTCTCGTCATCCTCAAGCAGCTCCAGCGCAGAGGCCAGATGCTCCATGCCCAGGCTGAGGCGTGGCAGAATGCGTTCGCAGGCCTCCGTCGCGCGAAGCCCCGGTGCCTCACGCAGGAACAAGGGCACCCCAAGACGAGCCTCGGCCTTCGCAAGTCGTTGGCTGAGCGCGCCGGATGTTACGCCAAGCTCATCAGCGGCAGCGGCCAGGGTGCCGAGCCGACCTATCGCCTCGACTGCACGGAGCGCAGAGAGCGGAAGTTTGTTGAGCGGATGCATTTAGATTTTCTAAACCTAGAACCTTGCAAAGTCGATCCCCTCATCGCGCCCGATATGGCATCCTAAGATCATGGACGTGATAGCCCTCATCCGGACATTTCACCTGCGCTCCTTTTGGCGCCAGGACGCTAAAACCGAAGCGGCTCAAGCGCAATGGAAGCGGGATCCGCTTTCACATCCCGCCCTGCGCCAGATGAGCAAACGCGAGTTGTCGGATCTGCCATTCGATCCCGGACACATCGACGCTGAATAACTAAAGGATACTTCTTGAGGCGCCGGTTTTTAACGCTCAGAACGGCTCAATATGATCCGCTGACAGGGCATAGGCGATATCTGCAAGCTGCGTGGATGTGGATGCCGTTCCAAACATGCCAATGACGTTCACCGGTTCAAACATGCCGGAGCTTTCATAGGGTTTTTCTGTCGTGACAAAAACCAACTGGTTGGCCGGCGGGGGCGGCACGTGAACACATGCGCCGACAAATGGGACAAGGATGAAGGCGGTCACGCCCGTGCCGGAATAGTCGATTGGCACGATGAAACCAGGCAGGCGCACGATTTCGCCGTTCCATTCGGTGCGTACCCCTTTCGAGGGCGGCTGCTGACTGCTCAGGCTGGGCCCGTCATGCTGGATCAGGCCCTGAATGAAGGGGGGGATTGCGGCCTGGCCTTCCGGCACCAGATCCGTCCATTCCAGATCTATGTAATCCTTGGCGCCGGCCATGCCGGGTCTGAGAGCAAAGGCGGCGAAAGCTGTCATGAGCGCCCGTCGTCGGCTCAAATGTGGCGTCACCACTCATAGACCTCAATCTTTTCCGCTGTCATCGCATAACCTATGTGAGCAAGCGTGGTGGATTGCAGTTCATGCTTCATGATGCCGGTCACCCAGACCGGGTCCCAGAGCTGGTCACTTGGCCAGGGTTTTTCGCTATCGACAAAAACCAGCTGGTTGGCCGGTGGGGGCGGGACGTGAACGCAGGCACCGACATAGGGCACCATGATGAAACTGGTCACACCCGCGGTCGACATATCGATGGGCAGCACGTAGCCCGGCATCTTGATATAAGCCCCATCCAGAACTGGGTTCAGCTTGGTGGCGTTCTCGTCAAATTCCGGCAGCCAGGTGTCGCGCACCATGTCAATCTCACCCTCACCTATGATCTCGGAATAGGGCACACCGGGCGGGATCAGGTCGTCCCAGCCAACCAGCTTCGGCGTATTGGCAAGCCCGGCATTCGGGAGGGTGGCAAATCCCAATGCGGTGGTCAAAAGGTGGCGACGTGAGAGTTCCATAAGCTGATACCTCTGCTTTAGATGCGGACCATCATACCATCGGCCAGCGACATCCGGTAGGCTCTGATTGCAGGTACCAGGCTCACAATTGCGCCAGCGGCAACCACGCCGATCAGAACCCAAAGCTCTCGAAGCGTCGGGGCCTCAATCGGCAGCCAGAGGCCGAACGCGGCGTCGACCAATGGCTGTGCGAAGAGCAGGCTGACGTAGAGAAGCGCCAACCCGATGAGCGCACCGATTGCCGCCATCATCGCCGCCTCCAGGACAAGAAGGCTGAGAATGACGCGCGGTCGCGCCCCCATGGCGCGAAAGATCGCCATTTCGCGGCGACGTTCACTGAGGCTAGAAAAGATCGTGGCCATCATGCCGATCAGGGCCGTGACAACGACCATGCCGGAGACCGCGATGAGCGCGGTTTCCGCGATCCCCACGATCTGCCACAGCTCCTGCAGGGCCACGCCCGGCAGGATCGCCAGCAGTGGCTCCTGGGGGTATTCATTGATCGCCCGTTGCAGATTGAAGACCTGCAACCGGCTTTTGACGCCGACAAGGGCGGCGGTCACGGCCTGCGGTTCCAGCGTCATCTGACGAATGGTCTCAGCGGGCGTTGACTGACCGGGGATGCGCGCACCGCTGCGCCAATCGACGTGGATCGCCTCAATCGCCTCCAGGCTGACAACCACGGTGCGGTCCACGGGCGTGCCGGTCTTTTGTAAAATGCCGGAGACGCGAAACGGTTGATCGTCATGTTCGATGAAAGACGCCAACCCATGGGCTACCACAATCGGATCGCCCACATCATAGCCGAGCGTCGCCGCCACGTCCGCACCGATCACAGCATCAAAGAGGTCATCCATGATCATCCCGCGTTCAACGGCAAGGGATTGTCCGGCGCGATACTTGTAACGCTCAAAGAACGCAGTTGTTGTCCCCATGACGCGGAATTGCCGGTGGCTGTCGCCCAGAGAGATCGGCACGATCCAGTCCACTTCGGGCCGTGCCGCGATGTCCTGATAGCTCTCCCACGTCAGATTGTTGGTGGCGTTCCCGATGCGGAACACCGAATAAAGCAGCAGTTGCACGGAGCCGGAGCGTGCCCCCACAATCAGGTCCGTGCCGGAGATCGTATCGGCAAAGCTGGCCTTGGCTCCTGTGCGCACCTTTTCGACCCCCAGAAAAAGCGCGACCGACAGGGCAATGGCCAGGATGGTCATCGCCACCGTCACCGCACGTGCCAGAAGAGAGCCGAAAGCGAGGCGCAGGATCATGCCGCAGCCAAATGGGGCTGAGTGATGTCGGACATCTGCACCACGCGGTCAAAGTGTTCGGCAAGCCGCGCGTCATGGCTGACCATCAGTAGCGTGGTGCCATGCGCGCGCGCCTGCGTGAAGAGCAGATGCAAAAACGTCGCCTGGGTCGCCGCATCAAGCGATGACGTGGGCTCATCCGCCACGATGAGCGGGGGCGCCCCGATCAGGGCGCGCGCTGCGGCCACCCGTTGCTGTTGCCCGACGCTGAGCGTTCCGGCCTTGGCATTGATGAGTTCGGTCGGCAGACCCAGATCAGCACAGAGGTTCTGCGCCTCTTCCTGCGGCGCAGGCACCCGCGCGCGGCGCTGGGGGGCAAAGCGCAGCGGCAACAGGATGTTGTCGATGACACGCGCGAAGGGGAGCAGATTGAACTGTTGAAAGATGAGGCCGATGTGCTCAGCCCGAAACCTGTCCCGCTTGCCCGCCGACAGGGCAGCGATATCCGTACCCGCCACGCGCACGCGCCCCGCGTCGGCGATGATCGTCCCGCAAATCAGGGACAGCAGTGTCGATTTGCCCGACCCGCTTTCGCCCAGCAGCAAAACTGTCTCGGCAGGTGCGAGGGTAAACTGGGGAATGGTCAGCCCGAAAGACGCCCGTCCCGGCCAGCGGTATCCGACGTCCTTCAGATCGAGAATTGAGCTATGCTCTGGCACCGACGCGGATGGCCTCAGAACATGTCGCGCAGATCAAGGGTCGGCGCATCACGCGTGACCTCGAAGGCGGTCGCGCCTTTTTCGGTGATCACCTGCACCTCGAGCTCAAGCGCATTGGGGAAACTGTCGAAATAGGCAAATGTGATGAGATCTGCCGCAGAAGTATCCGCGCAATTCAGCAGATATTCTGCGTGAAACTCGGTATGGCTTGCCTCATGGGCATGTTCTGCGTGCTCGTCGTGATCATGCTCGTGTTCTTCATGCGCCGCATGATCTTCGTCGCCGTGGGCTTCTTCCTTATGATCGTCATGGGCGTGTTCGTCGTGGTCCTCGTGTGCCTCTTCACTTTCCAGCTCGGCGCTGGCCTGCACTACGCTGCAGCCCGCCGCCGCCGGGAGCTCAAAAAGGGTAAGCGGGCGGGCAAGTGTTGCGACGGCGGTGTCTACCTTGGCGCGGTCCTCGGCGCTTTCAGCGGCATATTCAAAGCCCACGATATCCGCGCCGGGCGCGTGAAATTCCATCGCGATTTTTGCGCCGTCAAAAGCGATATCAAGCTGGCCGACACCATGTTCATGGGCGTCAAGTTGGCGGGCTTCTTCGGCGGCAACCGATGATGAGGTCATGGCGACAACAGCGATGTAGGTGATCTTTTTCATAGCCGTACTCCAATGGGGCAAGGGGGGATTCATGACGTCGAGCAGTCTCGGCACTGCCCGTGAATTTCCACGATATGGCGGGACGCGTTGAAGGCTGACTGCGTAGAGATTTGATCGAGTTGCGACAACAGCGGCGTGCCATCATGTTCTTCAACGGCACCGCAGGCATCACAGATGGCCAGAACGGGCACCGAGGCTTCATGCGCACAGCGGCATGGCACAAAGGCTTTGATCGATTCCAGCTTGTGCGCACGCCCCTGATCGGTCAGCGCAGATAGCGCACGATAGACAGTAGGCGGCGCCAGTTCAGGCTCGGCCACCTTCATTTTGTCCAGAATGTCATAGGCCGACATCGGTTTGCCATGTGTTCGCAGCACGTTCAGAACGTCCGATTGCCGCGTCGCTGCCTGTTTACGCATGAGGGGGTCTCCGAAGACTTGGCAAATTGTTATTTTATAAAATAACAATCTTCAATGCCTCAAATCTCTCGATAAGTATTTTGACAAATGTCCGCTTAGGCGAGGCTGCGCTGTGGTCTGGCAATGGTGCGCACCTGGCGAAAATAGTCGTTAGCACCGGCAAAGATTTCAGATCTCATCAACGGTGAACCAAATGAGCGGTCCTGGGAATCGCTGCGATGACTGCCTTGATCGGTCTGATTTTAGGCGGAATACCGACAATGTGTGAAAAAATTCCACGAAAACCTTGCATAGCGCAAAGGCTCAGCTACCTTTCTGCTCGTGTGAAATATGCACACGATTTTGGAAAACCGCATGAAGTGCACATTACTTGTCAAATCAGCTGCCTTTGCCGGGGGCTCGGCCTGTTGTCTGTCGCGGCTGCAATGTTCGGCCAGTATTGGCCGAAGCTTTACCGGTTACGGACAGTTTCACTACCGCAGTGGCCGCAGATTTCGGAGGCCAGACAAAACGTGATGATCGTCAAAACCGTCATCGACAGGGCGCACGTGTTCGGATCGGCAATACCAACAACTTTCACCATATCAACGGAGAGGATGAACGAAATGAGAAAGCTACTACTCACCCTGGGCCTAGGCCTGGCGTTAGCAACCGGTGCTGCCAACGCGGCGACAATCAACGGCGGTGAGACAACCGTGACAGTAACCGCCCCGCTTACGACACTAGGGCTTGGCGGTGCACCGTTTGGAACAGCGACGGCGACCGGGGCGACCTTTACCTTCCCCATCACAGGTGGTTCCACGGCCGGCGGGGGACTTGAGATCCTCCACGACGGCAGCGGCGTCACGTTGTTCACCTTGGACACCACCGATGATGTCGAGGTCACTGTCGGCAACTTTGTGATCGACACCTTGGCGGAAACCGTGTTCGGAGACGTGATTGGTGGGCCGACCGGCCTCGACCTCTTTTCCTTCGGTACGGCACAAGGGGGGATCGGCCTTGAAATCACCGGCACCCTTGCCGGCGCGTTGACCAGCATTTTCAACGCCCCCGATCTTACCGGCGCGCAGTTCGGTGTGGCAAATACCAGCCCTGAAATTGCACCTGTTCCACTTCCCGCAAGCGCGCTCCTGCTGCTCGCGGGCTTTGGAATGTTCGGAGTGGTAAAGGCACGACGCCAACCCTCCTGATAAAGAGTAAGCCGAGTTGTTTTGGGGCCGCTTATCAGCGGCCTCAATCCGACCACCTCAACCCTGAATTCGGCGCCCCTTTTATTCTGCATTACCAGTCTGGTGAGTACCGGCAGGCCATGTTGCTAAAATTTTTAAAGATGTCCTGCAGGGTGCGTTGTTTTAACATCGAAGGTGCGCATCTTTTCGCGACTTCGCAGCCACGCCTAGAAGATGAACCTGATAGCGCCCTAGGGACCGCCCGATCTCGAACTTTTATAATACTGGGGAGGGTCAAATTTTCACAGTTGTTCTAGGTTTCGGAACAACGGATCAAGATCAGCAACCAGGAAGTTTCAAACATCAGCTTCAACCTACAAGCGCCCCGGCAAAGCGACTTTCAGCGAACACTGATTGTGACCCGTCTCACGGAATGCTAGCCTCCAACAGTCTGGTGCTTGCCCTGCCTTGCAAACGGTAAGGTGAGAGAATCGGGAATGCGGTGGAACTCCGCAACGTGCCCAACGCTGTAAGGTGGATGGCGCTGCATCGTGCCATTGGCTTCGGTCGAGAAGGCGCAGCCCCAGGTGATGCCAAGTCAGAAGACCGGCCAGACATATCAGGGCTTCCCGATGGTCACCGGGCGGCCAGTGTCTGTGACAGGGGATATGTCATGTTGCCACCCGTTCCTGCCCCGACGGGGCCGTTTTCTGCTGAAGAAAAGGCCGCTGTCTACCGCGCCATTCACACCCGTCGCGATGTGCGAAGTCAATTCACCCCCCGCCCCATCGAGGAGGCCGTTTTGATGCGGCTTCTCGATGCCGCCCATCACGCGCCTTCGGTCGGGTTCATGCAGCCATGGAACTTTATCGTGATCCGCGATGCAGAGGTGAAGGCGCAGATGCAAACCGCCTTTGCGCGCGCCAATGCCGAGGCCGTGACCATGTTTCCCGCCGACCGCCGCCCGGTTTATTCAGCACTTAAGCTCGAAGGTATCCTCGAAGCGCCGGTGAATCTATGCATCACCTGCGATCGGGAGCGGGCCGGGCCGGTCGTTCTGGGCCGTACCCACAATTCGGAGATGGACCTTTATTCAACCGTCTGCGCGGTGCAAAACCTTTGGCTCGCGGCTCGGGCCGAGGGCATTGGCGTTGGCTGGGTCAGCATTTTTCGCGAGGACGACATCCGCACCGTTCTGGATCTGCCCGATCGCGTGGTGCCGGTGGCCTATCTGTGTCTGGGCCATGTGGACGCCTTGCATGAAATCCCTGAGCTGGAGGCAAAAGGTTGGCGCAAACGGTTACCGCTGGCGGATCTGGTGTTTGCGGACCGCTGGGGCTGCAAGGATGACCCGGCCACATCCGAAAGCGCAACGAGCTGATTGCTGCTGGGCCGACCCCACTCTAGCTTAGCAATGTCGCCTTGATTTAAGGTACAGCCGTCAGCTCCAAACGGGGCTTTTGCCGGTTTTGCGCTCGAAGAGGGCATGTAAGCACTTTCACGGGGATCACCGGTCAATATCGCAGGGGATAAGGTCGGCATTCGGGACAAACCGGACCTATCAAGAAGGCTGTTTAGGTCGCCCTGCGGGTGTCAGCTCAGAGAAAATCTTCCCGGCGTGGTGTGAAGCAATCGACCAGCGTGCCGGGTTCCAGACAGACGCACCCATGCTTCATCCCGGACGGAATAACAAAACTATCCCCCGGCCCGACCTCGCGTACTTCATCGCCAAGAGTGAACTGGAACCGGCCACTTTCAACATAGGTCGACTGAACGTGGGGGTGATTGTGGAGCGCGCCAATGGCGCCTTCTTGGCCGAAACGGAAAGCCACCACCATCAGCTCCGGATGATCCGAAAGGACCTGCCGGGTCACGTTTTCTGCCGTCGAAACAATCGGAAATTCAGACATGTCAGATCCTTTCAGAAGCGGTCAGGAGAATACCATCCCGCCGTTGATGTCGATGTTTGTGCCGGTGATGAACGCAGAATCCGCACAGGCGAGGAACAAGATCAGGTTGGCCGTATCATCGGTATTGCCCTGTCGTTTCACCGGTGCGGCTGCTTCATACCCGCGTCGGCCCGCATCGGGCGTATGCACATTATGAAAATCGGTGTCGATCATGCCAGGACACAAGGCGTTGACCCGGATGTTCGGCCCCAACTCCTTGGCCAGCGCGCGGGTCATGGTCATAACCGCACCTTTTGACGTGGCATAAGCCACCGCACCGGACCCACCGCCATCGCGTCCGGCCTGGCTTGCCAGGTTTACGATGGTTCCGGTATTCATGTGCTGAAGGCACGCCTTCGTCATCATGAATGTGCTCGTCAGGTTCAGGTCCATCACTGCGTTCCAGTGTTCGAGCGGCATCTCCGACACAGTCTTGCGGGCGATCAGGCCTCCGGCATTGTTGACGAGCACGTTGATCCCGCCAAACTCATCGACTGTCTGGGCAACAAGCGCGTCGACATCCTCCACCTTGGTCAGATCACCCTTAAGCGCGAAGGCCTGCCCTCCCTGCGCTTTGATCTGCTCCACCGCGGCATCCGCTCCGGCACTGCTGGAATAATAATTGATGGCCACATTTGCCCCTTCCGCAGCCAGTTTAATGGCGGCGGCCTGTCCGATGTCCCGACCACCGCCGGTAATGATCGCCGTTTGCCCTGCAAGTTTCATGCGCTGTCCTTTTCCGTTTTCACTCACACTGGTATACTAGTCATTTAACTGGTATACCAGTGTGATATGTATCGCGAAACCTGGTCAAGCTCGCGAGGGAAAGAGAGAACGACAACATGAACGCCTCTGTTTTGTTCCCGATAGTGTTTCGATATGACCTTTTGAAGTCCGGAAAGACCATGGAGATGATGCAATGGCTCAGGCAACACAACTCGGCGAGCGGCGCACAAGTGTCGATGACATCTTTGACCATCTTCACCAGGAAATCCTGTCGCTCCGTCTAAGACCCGGTGATAAAATCTCCGAGGCCGACATCGCCGCCCAATTCGGCGTGTCCCGGCAGCCCGTGCGGGACGCGTTCAACCGGCTTGCCACGCTTGATCTCTTGCTGATCCGCCCGCAACGCGCCACCGAAGTGAAGAGGTTTTCCTCCCGGGAGATCGCCAAATCGCGTTTCGTGCGCGCCGCAGTCGAGCGGGAAGTCCTGCGGCGCGCCGCGCAATATTGCGACGCAAGCGGTGCAGCAGAACTTGACGCCGCACTCGCGGCACAGGATCGGGCAATAGAGGACAATGACGTCGATAGGTTTGGCGCTCTGGATTACGAGTTTCACAAGGTTCTGTGCCATATTGCCCAGGCGGATTTTGCCTTCGACGTGATCATGGCCGAAAAGTCCAAGGTGGACCGCCTGTGTATTCTGAGCCTGTCAAAAGGTGATCGGATGCCAGAGCTCGTTGCGGACCATCGAGATATTGCTGAGGCGGTTAAAACGCATGAACCCGAAGGCGCTGTCGAGAGCGGCATGCGGCACCTGTCTCGCCTTGATGATACAATCGAGCAGATTTCGGTCACGAATGCGAACTACTTCGAACGCGAACAGGTTCGAGGCACTTAACACGACAAGCGCGCACACCGCACTCGGGACACCGTGTGCCATTTCGACCGGCCCGTGATTTGGCCGAGACCATACCGCACCCCATCCTAAACACATGCATGCGGCCAAAACCTATCAGAGGACATCGAATGACCCATACCAAACCCCGCGTCGGCGCCCCTGTCGGTGAACTCAGCTTTGCCGCGACCCATGGCGGCACAATCACTGTCGGGCAGCCCAAGGATCGCTGGACAATGCTGTTTGTCTACCGTGGTCGGCACTGCCCGCGCTGCAAGCGGTTTCTGAACAAGCTGAATGACGCCCTGCCCGCCTGGACGGCCAAAATGGACGTGGTGGTGGTCTCTGCGGATACCGCCGAGAAAGCCGTTGCGGATAAAGAAGAATTCGGATGGGATTTCGATCTGTGTTTCGGTTTGACGGAAACGCAAATGCGGTCGCTGGGGCTGTACGTATCCGATCCTTTGTCCGAAGCGGAGACATCGGACAGGTTTGCCGAACCAGGCGCCTTCGGCCTCACACCCGACGGCACGCTGATGCTGGTTGATATTTCCAATGGCCCCGCCGCGCGCCCGGATCTGGAAGAGCTTTTGGACGGGATGATCTTTAACATCGACAACAATCGGCCCGTCCGGGGAACCGCCTAGCCCCGCGCCCGCCGGGCGACCAAAACAGGGCCCGTCGTGCCCATTGGCGCAGAATGGCCGCTGAGCGGTTTTATTTTTGCGCCTGCACGCAGCCGGTATGAGTTTCTGTCGCGGCGAACGCTCGCGCAAGGTGAAGTTTCGCCCAATTTGTCCAGCGAAAACAGGCACGATCTCTGACGCGCGCGGGGTACACGGTATTCACAGTTGACAATTCTGGTATACTAGTCTTCCTTTGATGTTGAAGAAACGAAGCCTGCCAAAGGAGGCTGCAGTGCACAGCGCGCCTTTGTTTGGCGCAAAGCGCCTGTCGGTGGGTGAAAGAAAGTTCAAAACGAAAGGGAGGACATCATGTTCAACACACTATCCAAATCACTGATCGGGGCCTTGGCCCTGGCCGTACTGGGAAGCGCCGCCAGCGCCGAGAACTGGCGGGGCTGGAATATCCACGTGGACGGGTATCCCAACACCGTGGCCATGGATAAATTCGCCGAATTGGTTGCCGAAAAAACCGGTGGCGAGATCACACTGCAAATGTTCCACGGCGGCACATTGGGCAGCCAGCCTGACGCGGTCGAGCAGGTGCGCCTGGGCGGCCTTGAGGTCGGCAATTTCAACCTGGGTCCGATCGGACCGATCGCAGCGGCAGCCAATGTTGTCTCGTTACCCTTTGTTTTCAAAGACGTCCCGCACATGTTCCGTGTGCTCGACAGTGAAGGCGGTGCCGCGATTGCAGCGGGCATGGCCGAAAAAGGGTTGCTCCCCCTGGCATGGTATGACGCGGGCGCACGGTCGTTTTACAACGGAGAGAAAGCGATTAACACGCCTGCGGATGTCGAGGGCATGAAGGTTCGCGTCATGAACAACGACCTCTTTACCGGCATGATCGCCGAATTGGGCGGCAACCCCTCACCCATGGCATTTGCCGAAGTCTATCAGGCGCTGAAAACGGGCGTTGTGGATGGCGCAGAGAACAACTGGCCCTCCTACGAATCCACCGGTCACTTTGAGGTTGCAGGCTACTATTCGCTGTCCCAGCACCTGATCATTCCGGAATGCATCTGCATCAACACAGATACGTACAATGCGCTCTCGGCTGAAATGCAGGCCGCAGTCAAAGAGGCTGCACAAGAGTCAGCACTGATGCAGCGGGATCTTTGGGCAGAACGCGAAGCGGCAAGCCGCAAGGCCGTTGAAGCTGCAGGTGTGGTCGTGAATGAAGTCTCCGACAAGGCGCCGTTCCAGGCCGCGATGGCCCCGGTTTATGAGGCCTATTTCGCCACGAACCCGGACCTGCGCCCACTTGTGGAGCTTATTCAGGCAACGGACTGACGTGCGATCTGAATTGACTTGAGAACGCCCGGCTCCCGATCCTTGGAGCCGGGCGCTTTTTGCCGGAGAATACCGATGAGCGATGCGCCCCATACTCCCCCGACGATCCGCCGCATGACGGCAACCCTCGATATGCTCGCCCTTATTTGCCGCATTCTGACAGGGATCGCACTGGTTGTTCTGACGGTCATTTTCGGCTGGCTGGTGTTTGGCCGCTACGTCTTGAACGCAACGCCGACGTGGGTTGAACAGGTTGCCCTGCTCCTTGTGATGCTCATCGCCTTTCTCGGTGCGGCGGTTGGCGTGCATGAAAACACGCATCTTTCGGTGTCCGTGCTGCGCAGTGCCGTTGCACCGCGCGTGCGCGCCGTCTTTGTCGTTGTTTCCGATGTCATAATGGCTGTCTTCGGCGGGCTTATGCTGTGGTATGGCGCGCAGCTTACGATTTTCAAATGGGGATCCCTGATCCCTCTGATCCAACTGCCCGAGGGGCTTCGTTCGCTGCCCCTGACGATTGGTGGTGGGCTAATACTCCTTTTTTCCATTGGTCACCTCATCCGTTTGTTTTCGGGTGTCGACGACCGCAGCGACAGTATTGAATAGGGATATACCGTGGGAATTTTGGTTCTTCTGGGGGCATTCGCGCTGTGTGTCGTGATTGGTACGCCTGTTGCTTTCGCCCTTGGCATCTCCGCCATTGCAGCCTTCTGGTACGAAGGCTTGCCGCTGATGATCGGTTTTCAGCGGATTGTGAGCGGCATCAACGTCTTTGCCCTCATGGCCATCCCCTTCTTCATCTTTGCCGGTGAGTTGATGTTTCACGGTGGCATCGCCATGCGGCTGGTCAGGTTCGCATCTGCGGCTGTCGGTGCGGTGCGCGGCGGGCTCGGGATCGTCAATGTCTTCTCGTCCATGCTCTTTGGCGGCATCTCTGGCTCGGCAATCGCAGATATTTCAGCACTCGGCTCGATCCTCGTCCCGGTGATGAAGGAAAAGGGGTATGATGCGGATTACGCTGTTAACGTCACCGTCACGTCCTCCATCGCCGGCATCATCATTCCGCCAAGCCACAATATGATCATTTTCGCCATCGCCGCGGGCGGTGGCATTTCGATCTCCAAGCTGTTTCTGGCGGGCGTGGTCCCGGGCATTCTGATGTGTCTGTGCCTCGCTCTGGCGGCCTATCTCGTCGCCGTGAAACGTGGCTATCAGGCTGAACCATTCCCCGGCTGGACCGCTCTGGCGCTGGCGTTTTTTGGTGCGATCCCCGGCCTCTTGACAGCGGTTATTATCGTGGGCGGCGTGCTGTCGGGTGTATTCACGGTCACTGAATCCGGTGCCTTCGGGGCGATCTATGCCTTTGTTGTTACCCTTCTGGTCTATCGCTCGATCACTTGGGACAAATTCCGCCTGGCGGTCGCCCAGGCCGTGAAGACAACGGCAATGGTGATGATCCTGATCGCCTGTGCGGGGGCCTTTGCCTATATGCTGACCTTCTACCGGGTCCCTAACAAAACGGTCGATCTGCTGACAGGGCTCACCGAAAACCCCATTCTGATCCTGCTGATGATCAACCTCGTGCTGCTGGTGCTGGGGATGATCATGGATATGGCCGCCCTGATCCTGATCTGCACGCCGATCTTCCTGCCTGTCGCCAACAGTCTTGGCATTGATCCGCTGCAATTCGGAATGATCCTATTGGTCAATCTGGGCCTTGGGCTATGCACCCCGCCGGTTGGTTCATGCCTGTTCGTGGGCTGCGCCGTCGGGAAACTACCGATGGAAAAGGCCGTTCGGACGATCTGGCCGTTCTACATCGCAATCTTTATCGCGCTCATGTTGATTACCTTCGTACCGGCCATTTCGCTCACATTGCCCCAGCTGATCGGCGGATGATTGTTCAGACGCCCTATTTTCAACGATGGACCTAGTGGTGCAGGCGGCTCGCAATTTCCTAACATGCGGTGCGGGGTTTCGCGTCACAGCGCTGTTGGGTCTAAGGATTGACTATCCGTAAGCGGAATTGATTAGTGGATCAGCGAGACCGATCGACAGCCGTAAAAGCACCTCGCGCAGAAATGGCTGGAAGATTTTCACGCTTACTCTGCTAGAATCCGCAAAACGCGCCTAAAGCGATAGAATGGAGAGCGATATTCTACCGCTAAACAGGACCTCAGCACCTTCCAGAGTCTTTCTCCAGTATCGGCATTTGTGAGACCTGCGGTGGCGCAATTGTATTAACCAGCCCCCGAAGCTCCACCTGTACAAAGCAGCCGGTCCGTCACCACAGGCCAGAGACTTTCGCTCAAATCGGCGAGAGGTCGTGTTGTTCGTCCAAAGATGAACCACTCAGGGAGAGAGAGATCAGTTCTATTCCGCTGTATATGGAAATTTCACCAGATCTGCTGATTTCGTTGGCTGCAAATCGCACAGACGACGACGCACAGGTCAAGCAGATCAGAAAAACAAAGAAACATGTGTTTCTCGCGACGGAAACCGGGATCAAGCACGTTCTATAGCTGAAGCCATGTGAAAGGGTCACCCAGTGAAAAGCGTCGTCTCCGCACTCATCCTCCTGACCGTATCCGGCACCGCCTTCTCTGCCGAGACCTTTTCGGCTGATGTCTGGGCGGATAACTGGTTCGAGATGCGCATCAATGGCGCGCAGGTCGCCGAAGACAGCGTGCCCATCACCACCGAGCGGTCGTTCAATGCCGAAAGCTTCACGTTTGAGGCTGAACGGCCCTTTGTGATCGGTCTGGTTGCGAAAGATTTCAAGGAAAACGACACCGGCCTCGAATACATCGGTTCGCGGCGTCAGCAAATGGGGGACGGCGGTGTCATTCTCCAAATCACCGATGCCACCGGCCAGACGGTCGCCGTCAGCAACACCGATTGGCAATGCAGGGTCACGCACACGGCACCACTTGATAAATCCTGCGAGCGCGAGGCGGACCCTGTCGCGGGCCAAGGTGTCTGCGCTTTCGAAGCGATGGAGGCGCCGGAGGGGTGGGATCAGCCTGGGTTTGATGCCTCCGACTGGCCGCAGGCCAGCGCCTATTCCGAACATGCGGTTGATCCGAAGGATGGCTATGACCGCATTCGATGGGTGAACGACGCCGAACTCATCTGGGGGCCCGATCTTGAGCAAAGCAATACTGTCCTTTGCCGGCTGACGGTCGAATGACAGCGCAAACGGGAGCTTTTCGCATGACCTCTTCCGCCGTGCTGGCGATCATTTCGCTGCTTGCCATTACCCTGCCCTCTTTTGCGCTCGGTCACGAAGATCACTGCGCCGCCGTGGCTGCCTCCGTTGCCGAGGCGGGTTTCGATGCGGAGGTCACTGTCACCTGCACGGATACCCACGCGATCATTCAGTCCGACACCTACCCCGACCATGATTTGATGACCGGGATTGAAGGCACGAACGAACAGGTGCCCGTTCCCGCGGAATACGCCGCGCCGATCATCCTGTCACCGACCCTCGGGACCACCCCGCTGACCCGTGATGCGGCCCTGGGGGTCGCCGTGAATGGGGTCCCGATCTATGACTATACGGCGGGTGGCGAGATGAGCGCGGCAGATCTTGCGCACCATCAGGCACGGCATGACACGGTTCAGACCGGTCAGTTGGACGTCTGTGGGGGCCACGCCGGTCGCGGCGATGATTACCACTACCATGCGACACCCACCTGCATGATCGCGCAGATGGAGAATGCGGGCGATGCCGCGATCATCGGCTGGGCCTTCGACGGTTTTCCGATCTATGGCGCCGCCAATCCCGATGGCTCCGAGATTGCGGCGGGCGATCTTGACGTCTGCAACGGGCAGCCCGACGCCCTCTTTGGCTACCGCTATCATACCTCAGCTGACGCCCCTTATATCGTGCAGTGCCTGATGGGCGCTGTGCCGCACTTTGATAATCTGCCCCGCGTCCGACCGCTCTCTGCCACCGATGGCGGCGGCGTGGCACCCGGACGACCGCCGCGGGGTGGGGTGGAAGATCTCACCTTCACGCAAGACGCAGATGGCAACCGCAGCATGGACTACCGCTATCAGGGTGCGGCTTACTACATTCGCTATGCGCCCTCGGACCGACCCGGGTGCTATGATTTCGAGACGCGGACCGTGACCAACGGCGGCGAGGAGATGAGCGGCGAATTCTGCCGATAGCTCGACTTTTATCTAGGGGAGAAACGCTTCGCGGCCATCCGCGCTCTGCCTGGCAAAGCTGCCCGTCGCCGCGCCACACCTTATCCGCTGGCCCGTCCAACATATAGATCATAGCAAACGAGCATCGCGCGTGCAGGCATAGATTGCTTGCGCCGCCCCTGCAGGCGCTCCTGATCTTGCTCCAATCTTCCCTGGATTAGATTGCGATGACATGACGTGGCACCGCACCGCGGGTGTCATCGGCAAAAACGCGCCCGCAGCAACGCAGAATCCCCAAGCTGAACGTCGGATGAATGCGGTGTTCAGCGCCGCTTCACGTCGGACCTGTCATAGCCCTCTTGCCCGCATCAGCGTGGCACGATCAACCAACTGACCCCGATCCTTTTAGCGATCAGGGGCGCCGAGGCAGATCGTTTCAAAAATCGGAAAGGACGACGACAATGCAAGCGAACACACAAGGAAACTCCGGTGGGAATGGCGGCGCGGGGCAGGGCAATAACCGCAACAGCGATACGATTGATCTTGAGGATCTCGCCGGGACGAGCGACGTCGATCTGGACCTCAGCGATCCGGATGGCGATGGCCTCGTGACCGCAGACATCGACACGGATGGCGACGGATCTACCGACGAAACCGTCGAGGTCGAGGTGCCAGACGATGATACCATCAAGATCGTAGGGACAGAGGGCGACAATACGCTGGTTGGCAGCGAGGGCGATGACACCTTCATCGGCTCCGCCGGGAACGACGCCTTCGTGGGCGGCGATGGTCTGGATACCGCAGACTATTCCGATCTCGATGCGCCCATCTCAATCGGATCACCGGGCGGGGTGGACAAGGGCGACCTTGGCACGGACTCCGTTGGTATTTTCGACGTTGCGGCGGGCACAATCGAAGTTGTCGAAACCGTGATCGGCGACAAGGGTGAGCGAAATGTGGTGGATTCCACATCTGTCCAGGGGGCAGTCGCCACGGATGTGAACCTTTCCACCGGCGCCTATACCGGAACCATCGTCGTGGAGACAGGCGGCTTTTCGGTGGGCGACTCGTTCTCGCTGACACTGGAGAACTTTGTGGATGTGCTTGGCAGCAACAATGACGATCAGATTGTGGGCAGCCGTCAGGCGAATCTGCTGACCGGGGCTGCGGGCGCAGACACGATTGACGGTGGCGGTGGCGACGACACCATCAACGGTGGGACGGAGGATGATGTGCTGGCGGGTGGCAGAGGCGCGGATGTCTTCGAATTTGTGGAAGGGGACGGCGCCGACATTGTGACCGATTTCGTCGTCGGTGTGGATGCGCTTTCGTTCAGTGGCATTGACGCAAGCGACATTGATGTTGTGACCGACGATACGGACACAACGCTGAGCTATGGCGATAGCGAGGTCCTGCTTGCCGATGTCGTCGAGGAGGACCTGTCCTCCCTGCTGCTCATCGCTTGACACTTCATGGACCAGCGCAGTTGGTCGCTGGTCCGTGCTCTCCGGCGTCGAAAGGCAATCGTAGGATGACGCGCAGACCGCCAAGCCCCGCCGTATCGAGCCGGATTGAGCCGCCGTAAAGATTTGCCACATCGCGCGCGATCGTCATGCCAAGCCCTGACCCGCCCCGGTCTGGATCGAGCCGCACCCCGCGGTCGAAAACCCGCGCACGATCAAGCAAGGGCACGCCGGGGCCATCATCCTCCACGATGAGGATCACAGCCTCCCCCTCGGCTTCGAGTGTCACATGCACGTGACCCTGCGCCCAATACGCGGCGTTTTCGATCAAATTGCCCAGCATCTCCTGAAGATCGGGCAGCGTCACGGCGAGGCCCATCTGGTGCGGGCCCTTAACGTCAAATCTGATGTGGGGATAAAGCCGCCCGACCGCCCTAACCAGATCATCAAGCGTTGCCATCACGTCGACACGCTCTCCGGGCAGCATCGCCTCGGGACCCGTCGCAGCATGGTCAAGATGCAACGCTGTTGCCTCTTTCAGACGCGCCAGAGCATCTTCGGCCGCATTGAGATCCAGCGGACGACCTTGCGCCGCGCGTTGGATTTCGCCCGACAGCACGGTTGTGGGCGTTTTCAGCGCGTGGGCCAGGCCAGCGGCCTGCAACCGGCCCCGATCACGCTGGCGGCGGTTGCGCTCGATGAGCCGGTCGAGGTCGCGCACGAGGGGGGCCACTTCGATTGGGAATACATCGGGCGCGGGACGCGCATCCGTGTGCGACAGCCGGACGACAGCTTCATGCAGTCGCTTGAGCGGACCAAGGGCAGCGTTAAGCATCAAGGCTGCGGCAACGATCAGCGAGACACCAAATGCGCAGAGGCCAAACGAAAGACTGCGCCTGAAAGAGGCCACCAGCGTCTCCATGCTGGCGAGGTCCGCCGCAACTCCTAGCCGCCAACGCGGCCCGTCGTTCACGCGCACGCTTTGGCTCAAAAGCCGCAATTGTTGACCATCGGGGCCGCTGACCAGCTGTTGTTCAGGTATCGCCCCTGGTGCCCCAAGGGGCAGATGCCTGTCCCACAGGGATCGCGAGGCGACGGTAAACCCTTCTGTTTCTGCCTGAAAATAGAGCCCGGAATAGACACGCGAAAACGATGGGGAGGTCATACGAAGGGTCGGATCCTGTGGTTCCGTCGCAACCGCGACCCGAAGCACCGCCAGTTCTTCCTGCAACCGTTGATCAAATTGGCGCAGCGTCGCTTTTTCGAAAACCGTCAGGATCGCGTAGCCGCCGATGCCGAGCGACAGCGCAATCCAAAGCGTGGCGCTGATCAACACACGCAGGCGCAACGAGCGCAGCCTCATGCCGGACCAAGACGATAGCCAAGGCCGCGCACCGTCTCTATTGACGCAGGGCCAAGCTTGCGGCGCAGGCGCGCAACAAAAACCTCAATTGTGTTGCTGTCGCGCTCATCATGCAGGCCATAGACGATTTCGGCCAGATCCGCTTTGGAATGAACCGTGTCGGGCGCCTGGATCAGTGTTGCGAAGACCTTGTATTCATGCGCTGTCAGGGTGACGGCGCGCCCGTCCCGCGTTACGCGCCGTGCTTGTGGGTCCAGCGTGATCGCCCCCACGCTGGCGACCGGCGACGCGGCACCGCCCGCGCGCCGTATCAGAGCGTTTATGCGCGCAATCAGTTCCTCCATGCGAAAGGGCTTGCCAAGATAGTCATCACCGCCCGAGTTCAACCCCTCGACACGATCCTGCCAGCGGTTGCGTGCGGTGAGCAGCAGCACCGGCGTTGCCAGTCCCTCTCTTCTCCAGGCGCGCAGCACTGACACGCCATCGAGGCGCGGTAGCGAAAGATCAAGCACGATGGCGCGGTAAATCTCGGTCGCACCAAGGTGATACCCGTCTTCGCCATCGCTGGCGGTATCGACCGTGAACCGCTCTGCTTCCAGCGCCTCAACGATCTGAACCGCGACGCGGCGCTCATCTTCGATCAGCAGCAGGCGCATGTCAGTTCCCCTTGCCGGGAGGCCCATCGCCGCGCGCCCCGTCGCCCTGCGGCCCGGAAGCGCCGCGCCTCTCCCCTTTGTCAGGACCTGGCCCGTGTGAGGGGCGCGGGTCGTGGCTTTTACCCTCAGACGCAGGTCTCTCTCTCCGACCCTCGTCCCGCTCCAAAGCGCCAGGTTCACCGGAGTCGAAGTGGTTCACAATTTGCGACTGCGCCGCATCGACCTGCACCGTGTGCAAATCACCGTCGGCGCCCATGAACAGAATTTCGTAGATGAGGCTGCCGCCACGTTCGATCAGACGGGCGTCAATCATCAAGCTTTCGGGGACAACTTTCCTCGCGGCGGCAAGGGCGGCTTCGAAATCCCCTTGGGTGGGGAGATCATCAGCGCCACGGATGTCCTGTGGAGTGACGACAGTGCCGGTCACCAAGAGCACGGAAACGATGACCGCCGCGCGATGCATCGGGTGACCTCCTGTGCCGACGCGGGCGAGATGGCGCAAATCTGGGCAGCCGCAACCGCAAGGCGGATCAGCACATGCGACGAAGCAGTCCGCCATGGCGGCCGCCCAAATGCCGCACTGACCCTAGGACAGATAGGTATTGAACCAGCCGACCGTCCGTTCCCAGGCCAGCTCGGCCTTGGCTTCGTCGTAGCGTGGCGTGCTGTCGTTATGGAATCCGTGGTTTGCGCCCTCATAGATGTAGGCCTCATACACCTTGTCGTTCGCTTGCAACGCTGCCTCAAAATCAGGCCAACCCGCGTTGATGCGCTCATCAAGCTCCCCCATCTGGATCAGCAGCGGGGCCTCGATTTTGGGTACGTCTTCTGTTGCGGGCTGCCGCCCATAGAAAGGGACACCTGCCGCCAGTTCCGGGTATGCGACAGCGATGGCGCCGACCACGCCGCCGCCATAGCAAAAGCCAACCGCACCAACGCGACCCGTGCTATCCGCGCGCGTCAGCAGGTGTTCGAACCCCGCGAAGAAGTCGTTCATCAGTGCGACGCCGTCAACCGTCCGCTGCAGCTCGCGACCGTCCGCATCATTGCCTGGATAACCGCCAACGGACGTCAGCCCATCCGGGGCCAGCGCCATGAAACCCGCCTTCGCCAAACGGCGCGCAACATCTTCGATGTAAGGGTTCAGGCCCCGATTTTCGTGAATGACCAGAACCGCCGGCAGGGGCCCCTCGACCTCCGCAGGGCGCACCAGATAGCCACGGACATCCCCCGTGCCATTGGGCGACGGATACATGATGTAGTCGGCGTGAATGTCGGGATCGTTGAACGACACCTGTTCGGCCATCGCATAATTCGGACTGAGCATATTGAGCAAAGCCGCAGCTGTCACACCACCAACGGCAAACTTGCCTGCGCGGTCCAGAAACTCGCGCTTGGTGATTTTTCCATGGGCGTAAAAATCGTAAAGATCCAAGAGTTCTTGGTCGAAATCTTTAGCTGTCATGCGGTTCATCGCAGTTCTCCCTGATATCTGGTTGTCGTTGCTGGATTAATGGTTTGTCTCGTTTTGGTTAAGCTGTGGCGGGATCACTAGCGTTTTTGAGGATACACGCTGGCCCCAGATCGATTATTCACTGTCCGACCGACGCCGCCAAGATGTTCGGCAGTGCCCCGTCTCAAGGCGGTGATCGCCCCGAAATCATGCGCCAAGCGACCCGCCAGGCACCATAGATCAGAACCAGAATGCCGACCGACCGATGGATGCCGATCAGCGGGCCCCACGCCTCACGCTTCAGCCCGCCATATGCGTGGTAGAGACCAAAGAGCAGCGTTCCAATCATGCTGATCGCGATGATCCAGTGGTTCGGGCGGGAGATGAGATCGTATTGCATATGCGCGGGTTGCCTCTGCTAGGGACGCGGGCGGCGCGCGGTGGCGTCGCAGATGGCATCAGGATCGTTCAGAGTGCAGCCCGCTTCCGACCGCAGGCATCCCAGAATGGCATTCGATCCGGCCGCGCCCGCATGGTAGTGATAAGTGCCGTCCTCACCGACATGACCATTGCAGCGGTCCAAGTCAGCTGGCTCCGACCCATCGGCCATCAGATGCGTGAGGATCGGATGGCCATCCATCGCGATCCCGACCTGGGCGCCATGCGCCGGTAGGCTCGCTTCGGGACCATCGTTCAGACAATCGGTGACGGCGTGGTAGTGATACCCAACGTGCAGGTTCACGTGGCCGCCACAATCATCGAATGGGGCGAGCGTGTAGGCACTTAGGATCGCGTCCAAAGGCGCCGGGCCATCCAAGCGCACGCCGTTATAGGCAACGCCCGATCCAGACATCCGCGTCGGAAACGCACCCTCGGGTGCCCCGGGCTCAAGCGGTATGACATAGGTGGTCGTGGCCTCATCTGGCACGTATTCCGGCAGGCATTCGACACAATGGTTCTGATAATCCGGATCGACATCCGGGCGCGCCGCTGCTTCGCAGGCCGCGAGCGTACCGGTGAAACGGACCGCCCCCGTCTCAGGGTCGAAGAGCTGCCACTTGGTATCGCCGTAGAATTCGGCCAGGCCTTCGATGAAGCTGCCATCGACATCGTGAACTTTGCCGTCGTGCAACCAGATACCGCCCGCGTCAGCAGCATCCTCTATGCTGCGGGGGCACCACGGGCCCGGAGTATATGTCTTGGGGTCATCTGAAACGGTAATGGAGAAACAGGTCGTTTCTGTCCCACCACTTAGCGTGCACTCAACACGCGTCGGGCCGGATACGATTGTGGCGTCGGCAAAGACCTGCGCAATTTTTTCCAAACGCGCATCGCTGTCTTCCGGAATGGCGGTCGAAGACAGGCAAACCAACGCGAGAAAGAGACCGTATTTAGCCAGGTTTTGTGTGCCAAACCTCGGGAATACCTCGAATATCATCATGTTTCTGCTTTGTGCTTGCCTGCGATTCTAAGTTAGCTTACTAATATTTCTATGTCCCGCAAAGAAGCCAATCTCCATTTCCTGCTGCATTCCGCCGCTTTGGTCGAAGACACGGTACGCCGCGAACTGCGCCCTCTGGGTCTCGGCCCCGGCCAGGCCCGCGTTCTCGACGCGCTCGACCGCATGGGGCCATCGTCGCAGGTCGAATTGGCGGAAGAGTGCAACATCACAGCCGCCAGCATGAGCACGATGACAATGCGCCTCTTGGCTGCTGGGGTCATCGAGCGGCGCCAGGATCCCAACGAACGACGCAGCAACATCCTGCGACTGTCAGACAGCGGAATCCGGCTTCTCAAGGACGTGCGCGCAGCCTGGCATGCGGTTGACGGTATTGTGCAACAGGCGATTGGGGCCGAGAAAGCCGCAACGCTTGCCGATCTTGCTCATGACCTGCGTGATGCGCTCGGCGGGCGAACCCCGCGGGCACGCCGAGCGAAACGGGAAAAACCCAAGGCGGACGTCAGCTCCGAGAGAACTGATGCTTTAACCTGAGTTGGACTTTCAGTGCCGGATGTTGAAAGAAGAAATTAATCTGGCTTTCCGGCATTTCGCAGGTCTTGCGCGCGACTTTTTGGTTTATAGCAGCGCAGTTCACAGTTGGTAGGTTCACGATAAGAGGTTGGACGTCGCGTCGCATATCAGCCGTGGTGTTTTCTTGTCAGGCAACCCTGCCGAAACGCTGTTTGCCCCTGCTCAAGATCAGTTGCATAAGGACGCATGGACCAGCTCTACGAAAATCGTGCGCTTGTAGAAGTCTACGATGCATTGAATGCTTCACGCGATGACTTTGATTTCTATCTCAGCCAATTTCCAAGTCAGCCTTGCACTGTTCTCGACATTGGATGTGGCACTGGAACATTTGCTCTTGAGCTGTCGAAACGTGGGTATTCCGTGACGGCCGTTGATCCAGCGCCACAAATGATTGCCGCAGCGCGCGCGAAAGATGCGGCGCAGCACGTGAGATGGGTCACGGGATATGTTTCGGATTTAGCGCCCGAACCGCGCTTCGATGTTAGCATCATGACAGGGCATGCATTTCAATGCCTCTTGGAAGATGATGATATCATTGCGCTCTTCCAGGCGGTGGCCGCGCGCATCAACGCCGGAGCATCGTTTTGGTTTGAAACACGCAATCCCGCCGCCAAGGCCTGGACCCGCTGGACACCTAAGAAAGCAAGACCTCCGATGGCGCTCGGCGAGGGTCGATCTTTAAAGGTCGTACAGGAAGTCTTGAACGTCGATGGCGAATACGTCTCGTTCAAAGAGACATATGAGTTCAGCGACAAAGATCATCCTCTGTCGTCGTTGAGCACCCTTCGCTTTCTGACGCTGGATCGCATTGAAGACCTCGGACGCGCAGGCGGACTTTGCATTGGTTCGGTTTGCGGAGACTGGACGGGTGCTGCCTTTCAGGCAAACAGCCCGGAGATTATCTTTAGAATGGACAAAGACGAATAGCTAACATGGTTTGTTCTAAGGGTTCGGCAGGCCATACAGATTGCGAACATGATCCGAGGCCTATTGAATGAAGCCTGTTCTATGCTGCCAAAGGATTTCACCAGGGCGACTGAGATTTGATTGGGGCGTCCATCAAAGCCAGATGCAATTTGCGACGGCGCAAACAGGCCGGACACACAACCATACTGACGGCCCCCTGATACACAAAAGTGGTTGCGACACAGCCGCAATCTACACCCAAATGTTGATGGCAGCTCCGGCATCGTTAGTTCCGAAGCTTCAGCCAGTGGACAGGTTGTTTCGCCAAATCGATCCTAGACGGCGGCATGCCCACGCAGGCGGATCACCAAAGGGATCATCGCGAAAACAAGAAAGGCCGCAAAAAGAAAAGGCGCGCCCGGTAAATAGATACCCTCCACATCGACGGATTTCTGAAACAGCCAGGTCATTACCAGAGGCGACAAGATTGCGGCAACGGATGACAGCGACGCAATGACGCCCTGTACAACGCCTTGCCGGTCTTCATCCGCCTGGTTTGACGCCATAGCTGTAATCAGCGCAGGCACAAGATCAGAGAGCGCCGCAAGCATCAGGAAGACAACCAGAGCCGCAATCGACCCCGTAAAGCCGAACCCGATCATACCAATCAGCGCCGATATCATCCCCAGCATGAGCGTACGATAATCTCCGATCCACGTGATAAGGATCGGCATCAGCCCTCCTTGCACCAATGCCAACAACACACCGTAAGCTGCCAGCGACAGCCCGATGTAAAGGGTCGGCCAATCGAACACTTCACGGGTCCAGAAAGCCCAGAGCGTTGGGTAAACCATATTGGCAAATTCGAAGATGAAAATGCACAGCAGTGGCACGGCAAGACCCGGCAATCGGAAAGCATCCAAGATCGATTTGAACGGGTTGAGGTCACGCTTGCCAAACGGGCGACGTTTGTCCGGAGGCAGGCTCTCGGGCAGCACGAAATATCCAAACAGAGCGTTGCCCGCCGACAAGATCGCGGCAATCCAGAAGGGCGCCGCAATGCTTATTTCAGCCGCGATGCCGCCCACGGCGGGGCCCAGGACAAAGCCAATCCCGAATGCTGCCCCTATGAGACCAAAATTCGCGGCTTTTTCTTGCGGGGAGGATATGTCAGCAATATAGGCCGTCGCGGTAATGTAGGTCGCTCCTGCAAGACCGGCGAGTGTCCTTCCGAGCAGGAGCAGCCAGAAACTGTCCGCCAAAGCCATGACCACATAATCCAATGCCAGCATGACGAGCGCCGCAATCAGTATTGGCCTGCGTCCAACCGCATCCGAAATGCTTCCGACAATAGGGCCGCACAAAAACAGGGCTCCTGCGTAGGCTGCCATGAGCAGCCCACCCCAGAATGCGCCCTGCCCGGTGTCACCCGCGCCCACGCGGTCCATCAAATCCGGCATGATGGGGAACACGATGCCGATTCCGATGGCATCGATCATCAGCGTTATGAGAATGAAAACAATGGCCCGGTTCTTGAACATATCACCCTATCGACCGGGCCCGCAGGCAAAGCAAGTCAAAAGAGTTGGCGTGTAGGACACGGCGCCAATGACCCAAACTACCGGGGTGTGGCCCGCTCACCGAACCCAAGATGCGCTCAGAGGCTTACCGCAGTATCCTTCCGGAAAAGTCGGTGAATTTGGGTCTGTACCGACACTTTGAATTGTCTCTTTGCCAGAAAGACCAATCATATCGCCTTCGGATTGCATTTTTTGCAGTCGTAGTCTTCTTTGGAGTAAGCATCACGAAATGTTCTCAGCCGCGCATGCCGCGCTATGTTGTATGAGGTTTTCGGGTCTGGTATTGCCCTCCGCAAATGCTGTGATGTGGCAAAACACCAGCGACAGGATGACTTTGGAGCGTTCATGATCAACCCGATCCATTTCAATCGACGCAGGGTGCGGTGCGGCGGCGCAGGATCACCGCAAAAGCTCCGATCGAAAACCATCGGATGATCGACCTGACCGAACGCACAGAGATCTGGCCGCAAGTCGCGACCGGGAAAGCCCTCGCAAATGTCGAATTCGTTTCAGCCGATCCCAATCGGGATTTGGATTTTCAGGATATCGTCGCGGCGATCACGGGTGATGCGCTGTCCAACATTCTTGCGCGCTGCGGCTGGTCGGTAACCCGGGAATTCTACGTCAACGATTCAGGGCTACAGGCAGACGCCTTCGCCCGTTCTGTCTATGCGCTTCTGTGTGCTCAAAAGGCAGGCGGCGAGGACCTTTCCCATGTCGAGGTTTCCAGGTTCACATCCGAATTGATCCGGCACATTCAGGACCAGCACAGCGGAGATTTTGACCAGCTGCCCGAAGCTGTCTGGCTGCCCAAACTCCGCGCGATCACCGTTGATTTTTCTCTGGCCAGCATCCGCAAACAATTTCACGACTTCGGCATCACAATCGACGTGTTCACCCACGAAAGCCAGGTGATGGTCCCACCGCGCCCCGCCGACATGCTGCGTCAGCTTCTGGACCGCGGCCTCGCCTACACCGTCGAGAACGCCCCGGGGGCCGAACCGACACAGCCACCGCGGACGCTTTTTGCCACGCGCCGTTTTGGCGACACGGAGGACCGTCCGCTCACGACGGCCATGGGGACATGGACGTATTTCATGAGCGACGTGCTTTATCATAAGAACAAAGTGGACCGCGGCTTCAACGGGCTGGTAACCATTTTCCGGGCGGACTACGCTGCATATGTCGACCGCATTCTCGCCTGTATCCGGGCATTCGGTCAGGAGAAGATTGATCTGGCAAAGATCCATGTGATGGATCCGGTATCGGAACACCTGACACCGGAAAAAGCAGACCGCATAAGGTCACGCTTCACGTCACGGCAGTTGCGATGGCTGCTGCTGTCCCGGCCTCCAGGCCAGCCTATCGACCTTGACGCCTCGCCCGAGACCGTGGCGGCGGCGGATGCGTTTTTGGCCCGTCTCGATCACCTGTGCGGCCGAGCGCCTGATGACATAGCCGACGCTGTTGAGGTAGGTCACGGTAGAGATCTGGAAAGGCTGTCAGCGCTATTGGCTGCATGGGATGGCGTCGTAAGGCAATGTCTGGAAGATATGGAACTTCATGCGCTATGCGAATACCTGCGCGCGCTTTCGCTTTGCCTACACGAACTGCGGTCTTATCAGGATGAAGCGCGTGACAGGGAGATCGCCGCGGGCCGAAAAATCCTGTCGGAAGTGAGCCAGGCGCTGGGGATTGCATAGCACGACAGCGCGGATACGGTCGGCGCGGTCCGCATCGCCAAGTGCATCGGTGTCGCAAAACATGGTCCTCACCCCGCACAAAGGGTGTCAGATCAGCGCTGCGCGGCTGTTGCCAAGAACCCAGTTCCACGTGTCCGCGATGCCTTCGTCCAGGTCAATCGCCGGTGTCCAGTGAAAGACCTCCCGGGCAGCGGCGCAACAGAGCACGTTGGTTTTGATATCCGCCGCGCGCGCGGGCTTGCGGATCACATCGAAATTCCGCCCGGAAATACGGCGCACCTTTGCAATGATGTCCGACACGCTATGCGACAGGCCGCTTCCTGCATTGAAGATACCGGTTTCCTGTGCCTCCACAGTCCGGAGGCAGAGCTCCGCGATGTCGCGCACATGGAGATAATCTCTGCGGATCTCGCCATCACCCCAGATTTCGATCGGTTGATTATGGGCAACGCGCCAAAGCAGCGTGCCGATAAGGCCTTGCACGCCCACCCGCCCCTGACGCGGCCCATATAGGTTAGATGGGCGCAGGATCACAGTATTCAGCCCATGGCGCCGGGCCTCGATCTGCAAATAGTTTTCCACCGCGAGCTTGACTACACCGTAGGATGTCAGGGGGCCCAGCGGGTCCGCCTCGCTGCTCGGCCCACCGCGTTTGTCTTGATAGATCGCCCCGCCCGAGGACAGATATACCATCTTCCTCACATGGTGATGTCTCATCCGTTTCAGCAGCGGGAACAGCGACAACAGGTTGTTCCGAATGTCGGCCTCCGGGTCCTGATCCGAGGTTCCCGGCACCGTCGAACCGGCCATATGGATCACACATGAAACGCCGCTCAACGCCTGATCACAGGTCTCGACATCTGCCATATCCCCGGAGTGATAGGTCACATCATCATGTGAGGGGTTGAACCGGTTTGGAGACCGCGCCAGAACAACGACATCATGGTCCGCCGCACGGAACCTGTCGGTCACGTGGGATCCGACAAAGCCCGCGCCGCCGATCAGCAGAACCCGCATCTCAACGTGCCTCCCGGGATCGGGCAACACCCTCACCCCCCCGGAGCGTCGGGGGAATCCGGGGGCTCATTCCGCCGCCGGTCGCCGGGTCAGGGCGGCCACCTCTTTGACGCGCTGCTCAAAAACCTGGAGCTTTACGTCAGCTGATTTGCAGTAATGTGCGCTGCCTTCCTGCAGCTTTCGGTCGCAATGATAGACCCGCATGGGCCAGTCTGTCGGGAAGGCAATCCCCGGCCCCGCCGGTTCAGCAAAGAGCTGTGACAACTCGTCTTCGAAGTTGAACCAGGCGGTCTGGCTATCATGATAGACACCAAGATCGGGAAATCCCTTTACCTGCCGCGCACCAAGGGTGTCATAGACAAGGAAATGCGACGCGACCCGGTTGACCGACCAGACCCCGGCCTCCACATCCTTTGCCGCTTTTTCAAGCTTCCAGACCCAGCAGTCATGATCGTCCATCTGGTGGATCAACGGGCGCTTGGGGTGGCGCTCGAAAAACTGCACAAAGGCGTCAAGCGGGTCGAAATCAGGATCGGTTCGGAAAAAGGCGATATCGGCCTCTATGGTCAAAAGATACCGGGTTTTGTCGCTGAAAGCGTGCAGATGACCGTTGTTCGCCCCATCGCCTGAAGCGCAATTGGACTGCCGCTTCCGGAGCCTGACCTCGTCGACGCCATGCGCCTCTGCCAGCTGCAGGAACGCGTCGCGCGGCGCCGCCTCGACACCGTCAACGGTCAGGATGACGTCATAACCGCGTTTTGTTCCCGCACAGAGCTGCGCCAGATTGTGCGGCAGCGTTTTGCACAGGATCTCGATCTCATCATGACAGATGAAGTTGATCGTAAATTCAGGCCAGGTTTGCACTACCATCCCGCAGGTCCTTTCGATGAAACAGGCGCGTTGCAGGCCTCACGCGGTGCCAACCGGAAAAGCTCCTGCACCATGTCGCGAGCAACCGGCGCAACAATCCGGTCAATGGTGTCAAAGATGGCATTCTCCTTGGTCACGGGGATCGAAGGATGACCAACCGCCATGGCCATCGCCACGTATTTATCCGCCGTGCCCAGGTTCAGACGATTGTCCAGATCCCCCAGCGAAAAGGCATCAAAGACAACCTCTCCGCTCTGGTAAAGCTGGTCTGAGACGATCTGGGTGTATTTGTTGATCAACGCCCGGATTGGGTCGGCGGCGGTCACATGCATGCCCTCCGCTTCCACGCACCGCCGCACATCCTGCGGGTAAAAAACGAAAGCCGTCCGGTAAAAACTGCCGTCATTGAGCAATTGAAACCAGCCGCATTTGTTAAGGCGCCGCACCAACCGGTCGTTCAGCGCCTGCCGCCTTTCGACAAGCGCGCCGATACCCTCTACTCCCAGATGTTTGATCAGCGCCCAGAGTTTCAGGGAATGAAAGCCGCGCGAGCCATAGAAGGGCATGATCAGTCCCAGATCCAGACAGGACGGATCGCGAAACTTGTCCGGATAGCGGCAAATGAACTCCAGCGCGGCGGGGTCCTTGAACAAGACATAGCTGCAGGGGTATCCGACAAACAGCCCCTTGTGTGGATCGAGCGATACCGATTGCGCATGCTCGATCCCGCTGAGCCGGGCGCGCATCTTGTCAGAAAACAACAGATTTCCGCCGTGACAGGCATCCACATGCAGCCACAGATCATTGTCATCGCAGATCCGCCGCATCGCACTAATGTCGTCCAGGCCGGTCGTCCGGCAGTTTCCCGCGACGCTGACGACCATGAAGGGTTCGCAGTCGTCGTCAAGCTCGGCAATGGTCTGCTGCAGGGCGTCGGGGTCGGTGGTGTAATCGCTATTGGCTTGCGTCCAGACCAGACTGTCCTGTCCCAACCCCAAAGACAGGGCCGCACTGGAAAACGAGAAATGCTCGATCCCCTTGGCCAGAATGATCACCGGCTTTTTACGCAGGCTGCGCAAGCCATGCTGCTTGATCTGCGGAAATTTCGCGTGCAGCGCCACAAGCACGGCGACATGGTTCGACATGTTGCCACCAGAGGTCCAGAGCCCGCCCACATCAGCCAGGGTCAGGTTCGGCGTATCGATGGGGAGGTGGGAAAACCCGACCAGCTCACGCAGCCACTGGATCAGTTCCATTTCGATGAACATGCCCGAGGGCGCGCTGCGGTCATAGGCGATGAGGTTCTGATTCAAGAAAGTGCAGAGGATATCGGCGCCAAGGCCTGCAACCGCATTACCGGTATCGGGAAAGGCCAGATACCGCAGATCGCTTTGGGCGACCGACGTCCGCACCACGTTGGTTTCCAGTTCTGCCATCAGCCCATCCAGCGACATCCCCTGTCGGGGCAAGGGCTGTGCAAGATATTGGCGCATCACGTCTTCGCTCTGATATTCAAGCACCTTGCCGCCGCGCGCGCTGCCCTCAATGAAGGCCATGCCCAGTTCCAGCGCGCGGGTCAGAAACGCCTCCTGGCTCTCGGTGGGCGTGCCGTAGAGTACCGCTTGATCCAGATCATTCATGGAACGGCACTCCGAACTCCATCCGGTAAACGCAGTCGGAGCAGAAAGACCAGTCGCGGCCTTCGAAGCTGTCCCGCCTGAACCGCTGATAGGTCTCGCCCTGCCAGATTTCAGGCAGAGATGCGTCAGACAACCGCCCCAGCCGGTTGCTGTCGGAAGCTTCGAGGTTGATGCAACAGGGGGTCACCTCCCCTTTACAGGTGACAAAGGTCGCATCCCACGGCCAGGCGCAATGCATGGGCAGCTGCATTTTCGGATCGCCAATTCTGGTGTAGTCGAAGATTTCAACATCGAGCCCAAGGTGTTGAGCCACGGTCAGACCATCCTCGATCAGCGCAATGGTCTTTTCAGGATCACCGTGGAACAGGGACTGATCGTTCAGAGATTTGTCATCTGCCCAATGATGCATGCTTTCTACCGTCACCTCCCTGATCGAGGTTTCCGCGATGAACTGCATGGTCTGCGCGAACTGATGCAGATTGCCCTTGCCCAGGGTCACCGCAGCGGAGAGGCGCGTGGGCGTGCCTTCGACGATCTGTGCGGCAAGCCGCATCGCCTCCTCCAGCTTTTCCCGCGTCAGGCCGGAGCGGATCTGCATCAACAACTCGTCCGCTGCATCGACGCTGATCGCCACCTTGCCCAGACCCGCGTCCACAGCCTCCCGCAAACGGTGCTGGATTAGCACGCCATTTGTGTTGACTGACGAAAAAATGTCCCGTGTCGTGCAGGTTGCGACATAGTCTGCGAAATTTTTCAGCATGAAGGCCTCGCCGCTACCGACGAAGGAGACCTGCCGGATGCTCGGGGTGGAGGTCAGGATGTCCTGAAACTGGGCCACGCTCAGAATATCCCGGCTGGACGGAGTAACGGCCCGGGGGCAACTGGCGCAGGTCAGGTTGCACTTGTCGGTCAGTTCCACCTGCAGATACGTCAGATCGTTCGCCCGACCCGGTGTAATGCCATAGCGGTCCAGCTCGTTGGGGACGATGAAATCACGCGGATGAGCGACTGGCTTGATCTGGTTCATATTGATGCCTTCCGGTAAGCGGTTTCGATGTCGGTGATGAGGGTCTTGAAAGCGGGCAGCCCGGACGGCGTGGCGCGGCGCTGCGGATGCTGATCGCGGACCCGGGTCATGCAATCGCGCCACGCGGCCACATCACCAGGTGCCGCAAAATGCAGGTTTGCGAGGCCCCGCAGATGCGTGAGCGAGGCCACCTCGGAACAAATGACCTGAAGCCCGGCTTCCAACGCATAGGTCAGGATGGTGGGGTGATTTTCGAGCCAGAGACTGGGGATCAGCAGGCAATCCATCCCGCGCAACTCTCGCCCGATCTGGTCATGCGGCACCGGCCCTCGCCAGTCGATCCCTGCACGCTCCTTGTCGGCGGTGTCCGGGGCATCGCGATCTGTGATCAGCCGCAAACGAGACCTCGTATCTGTCTCGAAAAGCGCCCGGAATGCGGCCTGCGCAACGCCAATACCTTTCTCTTCGGAAGCCCGCCCGATGTAGCCAAAGGTATAGCTACCATCCGGGCGTGGGCCGTCGTTATGCCAATCCGGTTCGACACGATACGCGGCGCGGTCCTGCCGAAATGCGCAGGCCGGAACGGAAAACCCCTCCAGAACCCGCCTTTGATGCGGTGTCTGCACGTAGATGCCCGCAGGTCTCTTTGACAGGACCCCGATATTGCGCTGACGCCAGTCGACAATCTGGCGTTCTGCGGCGGTGGTTTTGTCATTGGACCCGAGGCAGGCGAGGCAGGTCTGTGGCGCGACATCGCCGCTGCAGATCTCGCCCGTCACCTGATTGCGCAGCTGATAGTCCGGACAGACTGCGGTGTAATCCGTCAGCGTTACAAACAGCGGCACCTGCGCCAATGCCTCCAGCTCCAGAAACCGCAGCCCGATCCGCGCGAAGTGAAACAGATGCACCGCGTCAAAGCTGCGACCGTCGCCAAATCGTTGCAGACAACGCGCGGCACGGTCCTTTTGCACGGCCTCCATCCGGCGCCAGTCCAAGGGGTAGCCGGGCGTGTTTTCAGCCGGTATTTCCCATTCCTCGATCCCATCGGGGCGGTGGCGCCGCGACGGGGCGCAGGTGGCATCGGGGCCTGCTGCAAGCCACACGACCTGGTGCCCCCGATGCTGCAATGCGAAGGCCGTGTCATTGGCGAGTATCTCCGTCCCCCCAATGGAATGGCGTGGAAATCGATGTGAGACGATCAGGATACGCATCCCACGCCCTAACAAACGTTTTGCTGCAGGCCGCGCCATTCCGTGAGCGAAACCATGTCCACATAGGGGCTGGCATTCAACGTTTCACGATCCTGCGGCAATCGCCAAAGGGGAGCCTCCAGCGCCAGGGGTCCGTCCCGCAGCCCGTCCAGTACCGCGAAGGGTTCTGCACGAATGAGGTCCACCGTGCGGCCATCCTTCAAATGAACTGTCATGTTCAGACCGATCGCACCCTCTGCCCCATCCAACAAGGCGGGCAAATCAAGCGATACCGCCCAAGGTCCCAGTGGCCTGGCGCTCTCCGCCGCCACCGGTATCTCGGTCGGTTCAGCATAGGGAACGGCGCGGAACGCCCCGTCCATTGGCGGTATCGTCAGCCGAAACTGATCCCCCCCCGACCAGAACAGTCTACGGCCGAAAACATCGCGGGAGAAAGCGGGCAGATCAGCCATCAGCACAGGATCATTCGTCAGATCGACCAGCCAAATCTCGATCTGATCCAGTTGCCCTGCTCCTGCAGCGTCGAATTGCAGGTTCAACCGGCCGTCTTTCTGAGCAAACCGCAGGTTCAGCGCTTCATCCTGACCTGCGAGCGCGCCGCGCAGGTGGTGGCGTGTCATCAGGTTTGTCTCGCCTGTACCGGGACGCAGTCGCGCAGCGGGATGGTAGGGATCATGCTCGGAAACGGACAGCCGTTCGACCGGCAGGTGAAAGGGGATATCCAGCGCCGCCAGCGTATCCGGCGCCTTGATGGCCAGATGCTCGTAAAGCCGCAGGGCCTCGCTCACCAGATGGCGGATCAGCTGGCATTTTGCCGCGTCGGGGGCGTCAATCGCGCCATTGGCCAGAACGGCCTGATAATAACATCCGCCGCCGCAGACATATTTCGCCCAGCACGACCGGCAGGGCTCGCGGGAATCGACCGTCAGTGCGCGGTAGGCATCTCTTTTCTCTTCATCAAACCCATCTTGGACGGTGCCGATCTCATGGCCTTTCTTTCCGATGAAATGCGCGCAGGGAAAGAGATTGCCGTCGGTGTCGACATAGGCACCGCTCTTGCCCGCGCCACAGCGATAGATGTTACGCGTCCGCTTCACGACGCGCAGGAAGAAGCGCATGAAGAAGTCCTCGCCATTGAGCGCGGCGAGGTAGCGCAATCTGTCCTCCGTCGGAGCGGCCAGCAGAAAGTCAACGAAATCCGTGTATCCCCGGCAAAAATCATCGACGGTCTCAGGGTTTAGCCCGTCCGGATCGTCAGGCGGCAGATTGACCGGTTTGATGTAAATCGACCGAAAGCCAAGCTCCTCATAGAGGTGTCGGAAAACCAGCGTGATATCGGTACAGCGGTGGGTGATCACCGCCGTTGCGCCGATATCGGGATGCCGTGCCAGCACCTTGTCGATGAGCGGCACCAGTTCATCATAGGTGCCCCGACCGTCCACATATGGGCGTACCGCGTCATGTACCTCACGCGGACCATCGCAGCTGATGTCCTGCGGCGGGCCCATTGCCGCCTCCAGGCCGATATCATCCGACAGGGTGCCATTGGTGGTGTTGGGACCCACGCTGACCGACCGCAGGGGCAGAGGCGCGGTGCGCGCGCGAATTTTCTCCCTCAGGTCCGCGTGCATCTTGTGACGCAGAAAAGTCTCGCCGGTCAGACCGAAATCGATCCGGGCGTGTCGGGTCTTCCCCGCGATTTCCTCGACGAAGAAGTCGACAGCATCAAGTGCCGTGCTTTTCTTCATGTTCAGCGGACGGCCATCGGCATTCATCCGCGCCCTGAAAGAGCAGTAGCTGCACTCCATGTTGCAGGCATAGGTCAGTGACAGCTGCAACTGCGGAAAGGTCTCCTTATAGGGCAAGGATTCCGGTGGGTCTGGCAGATCGTCCCGGATAAGGGCATCGCGCATGATGGTGCCGCTGAGGGTGTCGAACCAATGGCCGCTTTGCAGGTGATGGCCAAGGACGGGAATATCATTTGCGTCTTTCACTTATGTCTCTCCCAGATCTGGTCAGTTGTCTTTTTTGTGAGAGGCGGGCCGGGCGACCTGCGCTCTGTCGGAATTTCTGTCTTCTCAAGAAAGATGCGGCCCAACGGCCTGCGCCATGCGTTCCGCGGTGGTCTCGATCACGGCCCCGATGGAGCCTCCGGTCGTGTCATACCGATAAGCGATCCCGGCAGAGATCAACTCCAGCTCTCCGCCCCAGTTTGGTGCAAAGCGGCAGCCTAATCGGCGCAGGTCTGTCCGGTGCTGGTCCGCCATCTCACGGGTGACTGCCGTCAATGCGGCACGCGCTGGTGCGCTGGCTGCAAGCGCATTGCGCAGAACGTCCTGGTTCAGCGTGGCAATCTGGAATTCGCAATGATGGGCGCGCAGCAGCCATTGCATGTCATCTTCAATCGCCAGATCAATGCCACCCAGATCTATCAGCATGACCGCATCAGTGTCGCGCGCGCGTCCGGTCTGGACATTGGGATATCGGAACAACCGTCTCTTCCGACCGTCCAGCAGCTTTTCAAGAAAGGCGAAGTTCGGCACTTCGTCGCGGCGCCGCAGGCGCGGTTTGCCCATCACACGCGTGATGATGGCGTCAGGGGTAACGCGTTCGAGCGCATAAGACATATAGCTCATGGTCGTGAGACCAACGCCGATCAATGACAGCTCGACCTGCAGAAGTTCGGCCACATGGTCGGTGTCCTCGATGAAGGGCAGATCCTGTTTGGGGCGTTTGCACAGAGGGCGCGCCAACAGCGTGGCAGTCGTCATCGGCTTGCCGCGCAGCTCCGCCAGACTTCGGGTCTTGAAACCGGCATCCAGAACCGCCAAAGGCCGATTAGGCGCAAAGCCCAGATCATGCCTCTGCGCGACCCGGTGCAGATACTCAGACACCAGCACTTCCAACACGGCCTCGTCCAGGCGCAGCACCCCGGAAGCATGCCGCGCACGGCTGGCGCGCCTGTCCGGAAGGACACCGACACCCTTGATGTCGATCACCCTATGGTTGTGAAAATTCCATGCTTCTGGTGGGCTTGCACAGTCGATATTGACGATCGCCGCGCGCCCGTAATCGGTCGGTCGCAGCACATGGCGCCTGGCCTGAGAAACCGTTGGTTTACAGACCGTGTTGCGCGCCAGCATGCCCTTGGAAATGACTGCCAGCTGGTTGAGTGGCACTTGATCAGGGCAAATATCATCTGCTGTCCAGATGAACCGCGCGCCCTTCAAGAGCGACATTTCCTCTTCGAAGACATGGTTTCTGAAATTGAGAATCGGCCCGAAATCAGTTTCGACATCCCGCAAATCTGCGGCAGCCGCATCATCAATATGCGTCAGGACACTCATATATCGACCCCTTCGGAGGGTGAATTAACTCATTGATTAAAAACCAAGAAGGACGGAAGAATGGCCCTTCTTGATTTCAAACCCAAAGCGTGTGCTTCAGGTTTTCGACAGCCTATCGAAATCAGGCCACGTCTTCGCCGCCAACGGGATTGGTTGGGCTATAGCCGCCACCTCCACCGCCGCCGCCACCGCCACCGCCGCCACCATGGACGACACTGGTTTTGTGGTACTCCATTTCCTTCAGCAGAGTTTTAAGTTCTGAAGTCTTCTTCATGCACTCTCTCCATATTGATAGGTACAGGTGTAGCGTGCCGCCCAAAGAATTAAGCGCGGCACCCGTGAAGTCGAGCATTCGGAATGGAGACCTGTCAACGAAACGCGCCGCCGCTATGAAGCGGTAGCAGATTCACGCCAGGATTGAATATCTCATGAGCGCTACATCGCTTTCGGCACATTAATGCCGAGCAGCCGCAGGCACAGTTCGATCTGCTGCATCGCCACCCGCAACAGCGCCAGATGCGAGGCCGCCGCAGCGGGTGCGACGCCTTCCGACAGCACGCGGTTGGCCTGATAAAAGCTGTTGGTGCGATTGGCCAGTTTGTAGACGTGATTGGCGAGAAAGCTCGGTTTGCGCGCCTCAATCGTGCGGTTGAGCTGGGCCGCAAATTCATCAAGGCACAAGACAAGTTCGCGCCCGCCAGTGCCCATTGTGGTTGGCGCGCCGGGTTGCAATCCGTCCTTGGCCGCGTTTTCCAGCAGGGTTCTGACCCGCACACAGGAATATTGTATGTAGGGGCCGGTTTTGCCCTCGAATTGCAGGAACTGGTCGATGTCGAAGACGTAATTGCTTTCACGGTCATGGGACAGCTCGCCGAATTTGATGGCAGCCACGGCGATGTCTTCAGCAACCGCGGCATGATCTTCGGTCGGGACCGAACCGGCCGCCTCCAACCGGTCTCGCGCGGCCCTGTTCATCGTTTCCAGCAGATCGTGCAGCCGCATGACACCGCCGGCGCGGGTTTTGAAGGGCTTCCCATCGGTGCCGTTCACTGTCCCGAAAGGAATGTGTTCCGCCCGTGTGTCACCCAGGATACCGCATTGGTCTGCGGCGCCGAAAACCTGGCGGAAATGCATCTTCTGACGGGCATCGACGACATAGAGGATAATGTCCGGGTGATCCTGTTCGATCCGGTCCTCGATGGTCGCGAGATCCGTCGCGCCGTAGCCGTATCCACCGTTGCTGTTGCGCAGGATGAGCGGCGGCAGCTTCTCTGCCTCCGGCAGGTGAACCACAATCGCACCATCGCTCGGCTCGGCCTTGCCCTCTTCGACCAGCCGCGCCACCAACCCGTCCAGCGCTGCCTGATACCGGCTTTCGCCATACCACTGGTCGAAGGAAACGCCCAACCGGCCATAATCGCGCTGCAGGCATGCATTGCTGGTCTCAACAACCTTCTGCCACAGGGCGACGTATTCCGGTTTGCCCGCCTGCAACATGGCGGTCGCGGATCTGGCACGCTCACGAAAGGCCGTGTCGTCTTTCGAACGGGCGGAGGCGCGCGGATACCACTCCTGCAGATCGGCCATGGCGAGGGTGCCCTCCCCCTGCAACAACTGCGGGCGTTCGTCGGCAATCTGGCTGATCAACTGACCCATCTGCAGGCCCCAATCGCCAAGATGCACATCGCTGATCGTGTGGTGACCGGCAAAAGACAGCACCGTCTTTAGTGCTTGCCCCACAATGCATGACCGCAGATGCCCCACGTGCATTTCCTTGGCCAGGTTTGGCCCGCCATAATCGAGCAAAAACCGCTGCGGATCGTCATTGCGCCGCAAGAAGGCTTCCGGATCGTCAAGCGCCCGCGCCACCTGCGCGATGAGAGATGCATCAGACACGGTGAAATTCAGAAACCCCGGTCGTGCAAATTCGACCGAAAAAAGGTCGTTGTCCGCCAGATGCCCCATGACTGCATCCGCCGCGATTTGCGGGTTCAGTTTGTGCTGCTTGGCGACACGCAACAGACCGCTGCATTGGAAGTCGGCAAGGTCGGGCCGGTCGGACAGGCGCACCTCACCGGAGGCCGGATCATACCCGGCGGCGCCAAACGCGTCGCGGCAGATTGCATCAATACGGCGCAGAAGGGAGGTCATGCTGAGGTCATCGTCCATGTTGATATCGCCTCCAATTATGAGGAACGTCCTGCAGACGCAAGGCCTAACAAAATTAGCGGTTGCATGCTGCGATCACCACCCGGAAGCGGATGACCGCTGAACGCGGATCGGTCAGCTTGATCCGTTCTGGGGCGCGGGCCATAGTCCGCTGGTCAATTCTGTCGGAGCTAGCGTCTCACCGTGTTTCATAGGGATTACATTTTTGCCAATGCAGTCTCCGCTGCGCAAAACTCCCATCTCGCGCATCATGTAATCGCCGCCTTCGAGGCAAAGGGCGCGCATTTTCAGTGCGTGCGGGACACGGATGTCTTCGGCACGGACGACCGGTTTCGACACTTCCAATACGATGGTGTGACCCGAGTTGCGAAGGCCGGTGCCGCTCACAAAGCGCTGATGGAATTTCACAACGCTCGGGAGGCTGCAGCGCGGCTTAACGGTCTGCATCTTGGCGGTTGGCAGCTTTGCGTTTGCGTGCCCGAAGTGGTGCCGCTTGCGGATGGGCGGCTTGCGCTGACGGCCCCGGATCTCGGCCCGACGTTGCATCAGGCAGGCAAGGATGTGGTGACGCCCGATCTGGCGCAGCTCATGGTCGAAATGATCACAACATTGCGCAAGACGGGGGTCGAATGGAAGGGGTTCGCACCGCGCAACCTGATCTTGGACAGCGCCCGCAAAAAACTGCATCTCATTGATCTGGAAGATACTTTTTTCCACGATGAACCCTGCGCGACCGTGCGGCGATGCATCCGGCTGAAGTGGCGGTTGAATTGGCTGCAGCGCTTTCCAAGTGACGGTCCGCTTGACCGCTGCATTGCGTCCACGCCGATCCCTGCGACCACCTCGCCCAATGATATCGATGACTTCGAAAGGTGCTTTGTAAGGCTGGCGGATGGCTGTTGCGATCTGGACACGCTGCTGGGGTTGAGCGACGACGCCACCATTGTGGCGGAAAGTCCGCTGGCGAACCGACCCGATGGCGAAATGACCCCGATGGACGTCGGGCACTTTCTGGACGAACATCTGCCGCAGCCCGTCTCGGTCTTTGTGACCTTTGCGATGGCGTGCCTGCGTCGTGAGAATGTAGATGACTTCGCCCGCTTGAACGCAGATCTCTCCGCAAGGATCAAATCGTTCGGGAAGGGCTTTGGACGCACAGAACAGCGCGCGCTGTTGCTGTGCATTCTGGACGGCTTGACGCGGGATCACAGCAGAAAACTCGGCAAATGCCATGCCGAATATGCCGCGCTTTCAGCCGCGACAGGCTGGCAGGCCGCGGTGGACAGATCGGCCTCTATGGACCGGCTGCTGATCCAGCTGACGGCGGCGATTGGTTTTGCATTGCCGTTTCTGCCGCAGGCCGATCTGCTCTTGCGCGGCTCTGCCGGTCAGGCGGTGATGTCGCGGCAAAGCGACGTGGATTTCGAATTTTCATCCGTTGATCGCCCCGAGGGTCATCCCGGTCGGGAAGCGTTGCTATGCGACATGCTGGACCTGCTTGACGTGCCCGCTGAGGGATCGCAAGCACGCCCGACAGAGCCGGACCTGACCGGACCGACCGGACATTCACGCGACGCCAATGAATGGTCGCAATTGCGCATGCCCGGTGCTGGCGGGTCACGACCGTCTTGGCTTTTGAAGGCACTGCCCGATGCGACATCCTGGTGGGAAGGCCTGAGCCTTTACGAAGCCCTCGCGCCGCCCGCTGAAAAGCAGACGGCAAGCTATCTTTTCAAGGCGGCGCGCTCCACGCTGGCGCGGGCCGCAGCCCGGTACGGCGGGACAGACGCAAGGGCGCAGGAACAGCTTGCGCAGGTGCCCGGCCCTTTGGCTTCCCGATTGCGTTACCTGCTGGATCGCGCGCTTTACTTGCGCGAAGGTGGACAGAATGCGGCCTGTTCCGGTGACCATCTGGCCCGTGACATCACACAGCTCTGCAATGAAATCAGCCTGCCTGACCCTTTCGCCCCCCCACCGGCAATCGATGCGGATGACTGAGCCGTTTCACACCCAATTGGACCAGCTGTCCCGGCAAATTGATGTCGCCTATTACGAGATCTCCTACGCGCCGCCCTGGGAAGATACGAATCAGGATTTTGGCGACGCAGGGACGCTTCTACTGACCCATTTCGCTGCGGCAGGCGGCGCATTAGCCGAATGTACAGGTCAACTCGGCAAGGTAATCGAATTTCAGCACACCCCTGACGCATTAGATCGGGCAAATACCCGACTACGTGACGGGCACGTCGTAATACGTGCACCCAAAGCGACGAAATGGCGACACCTCATATTGCTCGCTCACGAGGTCACCCATGGCCTGCACATGATGCAGCCTGCCTACGACAGATCCCCCACGCTCTGGCGCGAGGTCGTTGCCTTTGTCGGCGAGTTGCTTTTTGCCGATCATCTGGTCGAGACGGGCGCCTTATCTGCTGAAGGCAGAACATGGCTGGAGGCGGCCTATTACAACGGCCTCTATCTGGGACCGCGCAACACTGATCTACAGCTCATGCTCGGTCAAGCATCGGAGTTGAACCCCGATGCGCTCTATCCCATCGCGCGCTGTTGCGCGCTGGAACTGCGACAGGGGCTGACACTGGCCGACCTGCCGGATCTGCTGAAGCAGGACCCCATGACGCTTGAGGCGGTTCATGACCATGCAAAGAGGTATTTGGATCGATGGATGGCTAGAATTTTCGACCACGCTGACACCACACGCTCGGATCAGACCCTGGGCCGCGAAATCCTCCACCGGCTCTGTACCGGGGGGCCGGACGTCAGCGTCGCGGAGGCCGCCACCGAGCTGCTGGGCAAGGACAACGCCAGCTATCTCGCCGCACTTGGCGATCAGTCCAGTATTGCACCGATTGCGGCAGGCGAGGTTTTTGCCTGGCGCCGGGTCTTTGTGGAGCTGGCCGATTGCCTCGCAGCCTACAGCCGGTCGAGCTATCACCGTCACCTCAAATTTCATTCCTTTTTCCGGCGCGAGGTACTGCCACCGCTGATCCTGCGCCAATGTTATCTCAGCCCGGGCCAGGGCCGCGCTGTCCCCGCCATCTTCAGCTGGGCTTTTCTGTCGACGCCGGTGGCCGATGATGTGGTGGGCTGTGGACGCGCCCTCGATCTGCATGAATGGCGGGCGGGGTCGCGCCTCTTTGTCAACGATTTCTATAGCGAAAAGCACCACACACGCGCCCTGCTCCGGCACATGCATACGATGCCACTGTTCAAAAACTCAGACCGTATTCTGGCCATTGTCCGCAACGCCGATGGTTCGGCCCGACGGGTCCGGAACATTTCGCTGGCACGAGTATGAGTTGCCGCCGCCGATGGTAAATCGTTTGATCCTGCATGTGGGCGATTGCAAAACCGGCACCACCTCAATCCAGGCCGCGCTGCGGGCCGCGGAGGCCGAAAGTGCAGCCCCCTCTCTTTTTTACGGGGCGCGGGTGAACCATAATTTTCTGGTCGACCCGCTGCTGGATCCCATTGACGCCTGCTCGGCCGACCAGGTCTTTGCCGACGCCGCGCGGACGCTGGCTGGCGCCAAAGCCGAGGTCGCCGTCATCTCTGCGGAGATGGCTGAATTTGTCGATCCTGAAGTGCTTGCCAGCTATCTGGAGCGGTATCTGGCGCAATGGCTGCCGGGTCTGACGGTGATCGCCTACGTGCGTCCCCATGGCGCACGGCTGTTGTCGGGATACGCCGAGAACATCAAGAAAGGTGATTACACCGGCAGCCTGCCCGACTTTCTTGATCATCTCACCCGGCGCGGCGATCTTTTCTACGCGCCGCGCTTTGGCAAATGGCGCGCCGTTTTCGGAGACCGGTTCATCCTGCGGCCCTTCAGCAGTGCAGATCTGACAGCGGGTTGCGTTGTGCGGGACTTTTTTGAGACGGCCTTCGACGCGCCCGATCTTCGGGCGATGCCGCAACGCGAGAATGAGGGGTTATGTCTGGAAGATCTGGCTATGCTGCGGCACATTCATAAAAATTGGCGCGCCCGAACGGGCGACAAAAAGGTCCCAGGCGCGGATGCCTTCGGCTGGAACATCCCATCCCTGCTGGCGGCCCGCCCGCGTCAACATCGGACCGCGTTGGCGCTTGATGTCAAGCTTGCGGAACGCATCGCGACGACGTTTTCGGACGACGCGGCACGCACGGACGAAGCCTTTTTCAAAGGCGCCCCGATGGTCAGCGCCTTTGAACAGATGCAGAAAACCGCCCTTCCGGTTGCCCAGTCGATTGAGGTCGAACATCATTTGAGCGCTGATGAAATTCGGTGTCTGGATATTTTTGCGGAGCTCTGCTTTCGGCAGATCGAACAGGACGCGGGCGGGTTCGCGCGCGCCATGCGCGACCTGCGACCCTGTGCGTGAAGACGGAGCCACATTACTGCTCGCGAAGACTGTTCTGAAACACGCGTAAGACAGGTTCGAAGAAGTAGCTGATCAATCGCCGCTCGCCAGTGATCACATCCACCTGCGCGGTCATGCCGGGTTTGATGGGGTGACGTTGCCCGTTTTGCTCCAGATACCGCGCGCCGGGGACAATCTTGGCGGTAAAGGCCAGCTCGCCCGGTGTGAATTCCACCGCATCCGCGGACACGCTGGCCACCGTGCCCGAGAGATAGCCGTATCGCTCGGAGGGATAGGCCGCCAGTTTGATATTCGCCGCCAGATCCGGCACCAGTCGACCGATGTCGGAGTTCTGAAAGCGGGCCTCGATTTCCACGGGCTGGTCTTCAGGCACAATGCGCATCAGCTCCTGTCCCGGCGCAACCACACCGCCGATGGTATAGATGCCCAGCTGATCGACCACCCCGTCCACCGGCGCGCGTACCTCCGTGCCCTGAAGCGCGCGTTGCTCAACCAGGACCCGTTGTCCCAACTCTTCCAGCAGCGCGATGATTTCAGCGCGGCGTGCCAGCAGAATATTATGGGTATCGGCCCTTACGACAGCTTCCTCGCTCTGCAGCAGCGCCAGTTTGCGCGCGTCCACCGCCAACAGGTTGCTTTGGACCTCGCGCTCCTTCTCCAGCTGCCGCAACTCGTCCAGCTCATCCAGATAGCGGGTCCTGCTGCCGACCCCGCGATCATTCAGGCTTTGCTGCATGCCAAGTCGGTCGGCCTGTATCCTGATGGCGCCGTCAATCTTCTCGATCCGCGTCTCTGTTACTCTCTGCGACAGGGTCGCGACATCCAGCTCCGCCTCTATGCGCGCCAGTTCATTGGCGAGACGTCGAATTTCGATCTCCAGCAATGCCGCTTGCTCGCGGGCGAATGCGGAGCTTTCACCAGTAATCTTTTCCTCATAAAGCATCGCGGCGCGCGCGACTTCGGCATCCCGTTCGGCAGGCACCAGATCGGCCAGAATCAGCAGTGCGGTGTCAATGCGCGCCGTTTCGACAAGCAGGCGGCGGCGTTGCTGTGTCAGGATCCCCAGCTGTGCCTTGATCGCGGTATCGTCGAGGGCAATCAGCACATCCCCCCGCCGGACGATCTGCCCGTTGCTGACGGGGATCGCCGCAACGCTGCCGTCGAATTCCGGCTGTATGATCTGCACGCGCCCGGCGGGCACAACCCGCCCTTCGCCCTGCGCGACAATCTCTACCCGTAGGAAATAGGACAGCGCAAAAGCCGCAAGAAGCGCAAGCAGCAATGTCCAGATCGTCACATGCACCAGCCCCGATGCAATGCGATTGTCGCCTTCGGTTTCAGGCTCAATCCAGCTTTTCATCGACGCCTCCAAAGTCGATCACCTTGTCGGGCTGTCTGAAAATCTCGGGGCGATGCGTGATAACGATCAGCGACATCCGCGCGCGCAACGCATCAAGGGTATCGGCGATATGGGCTTCGGTGGCGCCATCGAGCGCGCTGGTGGGTTCATCCAGAATCATTACCCTTGGCGCGCGCAGAAAGGCACGGGCGATGGCAACCCGTTGGCTCTGACCACCGGACAGACCACTGCCACGCTCTCCCACCGAGGCATCGAGCCCGCCCGCCATCTGACGGATGAAATCACCGGCGCTGGCAGCATCAAGGGCCGCCCACATCTCCGCCTCGTCGATATCGTCGCGTCCCAACAGCAGATTGTCACGGATGGAGCCGTTGAAGAGATAGGTCGTTTGCGGCACGTAGACGAGGTTTTCACGCACGCTTTGCGGATCGAACTTCGCGATGTCATGACCGCCAAGAACCACTTTGCCGTCGTCTGGGACCTCCAAGCCGGATGCCAAGCGGCCAAAGGTCGATTTGCCAACACCCGACGGCCCCACGATCAACGCCATGCTGTAGGGCGCGACCTGCAGTGAGAAATTCTTGATCACCGGCTTGGCCGGGTCGTAGCCAAAGGTCACATCAACCAGGTCAAGCCTCGGCTCGACCACATCCGGCAGACGGGGCAGCTCCCCAAACGGTTCTGGTTTGGTCAGAACGATGTCAGCCAGACGCCGCCGCGATATGCGGATCTTCTGCCAGTCCTCCCAGATCGCCGAGAAATTGATGATCGGTTCGGACACGCGCGACGCGATCAGGTGAAAGGCGATCAATTGGCCGAGCGTCAGTTCCTGCGCAAAGACCAGATTGGCACCCACATAGATGATCGCAATGGTGATCGTCTGATTGACGGCGAACACGATGTTGAGGTTGACCGCCTGCAGATATCCGACACGATAATCGGCCACCAGACGCCGGCGCAACGATCCACTGAGCAGTCGGTAGCTTTCCTCTTCCGCGCCCACGGCTTTGAGGACGGAAATCCCCGAAATCCGTTCCACCAGATTTGACTGATGCCGCGCACCGGAATCGAACCGGTTCTGCAGCGCGTGCCGCAGGATCGGGCCGAAGGAAAAATAGACAAGCACCTGAACCGGCATGGAAATCAGGATGATGGCGGTCAGCGTCGGCGACAGCGTGTAGAGCACCGCGATATAGAGAAACGCAAAGCTGACATCGAGCAGGCCGGAAATGCTGGCGCCGACAAGGAAATGCCGGATGGTGTCGGTTTCATTGATCCGCGCAATATTCTCGCCCACGTCCCATTGACGAAAATGCGCATAGGGCCGGGTGAGCAGGCTGCGAATGATCTTGCGCCCCAGATCATAGGTAACGCGATTGGCAGAGCGCAGCCCCACCAAATTCGACAACAGGGAAAATGCGACCTGAAAGGCGGTGACCGCAAGGAAAATAACGACGATGACAATGAGGGATGCTTCGCGCTGAAACGGCAGAATACGGTCGATAACCACCTGAAAGATAAAGGGTTCAACCAGCCGAAGCAGGCGCACGAAGGCCGCCAGCAGCAAGAGTTCGATGAAGAAGAAGAGGTACCGCCGGAGGGTTGGCGTAAACCACGCCAATGAAACTTCTTGCACGGGTTGCGCCAAGGTCGCCCTCTTAGACAATGTAGAACTTCCCGATGCTACCATAGATAGTTTAGAGAGATAGCGGGCTGGATGCTCTGTGCGGATTTGTGCCACCCGACGGGTGTTTACGTCCCGCTCCCCGCCGATCCCTCAGAAACTGCCAAGGTCTTCTGGACGGGCGCCGATTGGCAATGAGTCATCAAGGCGAAATGGCCGGATTCCTGACACCCCTCGGGGTGGAATCACTTTATGGCCGAAGCGAAGCTAACCCATGCGCCGGAACAGGCTAGTGTAGTCATCAAGAAACGAAGGCAAGGACCATCGGAGCTGGTAGAAACCAATGGTGCAGACCCGGCGGGCAGCTCCCTTTATCCATGCGCCTGAGTGAATGTCCTTCGCTAAGAACGGACGTAGCGGGCTTGTTCTATAGTCACATTTAGTCCCGCATTTCGATCTTTGAGACGTATCAGATGCTACGACGTCTGTGTTCCGGCTTCAGTCCTGTGCTCTCACGACGGAAATCCACTGCTTGCAGCGCCTGTCGACAGCGCACATCCATGAGAACAAGCTTCAGCAAGGGGTGATCGACCTCGAAGGCGACCTGTGACCGCGTAAGCGCGGTTTCCCTCAATTCGGCCGCTGATTGCTCACCTAGGCCACCATGAATCACGAGCCGCTCGATGGCCCAATCCCGAAGCTCATTCATCGGCTGATCTTCTGACGGCTCTTCGGCAACGATACCGGCGGCGATCTCTACCATGGTTGCATCGCGCTGCCGCTGGTTGAGCTGCCCATTGTAGATGCACACCCGCGCCACGAACAACGGCGATGGCACATGGACCATCAGGGGTGCGAAAGCCTGGGTCAGACTTGCGGGGAGGCCGACATCTATCTCACCGTCGTGAAGACCAGCGACGCCCCCGGCCACAAGGACATGGTCATGAGCGCCATTCCGGCTGATGCGCCGGGGATCAGCTTCGGTCTGATGTATGACACGCCGTCTTACAACTTTCTGCCCATCGGTCAGGGCTTTCAGGGCGCGCTCATGGCGATCGACATCGCGCGTGTCTCGATTGCGTCGGACTGTTGCGAGCCGCGCTGGATAGCGTGCTGTTCTGTTCCAAGAACTGCAAGATGTTTGGTGGTCGCAACCTTGATCTATCTGGACGGCGCCCGGTGGATTCTGGGCGAGGTTGCGACCGATCTCGAGGTCTCCCGGTTGCTCTATTGTAAGCCGCCGAGGCGCTTGGCACGCCGGAGGGGCCGCTGATGGCCGCACACGCCAAACGGTTTGTGCCCGACGCCGCAGTGAAGGCGGCCAACACCTGTGCGCAGGCTCTGGGTGGCATGGGGCTGTTGCAACCCTACGGTCTGGACCGTCTGTCCCGCCTGGCGCAGATGCTTCGAATCGTGGACGGAACCACGGAAATCGGCCGAGTTGTGATCGGCCGCGCTTTACAGATACTTGCGGCAAGTTTACCTGACTTGCCGGTGTTAAAGGGGTCTGGTGAGGCCGACGAGGATACCGGTCCCATTGCAGCTGAATGAGCCTAGGCATGCTATTTAGCCACAAGAAGTGGCTGAATTGTATTGATGCGAGCTCTTTGAGCTCAAAGATGCGAGGTTGGCGGCGAGGAGAATTAGATAGCGAAATCTAGGCGCCAAAATCCGCTTTGTTTAAGCTGCATTGCGGCGCTAACGGGCACAATCAGTATCTGGTTTGGGCCGTTGCACGCCGGTCACCCCCATGGGTGAAGATGCGGCGGCGCATCCGAGGTCGGCGAGTGGACAAGTTGTGGAAGCCTGAATTCTTTTGCGCGAAGCGCGGTTTCGCCCAATTCTTTGGGGTTTTTTTTTTAGTTTCTACGACAGTGAATGAGCCACCTTTTCAGGCGGAGAAGATCAAGCGCATTTGGTCTTTTGGGGTGCTGATTGGTGGATTGGCAATCGCGCCTGCGTGTCCATGTTACGACCTAAATATGCGTTGTTGATCGATCCTTGGCGGGCCAGAGCCTAAAGCCCTCTGGGTCTAATTGGGCGTTCAAAACAAGGTTATCGGCTTTGGACGAAGTCAGGAGCGCCTTGAACATCGTCAGTACCAGTCCGCCTTCCATCCGCCACTCGTAGAAAGAGATTTGCGTATCTGTTGGCCGACAGCAACCATCGCCGAGTGAAGGGTTGCTGTGCAAACAACTAAGGGGGCTCTCTACGAGGTCAGTTCTTCGCGGGTCTGTTTGGTGCTGCTACCTCAGAAAAGGATGGCTGAGCCCTATTCCGCCCATGAGGTTTGACGCAATTGAGGCGTTCAAAATCAAATCCTGCCCGAACATCGAGCACTGCAGCAGGCCGGTCAAAACCGGATATTGAACGCAGCCTTCAGGCCATAATTCTGGGAGGTAGATGCACCCAGGCCATCCACAAAGCTGTCAATCACAATCGCGCCACCCGCCTGCGTGAAATAGCTGACGCCCAGATTCACCCGACCGTGACCATCGCGTTGGTTCACCGTCGCCAAAGCGTCGCTGCCATAGCGGCGGGTCGATGTGCTCGAAAGCGCGCCGCCACCATTCAGAGTGAAAGGGGCTCCGTTCATCTGACGCAGCGTGTGTCGAAAGCCCAACCTCATCTTGATCTGGCGCAGCCGAATGCCCTGCTCCGGAAGCGATCCGCCTCCGCGCGGTGACACATCGTCCGTCGCGTATGACGCCAGAATGCTCGGGATCAGAGTCGTGATGCCATAGCGAAGCTGGCCTGACATCTTCAGTTGCGCCAGAGTACGGCGGGTGTCCGGCCGCTCCTTGCTGTCACCTAAAAGCCGTACGCCGTTGGACGCCCGCCCGTACAAAAAACGCCCCTCGAAAAACAGGGGGTGATTGGCATTCCGGGCCAGAAAATAGGGTCCGGCCATCGCGCCCAGGCCCTCTTTGTCGGACACGGTGCCCGCTTGGGATAGATAGTCCGCCTCTATCATACCGCCGACAATCAGGCTGGGCCTAACATAGGCATGCAGACCCATCGCGCCAAAGCCGTATTTATCCTTGCGTTGGCCGTCCTCGCCCCACCGCCCGTTCACCCGCGCCCACAAACGCCGATCAACGCTGCTGGAAAAGGTCAAGGTACCGCGATGGTCGGTAATATCGGCGTTCAACGCGCCGGATCCTGCCCCTGACAGAAAGGCCACCAGATCCGGCTGATGCAGAACCAGCTTTTTCGTACGGGTATTTTGAAACTGAAACATCAGCTTCTGGGTCTCAACCGTATCGGCCCGCGCGCTGATGTCAGCGATGCCAAACAGCCAAACGACCAGGGCCAGGATGATCACACACCACAGCAACACAGCTCGCCCCACCGCCTGTGATAAGACTGCCGCGTACATACCGCTATGGACATGGGTCTTTTTCATGGCATGGGCACTTGGGATAGCTGGATCAGAGAGGAAGGCGGCGCCCCGCTAGGACGAATTATTCAGGCGGCAAATTTCCGCTTATCTATACACGTTAAAATTGATCAGTCATCCTAAAACTCACAAAATACCGATATTTATAGCATAATTATTGTGTCAATGCGTAATAAAAAGTGGCGGAAATTTGCGTCTCTATGAACGATCCTACTACAAAGCAGGACCAAAAAGACCCTATAACTGTCCCGACATCGCTAGCCCAATCGGGACAGCTCCGCGCCGCACGCACGGGCCTCAGCAGTCATCGCTATGGCCCCCAATTCCGGCGGTACCATCAGCGTGCAGCAGTGTCAGGATCAGCGATGTGACCTGCTATAGCTGGCGCAAGCGTTTTTGCGGGATGCGATGTGCGCAGTTGTCGAAGATGAAGAGCCTGGAGAACGAGAATGCTCGACTGAAGAGGATCGTCGCGGAGCTAGAAACGGACAAGCTCATTTTCAAACGATCCCGGCAGGCGAATGCGTGTATTCGCTAAGAAGGAAAGCCTGACATTCCCAAAGCGCAGGGTCCCGTTGGCAGGCAGGGTATCGCAATAGCAATGTCATGAGAGGCAGACCGCAGAAGAGCTCCGTCAAACCGTCATTCATACTCGAAATAAGCTCGCTCCTTCGGAGCGACGGACTAGCGGGTGCCCTTCTCCATGATCTCCTTCAGCCGGTTGGGTGAAGGCCGGGAGCTTCGGAACATCATGTTCCCGAGCCGTTGGAGCGGTGTACAGCCGTCTTCTTCCCTGAGGCCAGTGATCTGCCCCAAATCACCAGTCCCAAGAACGGAATATAGGGACAAGTCACTGGCGGTTTTGGGACAAGGCTTGACCGACTGTCCAGCTCTCCGAGACCACTGCGTCCTTTGCACGGGCAATACGGCCCGGCAACGCCATCGGTTGTAATCGCAGCCCTAAACGCAGAGCAGTTGCGCGGGACGGTGGGTGTCGTAAATGCGCTGGATAAAAAGGCCGGTCGGACGCTGGCGCAGCTCCTTATAGACCTTCTGCATGAAAACGGGGCACTTGGCCTCGTTGGGCAGCATCCCATGATATCCCTGCGCCAGGATCATCGGGCCCAAAGCCGCCGCCGTCGCCAGATCTGCATAAGACAACCGGTCCCCCACCAGATAACGGCGCCCGTCGGCCAGCATGGCATCGAATTTGTCCCAGCCGTCATAGATGCTCTGCAAAGACGTATCCGCCACGCCTTGGTTCAGCTTGAGCCCCTTGTACATCAACGTGCGAATGGTGCCGAAGGCCAAAGCGCAGGTGAGCTTTTCATACCAGGGCACACTTGTCGTGAGCGAGGGCCAGACAACCGATTTGTGCTTGAGGAAGTTCCAATACGACCAATTCACCACATCGTCACCCAGCGTCCAGTAGGCATATTTGACAATATCATCGACCTGCTGCGCGTGGTCCGGCTCGGCCTTGGCATCGGGCAAAAGCCGGTGTTCCGCCGGAGCATCCGGATCAAAGAGCTCGGCAATCTTCAGGCAACCGGCGGTCTTGGTTTTGCCGTCCGCATGCACGAAGAGCGGATAGTCATCCTTGCCCTGCCCCCAGGATTTCAGCGCCAGCACATGAAAAATCGGCGCATGCGGCCGCTCGGTGTAGTCGACACCGTAATGGGCCAGGAGCCAGCGGCCAAGATCCACCCCGGACGATGGCAGAAGCGTTACGAGGAGAGGTTTGCCTGCCATGCCGCCGCCTTTCACGTATCGAATTCGAGGTGAAAATGCGCCGGGAACCCGAGGTCTCCGGTGCTGATCTGGCCAGCCTCACCGCGCGCCCGTCGCAGGTTTTTTTGTTTCAGCAACGGTTTGAGGATCGCAGGGATCACCGCCTGATTGATCTGATCGCCAAAACAGTTGTGCATGCCATACCCCCAGATCATGTAGGTTTCCCATGGTCGGTCGGTGCGGAAGCTGGTGGGATCAGGGATCTCGAAGCGGTCAAAACAGGCTGAGAAGTTGGCGGCAAAGACGATCTGGCCCTTGCGGATTTTAACGCGGCGCAGCGTCGAGTTCGCCACCTCTGTCTCATGCGTTGCCCTGCGGTAAATCACGGGGTTGAACGGGTTGAAGCGCAGCGCCTCCCAGCAATGCTGTGCCAGCAGGGCATCGTCGTCGTTCAGGGCTGCGCGGTGCGCAGAGGCCAGCGCCTCGGGGCGGTTGAGCAGTTCATCCAGCACGAGGCAGCTCGCCTTGGAGATCGTCGGGATCGCCCCGATCAGCAAGCCCAGGAGATTGTTGCGGATGCCCAGATCGCTCATGCCCGGCGTGTCCGATGCTTGCAGCGCCAGACACCGGTTCAGGATATCGGGCGCTGCCGTCGGGTTGGCTTTGCGGTCTGCGATATGGGCATCAAGGTAGCTGCGGAGTTCCCCCGCCTGCTGCAACGCAACGGCCCCTTTCTCGGCATCGGCGCCGAGATCTTGGAACAGGTACCAGAACAGCGTCGTCGTCCAGTCTTGCATGGTCGCGCGCGCGCCACCGCAGCCAAAATAGGTGTCGGTCATGTCCCAGGGCACCTCGAGGGTGAGCGCCGGGACAATGTCGATCTTGCCGCCGCTCTGGTCGACGATCTTGGTGGCAAGCTCCGACGCGCGCGGTTGGACGATCTCGGCGACATCGGTCATCCGCGCGGCAAGGCGCATCGCGGAGGTATCCCGCGTGTAGTCCCAACCGGGCTGCATCCCGAGAAAGAAATTGTCCCCCTCGGTCAGCTCCCGCATACGGGGGCCGTAGACCACCTCGAAATCGGCATTTCTGTTCAGCACATCCACCACATCGGCGCGCCGGGTGACGAGCGCGGTGCCGGTGTTGCCATAGCATTTCATGACAACCCGGCTGAGCGAGATGTTTGGCCAAACCCCTCTGAGCAGCGCAAACACGTGGCGCTGTGTGGCGGGTTTGAGAAAGAAACTCCCCACCCCTCCGGCGAACAGCGCACGGATGCCGCCAATCAGGAGACTGACCAGCGCAAAGAGCGCCTCGCCCCAGACCGCGAGGCGCTGGTAGATCGAGACGAAGATATTGAGGACGGCGGTAATCATGGCGACACCTCGACTTGTCTTGAGTTGGGGTCAGGTCGGATCGACGATGCCCATCGCCATCATCCGCAACGCGGTCATCGAAGGGGCAAAGAAGTAATCCCCGCCGCGACATTCCACAAAGGTCTTGAGCTTGCTCATGACATAGGGCGGTTTGCCTGACTTCGGGTCCGACGGGATCGTGAACCGCTTGTGCTCCTCGTGATTGCCAAGCAAGGGGCAAGTGTTGTTGCCCTGGTGGAAATCCAGCCCGTATTGGATCCATTGCTGCTGCACGAACTCGAACTGGCGGAAGAGGCTGGCACCCATGATGATCATGATCACGCCCTGCTCGGTGCTGTCCGTCTTTTTGCTGTTATCCGATGGTCCATAGGGCAACCCGCGGCGCAGAATGCGCCGGCGCTTGTTCAGGGCGCTGGTGGCCTTGGCATTCTCCGGCTGCGCGCCACTGTCCGACACCCCGGTCTCGTTCAAGGGGTCGAGGTAGTCGCGGGTGTTCATCCGCCGCATATGGGCGCCGCCCGGGCATTTCAGGCCCGCCATATCGTCGGCGTAGCGGAAGTCGCGCGCCTCTGGTGACGCGACATAGGCAAGGTTTTTCAGATACCCTGTCTTGGGGTCCACGCTTTCACCGCGCCACCCCTTGCTCGTGCCAAAGGCGATCCATTCCTGATAGGTCGGAACCTTCGACAGGGGCACACCGTCAGACCAGCGCCCGCACATCTTGGCGCGGATCGTCTCGATAGCCTCCTCGACGGGGATTTCCATGACGGCGGCGTAGCGCTCAGCCTCTTCCTTCACCACCGTGTCAAAGCTGCCGACGTTCTCGTGCAGCTTGCGGAAGGCAAAAAAAGTGCCGTTGTGCATGAACTCCGGCGGGCGTGCTGTGGGGGGCAGCTCCTGGCTCTCATCCGGGTGACCAAGGATGAATTCCCCCGTCGCCAGAGGTTCCCAGCCATCACCCATCAGCTTGCCGCGACCGATGACCGCCTCGGCCTCGATCTCCAGCGGCAATTGCCCCTCGAAGACCGGGTTCCCGATGCCGTCCGTGAAACCGAAGTGCTCCTTTGGAGTGGGCCGCATGGTCCCACCCACATCCTCGAAGACGGCGCTGGCCTCCTGATAGGGTTGATCCCCATCTTTACCGACACCTTTGATGTGCGTGACGCCACAGTCCTTCGCGGTCGCCAGAACCCATTTGGTCCGGGCCTCGAGCTCGGCATGTGGCTTGTCCAAAACATCCTGGCTTTCGCACTGAGCGTTCAGCGTCACCATCACATGCACGTCGTCTTTACCGAAACCCAGCGTGCCCGGCTGACGGCTTTTCTGCCAGATCGGATCCCAATGGGCGTCCCAGTTCTCCTGCTGGACCTCCTGTTCGGTCTTCGTCTGATCCCGATCGCCGAGGATAAAGGCCCGCTGTTTCATGCCTTCGATAAATTCGTCAGGCATCGCCTGAAGCGTGCGCACCGGCAGCTGCAGCGCCAAAAGGCCCGGGAACGTCAGGGCAATATTTGTGGTGCACTTCGGGCGCGATTCCTGATCGGGCCAGCGCGCGGCGGTGGTTACCTTTTGGCGGATTTTCTCAATAAAGCCGCGACCCGCCTTGCGATCAGGGAAATGGAAAAAAATGTATCGGGCAAAGGGAAATGAATAGCGGCCATAGGCGCGGGTGACATTGCCCTGAATGTCGTTGAGGTTCAATTTACGTGTCATGTCGGGCTCGCGTCTTTCAATGTGACGTTCGTGGGATCAGCAGAGGAAATCACTCCCGGCTTCTGGGTCATGGCGTTCAGGTTGCCGGGCTCATGCTCCGCGACAAAACTGCCGAATGCTGCATGCAGTTGATCGGGCGGGAGTCCCTGGTTTTCGATGAAGAACTGCGAGAACTTCTGCTGGATATAGAGCCCCTTCAGCACCGATGGCAGATCGTCGTATTTGGCCGGGGCAAGGGGTTTTTCACCGTTCGAGATGGCGAATTTAATCGCTAGCACAGCCAGCACGATCCCCAGCCCGATGGACAGGATCCAGGTGGGCAATGTTGGCCACCCCAGCATCGGAACGGTGCCAACACCGAACAGCCACATCACCAGCGCCAGTAGACCAAACGCCAAGGGCGCCAGCACCCCGACGAGCAGCGGTGTCAGTGGCAGATTGTGGAATTTCGCCGTCTCCAGTTCCAGATAATAGTCGTGAAACGGCATGGTCGTTTCGACATGGCAGCGATTGAGGTAGCTGGCAAAATCCTCCGCAGAATTGACATCGTCGAAACCGTAGCAGTTGGAGTAGACGTCCCTCAGCTCCTCCTCCATCGTTTCCCACAGCGTGCGGGCATAGGCATCGCGCACCGCGCGCGCCTGAGGCGGGCTGAGTTCGGTGGGCAACGGGTCACCGACCTCGGTCACCGCGTCCACGTCGGCGCAGAAAATGAGATAGGGCGCGTTCAGCCGGTCCACCGGTTGCGGCACGCTCTGCTTGTTTCCTGTCAGCTGGGCGAGCAAGGGGTTCTGCGTGATACGCCCGTTGTAGATGGTGTCATTCAGCACAAACATCCGCGCCAGATGGTTGCGCAGATTGCGCGCAAAGGGGCTGTTGTAGCGGTCCTCCACCGTTGCGGGCGATTGGTTGGCGGTTGGGAACTTGGCCAGTGCGATGCGCACGCGCTGCTCATAGGAGGTTTGCGGATTGTCCTTTGGCGCTCCGGGTTTGATCGGCGCCATCGTGGTCAGGAAGATATGTCCGGAATCAAGATCAGGCATCGGGCTGCTCCTTTCCGGCGGTGGCGCGGCGGCTGGCATAGGCCATTTGCGCGGCCTCGATGTAGTCCCGACGGTTCACCTCTGCCCGCTCCGTGTCGAGGCTCGCAACCGGGCCGAACCCCGGGTCTCCAAGCCCGGCCTGCATCTTCAGCGCGGCTTTTTCGTAAGCGGCGGCAAAGGCCTCGGGCGTGGCGGACCCGTGCATTTCGGCAAGCTTCAGCACCTGATCATAGACCAAGAGACTGGTCTTGACGTCTCGCTGAGCCGAGCCGGGCGTGGCGTTGTAGTAATAGTCCGTGTTGACCTGATTGAAGGTGATGTAGTCCTTGAACGGCGTGATCGGGATCGATTTGGGGTATTTGATCGATGAGTACCAGAAGAGGTCCAGACCGCTGGGAATCCCGTCCGAGAAGGCGTCGATGTACTGATCCCAGGTGCCGTTGAAATTCGAGCAAAAGAGCACATAGTCGTTCTTCAACCGCTCTTGGCCCTGGCCAAGATTGGGCCAATCACCAGGTTTTATGATCACCCAGCGGGCAAAGTGGATCAACGACAGACCCAACAGTCCCAGCAGGTTACTTGGAAGGCCGCGCGAGGCCATGAAAAGCAAGCGATTGATCCAGGTAACCTTCGGATTACTTGGCGTCACCACATTCATCGCATATGCCTTGCCTGCAATGTTCGACATAAAAAACCTCTTTGATCAAATTTGAGCAGCTGCCAGTCGAGCCACCCGTGTCGTCAGAAATATCAATGCGCTGATGGTGACCCAGAGTTGAAAAAAATTCAACCTTGGCGTGACGAAGTGCTCGATTGGATGACGAATTCATGTGGTCAGGAGCAGATCCCCTGATTGCGGCCGGGCATGCTGGAGCGGCCAGTAAAAGCCGTCTGATCCGCAACCTGCGAACGTGTCATGAGCGGCAAGGCGAGAGCCCAGCCTCCTTGCAGTTCTGTGATAAAACAGATCAATCATCTTGCAAGGAGCTGCACAACGGCGCGCATTGGTCCTTCGGGATTGCGATGGGCCAAGTCGGCCACGCTTGGCTTGGTCATACATATGGCTGGCAGGTCCCGTTTTAGGCGGCCTCAGTCTATTGCCCGATTGCTGCCCTCAGAGTTTACCTGCTTTACCGACCACCACACGATTTGCCGCACGCGGGTGGCGGCAAACGGGGTGGAATGACCACCCAAGAATGGCATCGGATCCTCTGTGCTGCTGCCGCATGGAGTGTGTTTAACGCCGCCTATGTCACTTATCTTGCCTTTGGGCCGAAGGTTCTTGAGGACCACGGCCAATCTGCCATCGCTGCCGCTGGCATCATTAGCATCGGCAGCTGGATTATGATCTTTTCCGGCGCGGCCTGCGGGCAGATCGTAGATCGCTTTGGTGGGCGGAATACTGTCTTGGCGGTCTGCATGGGAGGAGCCATCGCTGCGCTCTTGCTGCTCAGCCTGCCGGGCGCTGGGTTTGGCGCAAGCATGCTCTTTGGTCTGATCGTCATGGCCCCGACTGGTGTGATCATGGTAATGGCCGGTCAGGCAATGCGCCCTCAAGTCAGGGCCTTTGGCATGAGCAAATTATTTTCGATTTACTATGCAACCTTGTTAGTCACGCCGCCGGTCGCGGGTGCGATCCTCGATGCAACGAACAAGGCACAGGGCCCGATTTAGCCCGCAATACTCCTCTTCGCTACGGTCGTCCCGCTTGGCATCGCGTTTCAATGTTTCAAAGACATGCCCCTCATCGTCAATAAGCGTCGAGCTTGGCAATCATTCAATGCGACGAACCAAGGTGGCTCAGATCTACAAAAAGACCGGCACCCTGCGCGCCGTTCAGCTTCTGCTCGGGCATACTAAGATGGACAGCACCATTCGATATCTTGGCGTTCGAACTTGAGGATGCTCATGCTATCGCCGAAGCGATTGAAATTTAACGACATGGGCCGTCCTAGTAGGCCACCCAAAGCGGATGTTGACCAAGCCCGCTCATTCCGCGATGCAGCATCGCCAGAGCGGGCCTTCGACCGACCTTCTACCTTTTTGCTCAATCTAGGGCCGGCTGCTGGACTGACCGGCCTCGCAGTCGCTGCTTAAAGCTCCTGCTGCCTGACACAACGGCGCACCAGGTTACTTAAGCGCGCCACAATCTGTGGCCACCTCAGGCTGCCAGTGTTTGGCGTTTACGCAGCGCACGATAAAGACCATTTTTTCGGGCCATCAGATCGGCGGGTGTACCATCCTCCACAATCCTGCCGCGGTCAAAGACCAGGATGCGGTCCATCCTTTCGACGGTCGCCAGACGGTGTGCGATGACCAGTGTCGTGCGCCCCTCCATCAACCGCTCCGCGGCTTCGGCGACCCGCGCCTCTGCCTCGGAATCGAGCGAAGATGTTGCCTCGTCCATGACCAGAACAGGCGCATCTGAAAGGAATGCACGTGCGATGGCGACCCGCTGACGCTCGCCACCAGACAGCTTCACGCCACGTTCGCCAACCGCGGTGCCGTAGCCCTTCGGCAATTGCGCGATGAACTCGGCGGCACCCGCCCGTGCGGCGGCCTCATGCACTTCCGCCAAGGTGGCACCGGGACGCGCATAGGCGATATTCTCGGCAAGTGACCGATGAAACAGAATTGGCTCCTGCGGCACTATTGCGATGTGCTGGCGCAGTTCGGATAGCGGTACCTGCGCGATGTCAACGCCGCCCAGCGTGATCGCGCCATCCGTGACCTCGTGGATCCTCTGGATCAGCTTGACGAATGTCGTCTTGCCTGACCCCGAACGGCCTACCAGCCCTACTTTTTGCCCAGCTGGTATCGCGACATGCAGATCGGCAAAGAGCGGCGTAGGCGCGCCTGTGTAACCATAATCAACATGATCGAAGGCCAAGGCAGCTGCACGCGAGGACAATGCGCGCGCTGGAAGACGGACCACTTCACTCTCTGGTGTCGCAGACATCAGGTCCACCAGTTCCTCCGCGTCATTTATGGATTTTTGAAGCATCCGTACGTGATGACCGATCTGCCGCAGATAGCCATCCAGCACGCCAAGTGCGGCGACGACATAGGCAATTTCGCCCGGGCCGGCGAGGCCTCGGACAAATGCCAGCAACGCGCCGCCCAACACCGCGGCCCGCAGACACCAGAGCGACGTGTCTTGCGCCAGACCAGACCAGGTGCCGCGCCGCCATGTCCTCCGGGTCCGATGCGCCCATTTCGACAAGACCTGCCCGAGCCGATCATCCTCGCGCGCCTCGCCGGCATGCGCGCGCACGACGGCGTTCGACGTGATCGCATCGGCGAGCGCACCGGATACCCGACTGTCCTGCGCGTTCGACAGCCGCGCGGCGGGGGCCACCCAGAAAAGCGTCAGCGTCAGAGAAAGTCCAAGAAACATCATGGCACCCAAAGCAGCAACGAGGCCAACCTCCCATCGGAAGGCGGTGAGCGTGCCAATGGTCCCTAGCAACACAAGCGTCGATGGCAGGAGCGCCAGCAGCAACACGTCCGCCATGTCATCAAGCGCCCAGGCGCCGCGAGTGATCTGCCGCACGGTCGATCCGGCGAAAGCGTTGGCGTGCCAATCCGCCGGCAGGCGCTGAACGCGCGCAAATGCTTCGGCCTCAGCCGCCTGCATGGTTGGGACGGTCAGGGCGATGATTGCAAAATAGCTCAGGATCTTGGCCACGATGGAGATGACACCAAGACCAAGAAGAAGCCCGAACGCAGCCCAGGGCGAGGCCGCCTCTGCGACGGCCGCAACAAGGCGGCCCGTTACCACAGGGATCATGACGTCGGCTGCTGTCGACGTGAGCACGAGCAACAGCACCGCGGCAACAAGCCCGCACCTTCGCATCCAGAGGCGAGTGGCGAAAGTGAGAACGCGCGCAAAGGCGCCTTTGATGGGTGGACGGAACATGGAATGATCGCGGACAAGGACACCGCGCCCTGAATCTGAATGAAGAAATGTCCAGCTAGTGGACCGTTGCGGCTGACGTCAGAGGCGACAATCGCCCAATATCGTCAGGATACGGGAACTCCGAAACGGGAGTTGCCCGGGAGGAAACGCGTGGTCATCATCATGTTCGCCCTCCTTGCAATGTCATGTCCTAGGATGTTGTTAAGGCCAGCGATACGCTCAAGTCAAGCGCCACGGATCATTCCCATGCATGCTTTGCGTATTTCGGCACATTGCCGGATCTTGGCGGGCCGACCTGATGCCGCGCCGTAGCCTTCGAATTGCGGCATCCCTCTGGTTTTTGCGATCCGTGCTTAAAATCCCAAACCTGAACTTGCAGCCAGCCGTTTGCCGCGAGCAGCTGTCGCCGACAACTCTCGATTTCTCAAAAGCGCCCATTGGGCCAACCCGTCAGTCGGCAACGGCTTTTGTCTCGACCAGTGTTGCAATGCTTCCGCGAGGGATCTGGCATCCCCGAAGGCCTTTGACGTTCCGGCCGCCGTGTGGGGTCTTACGGTCCCGGCGGCGTCACCGACCAGCAGGCCGCGGCTGTAAACGCGGTCTTGCGCCGCCACATCCTGAACCGGTTGTGCAAATATTTTCGAAGCGCTGACCAGGTCCTGAAAAACAGGGGGAAGCGTTTTGTCGGCAAGGTTATGCACCGCGGTCCTGACGCTTTTCGAGACATCGCTCGCCGGCAGAAACGAGCGATAGCTCTTACCCGACGCGCCCGTCATAACCTCCGTCAATTGGTCGTCGGGGGTGTTGAAGTACCACACCCAATTGACCCTGCGACGGCCCGGCTCGATCGCACCATCGGCCCCGGGGACAAGATAGCACAGCATCTGCATTCCAGGATTTGTATAGGATGTGAAGCGATCCGTCAGCGCCTCAACCAGATGAGATGGCAAGGCCATTTCGTCTTCCAGCCCACGCCAGGCGACATAACCGGAATAGCGTGCGGCAGCGCCGTCGCCTGTCAAAAGGGCCCGGCATTGCGAATTGACACCATCGGCACCAATCACGAGGTCCGTGTCTGCGGATGCACCGTTTGAGAAGGTGGCCACGACACCGTCGTCTTGCGGGGCCAAATGCGTCAGCTCGTGTTCTTGCGTGTATGCTGCCGGATCAAGCCGTGCGCGCAGTGACCGATAGAGCGTGTCCCATGCGGTCATCAGTTGAGGGGCCGCTTGCGCACGCGCGGTACCGTCTTGCAAAAGGCTGACACGTTCCCTCAAGGCGATACAGACAGACGCGGTGTCGATGTCTATGCGTCGCAAAAGATCATCGACCTCAGGCTGCATGACAACACCAGCCCCGCGCGCTTGCATCTCTCCTGCGGAGCGTTCGAAAACGCGGACCTCGGCCCCCAGACTTTCCGAAAGCTCAATCGCCGTTGCAAGGCCGCCGACGGATCCGCCTATGATTGCAGCTTTAAAAGGATGCCCATCCATCGTGCTGCTATCCGTACGTTTCGCTGAGGTAGCGATGCACGAAGGCCACCGCCATCGCGCCTTCGCCGACCGCAGTTGCGACACGCTTGATTGATCGATGGCGGACATCACCCGCAGCAAAGGAGCCGGGTACGCTGCTTTCAAGAAAATGTGGCGGGCGGTTAAGCTTCCAACAGTCCGGTGGCTTTCCATTTTTGAGCAGATCCGGTCCCGTGACGATGTACCCCGCCTTGTCGCGGATGATATCGGTATCTTTAGCCCACTCCGTATGCGGGACGCCCCCGATGGCGACAAAAAGTCGACCGGTGTCCCACCATGACGTCTTTTCACCGTCACGCGTCAATTCAATCCGGGACAAGCGGTCATCTCCGTCGAGCGCCGTAATCTCGGCGTTGTAAATCACCGATACATTGCTGGTCTTTTCAATCCGTTCCTGCAGGTAACGCGACATTGAGGCGGCCAGTCCTGGCCCCCGGACCACCATGGTGACCTGATCCGCATGATCGGCGAGATGCATGACAGCCTGACCAGCGGAATTGCCGCCGCCTACGACGTAGACGTGCTCGCCCTTGCACAGTGGCGCTTCACTTACTCCGGCTCCGTAGTACAGACCTGACCCCAGAAAGTGTTTCTCTCGCTCCAGCCCGAGCCGGTGCCACTCAACCCCCGTTGCGCAGATATTCGACCGGGCAACCATTGTTTTGCCGTTGGCCAGTTCGGCGTGAATGCGATTGTCTTGAAATTCGGCCTTCACACCCTCACGCATCATCAGAATTTCGACGCCGAACTTCAGCGCCTGCTTACGCGCACGCGACGCAAGTTCTACACCTGCCAGCCCTTCAGGAAAGCCCAGATAATTTTCGATGTTAGACGTCGTACCAGCCTGACCGCCGACAGCGTGTTTTTCGATCAGAACGGTGCTGAGCCCTTCTGACGCCGCATACACAGCGGCGGATAAACCTGCAGGACCAGCGCCATAAATCGAAACGTCATATTCGGCACAGCTGGGCTCGATCACCAATCCCAGTGCTCTCGCCAAGTCCGTCACATTGGGATCATCTAGTGTCTTCCCGGCGGAAATCTCCACTGTCAGCGTCCCACTCTGTTCTTCCCACTCGAAACCGATACCGGAGCGTTGCAGGAAATCGCGCATTTCATAGCCCTTCGCATCGCTTTTACTGCCACGGAGCTTAATGGTGGCTTGCCGATTGTCTGCCGACGCGTTCTTTGGTGACGTCATCAATGAAGCTCCTGGACGATCTGCGTTTTGAGTTGGGTTGGGAGTCTGATATCAGCTAAGGAACCAAAGGGCGAGTAGGCACCTTTTGGTAACGTGAAAAGCAGCCCGCTCTGACCCATAAATCTGGAAGGCAAGATAAATGTCCGATGACTCCAAACAGTCCAACCCAGGCAATGATCCCAGATCCGATATACTTGACGAAAGGTACCCAGCGCGCCGGATTATCGGCATCATCGCGGATAAATGGACCCCGATCGTGCTTTACTGCCTTGCATCCGGCACGCGGCATTTCGGACAGATGGAAAAGCGAATTCCCGGGCTATCCCGAAAAATGCTCACCCAAGTCCTTCGGCGGCTGGAAGCCAACGGATTGGTGACCAGACGGGTCTTGAGGGCAGTGCCGCCAAAAACGGATTACGAGCTTACACCTCTCGGACGACAGTTGTATGTCCCCGTGGCCATGCTCTGCGACTGGGCCCTTAAAAATGAAACGACGCTGGATCAGATCGATAGCTACCGATCACAGTTTGTGCAAAAGGCGGACTGGAAATGACCTGTGCCTTTGGAACGACGACTGTCGCAGGTAGAAATAGTCAGATGAAGGTTACTTTTGGCGCCAAAGGCCCTTGCTTGGTTTGAATTCAGCTTCGTTTGCTTGCAGCGGCCTTCCGGCAGTGCAAGATGCTGCTGTGGTGCGCCCTTCAGGGGAGACATTTGCCGCAAGCGCGAAGCCCAAGGCATGACCAACTCACAGATCGCAAGACTTTGCTGTCCTTTGCCCCCCGGAAACGATCGTTCTTTGATGCGAGCGTCTAGCCCGCAGACCAGCGATGTGGAGCATCGGAATTTGCCTTGGATATCATGGGGCGTCCTCCAATCGCTTCGTCCCGGATCAAAGTGTGAAATGAAGTCCCCCGTCGGTTGATCTGGCATCATTGATCAAAATGGGCTCTTTCGAAACCTTCGCCGCGACATGAGCCCATGACCGCATCGCGGGGCTTAGCTGCCGTTCATGTTCCGCGCTGCCGAGCAAAATCACCCTGCATTGACGATCAGCGCCACCCCGGCAACCGCGCAGATCGCGCCGACCCAGGCCAACCCTGGCGGATGTGCTTTGCCAAAGAACCAAATCAGAGGCAGAATGACTAACGGAGTTGTTGCCGTAAGCGCAGAGACGACACCAACTGGGCCGCCGCTGGGTGCGTATAGCTGCAAAGTCATTCCGAGACCGGTACCAATCACTGCGCTCGAGAACACCTGACGTGCGATTGGCATCGGCATCGACCTGATCTGCGCTTTTCTTTCCGTGGAAAGGACCACAGTAAGCAACAAACTGAGCGATCCGGCTAAAGACCGAACGAATGTTGCCGAAATCAGATCAGCGCCGTCAAGCATGACAGGTGCTGCGACGAGGACGCTTCCTGCCTGCGAAAGCGCAGATGCCAAGCCAAATGGGATTCCGCTAGTGACATTGCCGCTTTCCCCCGAGAAACGCACCAAAGCATCGGAGTTACGCGAAAAAAACCAAAACGAGGCCGCCGAATACTATGCCAACGCCGATTAGAGAGAGCCCGCTCACGACCTGTCCTAAAACCAGAAAGCCAAGCGCCAATGCGAAAGGTGCAGTGGTCGTGTTCAGTAGTGATTGAAGCGAAGGTCCAACACGCGCCAACGACGAGTAGCGCAGCGTGTCCGAAAGGAGGACCCCCACAATACCTGATACAACAAGTAACGAGACATCCAAAAAGTCGAGCGACGGATCGAAATCCGAGATAAGAACCAGTAAGGCGAAGCCGACTGCGACAATCGACATTCGTACGAAACTGAAAACTATAGCGCCTAGAGACCTAGCTGCATCGTAGGCAAGAAGGCTCGAAATTGCAAAACAGGTTGCCGTTCCGATAGCTGCAAATATCCAGAATGATGTCAAAAACTTGAGTCCAAGATTATGAGTTCAAGACAAGCCTAGAATCTCAACTTAACTTGAGGTCAAGGCCGTTTTTTTATTCTCGGACATTCTGCTCCACACCAGGATGTTTTGGGCTCCTTCCGGACGTCGGCGGCGCAATTCTTTCGAAGACAGCAAGCAGACCTGTAGCCGGCCTTGCCAAATGACTAGGAAATGTCAGCTTCCGGAGAAATTTTCGCGTGTCCCTTTTAGTCGTTTGGTTATAGGTGAGCGCATGCTTCAACAGTCAGGGATCTAGGTGACAGCTCATTACGTGGTCGGGCGATCCAAGGTCTTTCAGACGGGGTAGCTTGGTTTTGCAGATGTCGCCTATAACACTCTGGCATCTGGGGTGAAACGGGCAGCCCGCTGGTGGATTAACAGGGGACGGCACGTCGCCGCGCAGGACAATTGCCTCATGCGGGGTATCGAGCCTCAATGGCAAAGCTGCGGATAAAAGCGCCTTGGTATAGGGGTGCTGAGGCGTGTCGAACATCTGGTCAGTCGGGCCAATCTCCACCAGTTTGCCCAGATACATCACCGCGATCCGGTCCGCCATGAAACGTGTTGTCCCCAGATCATGCGCGACCACGACATAGCTGCAGCCCACGTCTTGCTGCAAATCCTTGAAAAGGTTCATGATCTGGGACCGGATCGAGACATCAAGGGCCGAAACCGGCTCATCCAAAATGATCAGCTTGGGTTTGGCGATGATGGCGCTGGCAATGGCAATCCGTTGGCGTTGCCCGCCCGAAAACTCATGCGGATAGTATTTCGCCTGCTCCGGCCGCAGGCCCACTGCAATCAGGGCCTCATCCACGCGGCGCGTCAGTTCCCCTTTGGTCAGGTTGTCGTTCACGACCAGTGTTTCGGCCACGATATCGAAGACACGCATGCGCGGGCTCAAGGACGCCCAGGGGTCCTGAAAGACGGCCTGAACATTGGTCCGAAACCTCCGCAGCTCGGCTTTGGACATCGTGTTGATGTCTTTACCTTCAACTTCAACGGTGCCGGATGTCGGCTCCAGCAGGCGCAGCAGCATCCGTACCAATGTGGTCTTACCACAGCCGGATTCGCCCACAAGGGCCAGGGTCTGCCCGTGCTCCAGGCTGAAGCTCACGTCATCGACGGCGCGCACAATGTGCTCCTGCCGACCGAGCAGCCCGTGCGGGATAAGAAAATGCTTGGTCAGCCCGGAGACGTTCAAAATCGGCGGATGGCTCACGTGTTTCTTCCCATATTCCAGCAGTTGGCCCTATGCGTGTCTCCCCCGCTCAGCCCGGGTTGTTGATGCGGAACCTCGCGTTTGCAGATGTCCTGCACGTAGGGGCAGCGCGGTGCAAAGCTGCAGCCCTTGCGGTCCGCGGAGAGCGCGGGGGGCTGGCCCTCGATGGCGTAAAGCCGATCCACCTTTTGATCGACACTGGGGACCGATTTCAACAAGGCCTCGGTGTAAGGGTGCGAGGGTGCGCCGAATACCTCTGCGACCGTGCCGGATTCGACGATTTTGCCGCCGTACATCACCACCAGCTTGTGACAAAGGTTGGCAACAATCCCGAGATCATGCGTGATAAAGATGATGGCGGTGCCTGTTTCTTCCTGAATGTCGCGCAGCAGTTCCAGATATTGCAACTGGATCGTGACATCCAGCGCCGTTGTCGGCTCATCCGCGATGATGACCTTGGGCGCCCCAGCTATGGCGATGGCCCCCACCACGCGCTGTTTCATGCCCCCGCTCATCTGATGCGGATAGGCATGGACGCGGCGTTCCGCATCGGCAACGTTTACCTTTTTGAGCAGATCAACGACCCGACCGAACAGCGATTTGCGTGGTGTGCCGGGATTGTTGATCTGGAGCGCTTCGATCACCTGATTGCCAACCGTGAACACCGGATTGAGCGAGGTGTGCGGGTCTTGCAGGATCATGCCGATCTCACGCCCGCGCACTTTGGCGATCTCCTCATCGGACAGGCCCACAAGGTCGGTCTGCTCCAGCAGAATCTCGCCACTCTCAATGCGTCCGATCGGTTGCGGCAGAACCTGCATAATCGATAGCGCCGTCATTGATTTACCACTGCCCGACTCCCCGACGATACCCAGCGTTTCGCCCGCGCCGACATCAAAGCTCACATCATCGACGACGGGCACGGAGCCACTGGACAAGTCCAGAACTGTGCGCAGATTTTTCACCTGAAGAACTGAAGCACTCATGGATCACACCTGCCGTAGTTTGGGGTCGAGCCAGTCACGCAGGCTGTCGCCCAGCATGTTGACGGACAGGACGGTAAGCAAAATGGCCATGCCCGGGAAAAACGAAATCCACCAGCTGGAGACAATCAGCTGACGACCATCCGCGACCAGCAGCCCCCAGGCCGGGATCGGGCGCGGAATGCCGATGCCCAGAAAGCTCAGCGTCGCCTCAAGAACGATCACAACGCCAATCTGCAACGTCGCCAGAACAACAATGGTATTGATGATGTTGGGCAAAATGTATTTGCGCAGAATGCGAATGTCAGAGGCCCCGGCCACGCGCGCCCGCGCCACGAAATCACGTTCGCGCAAGATCAGCGTTTCGGCCCGCACCTGCCGCGCGAAAAACCCCCAGATCACGAAGATGACCACCAGAATGACCAGTTGGAAACTTGGGCCGGACACGGCCGCCAGCGCCAGCGCCAGCAGGATGCTCGGCAGCGCAAATGTAATATCGACCACGCGCATGATCAGCGCATCGACCACACCCCGCATGTACCCGGCGATCAGGCCGAGCACGGTACCGACGATGGCCCCCAAAATGATCCCGACCAGCGAGATCACCAGCGCATAGCGCGCGCCATGCATGATCCGGCTGAGGATGTCCCGGCCCAGCCGGTCGGTACCGAGGATGAACTCGGTCGTGCCGCCGAAAAACAGCGGCGGCTGCAAACGGTTGCGCAGATAGGCCTTAAACGGGTCATGCGGCGCGATGAAATCCGCAAAGAGCGCTGGTATGACGAGCACGATCATCAAAACCGCGATGGGCAAGATGGGCAGTCGGCCCAGGAATTTAGGTGTTTTTGTCATTTTGCAGCCCCCGTCAACTAAAGCGGATGCGGGGATCGACCACCGCATAAAGGACATCGACAAGGAAGTTCGCCAGCAGGTAGAAGACCGCAAAGAACATGACGACGGACTGCACGACCGGGAAGTCCCGCCCGCGGATCGCATCAATGGCCAGCAGACCGGTCCCCGGCCAGGCAAAGACCGTTTCCACAACCACCGAGCCGGTGAGCAAGGACCCGGCCAGCACGCCGAAATAGGTCACGGGCACAATGGCCGCATTGCGAAAGGCGTGCTTCCAGATCACCGCGCGCTCGTTCACGCCTTTGACCCGCGCCAATTTGACGTATTCGGTATCGAGCACTTCCAGCATGGCGGAACGGGTCAGCCGCGTCAGGGCCGCGATCTGGAACCAGGCCATCGCGATGGCGGGCAGGATCATGTAAGACAGCCCCCCGTAGCCCGAGGTGGGAAACCAGCCCAGGGTCACAGCGAAAATCCACATCAGGATGATGCCCAGCCAGAACGCCGGGAACGACTGCCCCAACAGCGCAATGATCCCTGCCATGCGATCAAAAATCGAACCACGCCAGATCGCACTGAGCACACCCAGCGGAATGGCCACAGCCACGCTGATCAGAACAGCAAGCCCCCCCAGTTTAAGCGTCGCGGGCAGACGTTCCAGCACAACCGCGGCGGCGGTATTGCCTTTCCACTTGGTCGAGTCGCCAAAATCCCCCACGGCCGCGTTTTGCAGAAAGGTGAGGTATTGCACGTAATAGGGCCGATCCAGCCCCAGATGTTCGGTCAGGGAATCGATCTGCTGCTGCGTCGCGTCATCGGGCAACAGCGCGTCGATCGGGCTGCCTGTCAGATGGCTGAGGCTGAAAACAATAACGGTGATCACAAAGAGGGCGATCAGCATATGCGTCAGCCGTGTGAAAATGAAACGAAGCATTCATGTGGTCCCAGCAGTGGTGCGGTGTTGAACGTCCGGGCCGATAGGCGGGCCCGGACAGTGGCATGTGAGCGGATCAATTCGCCGGAACGATGGATCCGAAATGGCTGACCCCCACGGATGTCGTGCCTGGGAAGGTCCATGCGCTGACCGTTTCGGGGTTCACAATGACCTCCGCCGAGATGCTTGCCAAGGGCGCCACTGCGTATTGCTCGAACACCCGGGTGAAGATTGCACCGGCCAGTTCATTGCGTTCATCCACATCGATGGAGACCATGTATTTCTCCATCAGTCCTTCGATGACCTCGTCCTCATAATTGTTCCGAGGCCCGCCCGTCGCCGAGTAGTAATTGCGGATGCCCACAGCGCTGGGTTTCACCGGCAGGTTGCGCATCGGGTGGAACATCTTGGCCTCACGGGCGCTGCGCAGGCCGCCCAGGCTGGCCCAATCCATCTCAACGATCTCGGTCTGAAAGCCCGCCTCATCAAGGAACACCTGCATCAGTTCCGCCATCGCCGGGAATTCCGGGTTGCCCGCCAGCGTGGACGACAGGATCGGGATCACCGGGTTCGAGAAACTCTCCGGATACCCGGCCTCAGCCATCAGCGCCTGTGCTTTTTCCAGATCATAGCCGTATGCCGCTTCAAAGCGCTCGGCCAACTCGGGTACATAACCTTCGTGGCGGGGGTCCATCCCAAAGACGGGCAGGATTTCGGCGCGCCCGTCATAGAGCACGTCGATCACGGCCTGACGGTCGATGGAGCGGTTGATGGCTTCGCGGATACGAATGTCGAGCCAGGGCAGCGTTTCATCAAGACCGTCGTATCCGGGCAGAAGGAAAGTGCCGTTAAAGAGCATCGTCGTCTGGTTCGAGGCATTGGTCGAGGGGATCGCCTCGAACCCCGCCCCAAGCGCGTCGCCCTGAAGCTCGCGCGGCAATATGACGATATCCGCTTCCTTGGAGAGAAGCTGCGCGAGGGTCGTTGCGGGCTCCGCCACAAACTTCAGCTCTAGCCGGTCGAACTGCGCGTCCTGCCCCGACCAGTGACCTTCAACCTTCTCAAAGGTCAGACCCTGCCCGATGTTACGCTCTGCATATTGCAGATTGGCCGTACCCGCAGGTTTCGCGTCATAGCCCTCAAGACCTTCCTTGTCGAACTGCGCTTTGGAGTAGATCACCAGCGATCCGCGCCCGCCATGCACGAACAGAAAGTCAACCTGCGGCGCTGGCAGCTTGAATTTCACGGTATGCTCGTCAATCGCCTCGGCCACTGCCCCTTCCAACTGGCTGATGCCGTTCAATGTCGTATCCGGACCGGTGTGCAACGCAAGACTATGCACCACATCGGCCGCCGTCACAGCCCCCCAGCCAAAGTGGAACTCAGCCTCGGGTTTCAGCTTGAAGGTCCATTCGGTGAAATCATCGTTATGGCTCCAGCTTTCGGCCAGGCCACTGTTGTCATAGGCGCCGCTGACCGGGTCATGACCGACGAGCCCCTGCATGGACGGGCCAAGGGCAAAGTCCCCCGGCGTGTTCCAGTAACGGTTGGTTTCAACGGCTGGCGGGCTCATGACCATCTCGATGGTCTGTGCCTGCGCCGGCATGATTGCCGCCGCCGACACCAGCAAAGAGCTGATCGCGGCCAAACGCACGAGTTTTGATGCAAACATAGTATCCTCCCAGATCGCTTGTTTATGTCCTCAGGTGCCGCAAGTTGACCGAACCCGCCTCCCAGGGGCTCAGTGTCAAGATTTGCAGTTTCTTTGCTGCGCGATTAGGTTATCGATAACTCTGTTAACTTTAGGAGACATGCGGCTTATGTCAACACACTTGTCAGAAACGACCTTATTGCCGTTCAAACCGGAGCAATCATGCGCATTCTAGTTCTCGGGGCCGGCGCGGTCGGAGGTTTCCTGGCCGGGCTCTTTCATGAAAAAGGCCACGACGTCAGCGTGCTGGCACGGGGACCGCATCTTGCCGCGATCAAGTCCGGTGGCCTGCGGGTACGGAACCCGGACGGCCATGTGATCACCTGTGCCGTCACCGCAACGGATACTCCCGGTGATCTGGGCCCCCAGGACCTGATCGTCACCACACTCAAAGCCCCGGCGCTCGCAGGTGTACTCACCTCCTGCGCCCATCTGCTGCGACGGGGCACGCCTGTCATCACGGCCATGAACGGCGTGTTCTGGTGGTACGGCACAGGGTTCAGTGCCGGTGGCCAGACGCCCAACTGCACAAGGCTCGATCCCGATGGGACGTTGGCAAACCTTGTACCGGCAGATCAGGCGGTGGGCATGGTGATTCACTCGACCAATCAGGTTTTGGAACCCGGGCTGATCCAAAACCGTTCTGCGCGCAATCGCTTTGTGATCGGGGCAGCCACCCCGGCAGGCGCCGATCAGATCAGGGCGATGCTGCCGTCCCTGCAAACCCCAAGCGCCCGGTTCGAACTTGAAGACGACCTGCGACGCCCCATGTGGCACAAACTGTTGCGCAATCTCTCAACCGCACCTGCATCCGTCTTGACCGGGGGCATGGCTTATGAGGTGCTGAACGATCCTGACGCAAAACCCGTCGCGCGGGCATTGTTTCTGGAGGGGGCAGCGGTGGCCCAGGCACATGGGTTTTATGGCCTCGGCGATGATGTCGACAAAGTCTTTGCACCCGGCGCGGGTGCACACCAAAAACCCTCGATGCGCCAGGATGTCGACCTTGGGCGTCCCATGGAGATCGATACCATGCTTCGGATCGTGCAGGATTTTGGCCGACAGGCAGGCGTGCCGACGCCAACCCTTGATGTTGTGATCGGCCTTGTAATTCTGCGCGCCCGCCTCGCCGGAGGCTACCCCCCGGCAAGTCCCTAACCAGTCCTTTTGGTGGCAAGGTCATCTGCAAAACGCACAAGATCATCGACAAACCGTTGGGGATACTCCGCATGCAGCGAATGCCCCCCATCAGGATAGATGATGGTTTGCACATCAGGGATCTGCGCCAGAATGTCATCCACATCGCTCTGGATGCGGAACAACCGATCATGCAGGCCCGTGAACACCAGCGTCGGGATACGCAGGTCCGGCCAGGGAAACCCCCAATCGGCCTTGTGGACCCCTTCCGCCAGTCGGCGGCGCGGATGTTCGGGGGGCCATGGGGTATAGCCCTCCTTGGGCAAATGTGACGGGCGTAACGTCTCCAGTTGATCGCAGCCCGACAGAACCGGGCGCAGCACATCGAGCACCAGCGGCATGCCTCCCATGGCAATCAGCCGCGCCTCTAGCTCGTTGATCCAATCGACCTGCGCGCTGGGTTTGCGCAGCGTGTTCACCAGCACCATGGCATCTGCCGCGGCGCCCTCCAGCCAGGCCCGCGCCGCAAAAAGACCGCCGATGGACAGGCCCACAAAGATCGGATGTTCGGGGCGCTCCTGCGCCAGCGTGAACCCAATGTCGGAGATGATTTCGGCAGGTTCCAGCGTGGCAGTGGCCCCGTATGTTGACTGGCCCTGACCGCGATAGTCAAACGACAGCGTGCCAAACCCACCGGACCGCAAAAGCGGGGCAATCTCATCCTCCCAAACGACCGTAGAGGCGCCCATGGAATTCAAAAAGGCAAAGGTCGCCTTGCCCTTTTTTGGAGAGCTGTGGATTGCATGAATGGCGTTATCACCATCGATCTTGATAAAGCGCGGGTCGCCGTTTTTCATCTTGGGCCTCTCTATGTGTTTTGAGTGCGAGACGCCGGGTGCGCCGCGTCAGCAGTTACAGGATTTCCACCCATCCCGGCTCTCCACCTGTGGGCAGTTCCATCACATGTCGCGGCGATGCAGACCTTTCCGACACATCATAGAGCGCGATGCAATCGCCCTTGAGCGCGCTCAAAACAACAAAGCGCCCGTTCGGGGTCACATCAAAACAGCGCGGGTTCCTGGGGGTCGAAACGACGTGGCGGCTGGACAGGCGCCCATTGTTCGGGTCGATATCCCAGACGGCCAGCGTGTCGCTGCGGCGTTCGGAGGCAAAGAGACGGTCCCCTTTGGGAGACACCTTGATCTGCGCGCCCCAGGGGGCGCCCTCAAAATCCTCCGGCAGAATGGACGCATGCATCAGCGCGCACAGGCCACCGCCTGCCGGGTCCAGCCGGTAACACACCAGACTGCCGTCTCGCTGGTTGAGCAGATACATGTACCGGCGGTTCGAGTGAAAGGCGAGATGACGGCACCCTGCCCCCGTCTGCAACGCGATTTCGGGCGGTGAATTCGCTGTGAAACTGCCGGTCCGTTCGTCAAACAGCAGACTGACAAGAACATCGTCGCTCAGGCTGGGGATAAAGGTATAGCGGTTCGTGTAGTCGGTCAGTATCTGATGCGCGCCGGGCAGCGGCACCACTGTCCCGCTTGCGCGGGCCTGTACGTGACCATGGTCTCCGATCGGATAGGCGACCACCAACCCTGAGGGTTCAGAAGCCCCCAGCAGGAACCCACCGGTCCGATCCACCGAGATATGCGACAGTTGCGCCATCACGGGCGTGCTGGACATATGGGTCAAAAGACCTGTGATCGGGTCGATGGCATAGGTGTCCACAAGGTCTTTTTCAGACGTGGTCTGATCGCCATAGACCGCTGCGTAAAGCCGTCGTCGGTTCGGCGCATGTGCAAGGGGCAGGCCTCGCCCGACCAGACCTTTTCCCCGCCCGGGGAGCGTGATCGTCTGGACATGCTCCAAAGCGCCGGTCACCTCATCGCCCGAAAACACGTTGATCTCATTGCCCGACAGGCAGGAGACATAGGCGGTGTAGCGGTACCCGTCTGTCACCTGCAGTCCTGTCCTGGGTCACGCCAAAGGTGAGCACGCCACATCATAGCTGTCCTTGCTTCTGCGCAATTGGGAAAAAAGATGCGGCACCGGGCATGGCGGGTTATCTGCCACGCCCGGGACCACTAAATCAAAGCGCGTTACTTCTGGGCGCTTTTGATCAGGTGCCAATGGCTGACACTATTGGTCGTCACACCGGGGAAGGTCCAATCGGCGACAACCGTCGGATCGACCGCAACCTCCGCATGCACCGTCGCAAGCGGCATATCGGCATATTGCTCGAACAGGTAGGTGAAGCCTTCGGCCGCTATGGCATGACGTTTGTCCGGATCAATCGTCGCCTCCAGCGTGTTGGCAAGACCTTCGATCTTGTCATCCTCAAAGCCACCATAGGGCGTGCCGCGCTCGGTATGAAAATTGACCAGAGCCGCTTCGGTCGGACGCAAAGGCGCGTTGCGCACGGGGCTGATCATATAGCTTTCCCGCGCGCGGCCCATGGAACCCAGCGTTGGCCAGTCCATTTCCACGATCTTGGTTTGCAAACCAACCGCATCAAAATAGACCTGCAGCAGCTCCGACATGACCGGGAATTCCGGGTTGCCGTTCAATGTGGAAGAGACGATTGGAATGACCGGGTCTGCAAAAGCATCCGGGTAGCCCGCTTCTTCCAACAGCGCCTTGGCTTTCTCGGGGTCATAGCCATACATCTCTTCGAACCGGTCAAAAAGCTCGGGCACGAAACCTTCGTTCCGGGAGTCCATCAACCAACTGACAGCTGGTTCCGCGCGGCCATCATAGAGCACATCGATCATTTCCTGACGGTTGAGCGCCCGGTTCATCGCCTCACGTACCAACACATTGGACCAGGGCAGATCGGGGTTGAACGCAGGGTCCCCCGATTTGCCGTACATGCCGTTGAAAATCGCCCCCGTCGCCATGGCCGGGTTTTTCGAGGAAATCACTTTCTTGCCCGCGTCCAGCGCCTGCCCCTGCAACTCGCGCGGAATGCTGGCGATGCTGGCCTCACCCGACAACAGGAGCGCCAGAATCGTCGCCTGCTCCTGAACATAGCGTATTTCCAGCACCTCAAAGTCCGGCTGCTCGCCTTGCCAGTGGTCCGGAACACGCTCGAATGTTACCCCGACACCAGGCTTACGCTCGACGTATTGATAGGCCGCGGTACCTGCCGGACGCGTGTTGTACCCCTCAAGTCCTTCAGCTTCATATTGCGCCTTGCTGTAGATCACCAAGGACCCACGACCCGCGTGTTGAAACGCATAATCCGTCCGGGGTGTGTCGAACTTGAAAACGATCGTATGATCGTCGATCACCTCAGCCGATTGCGCGCGCAGCAACTCCAGCGAGTTGATGGTGCTGTCGGGCCCTGTTGTCAGCTCATAGCTGTGCAGCACATCCGCCGCCGTGACAGGGCCCCAGCCATAGTGAAACTCGGCATCTTTCTTCAGCTTGAAGGTCCATTCGGTAAATGTCTCATCGGCGGACCATTCTTCTGCGAGTTCGGAATTGTCATACTTGCCGGTGATCGGATCATGCCCGACGAGCGCCTGAAACGAGGGCAATCTCTCCCCGGTGCCGCCCCAGAACAGGTTGGATTCGTTCTGCGGTACGGTCGTCGCGAAAATTACGCGCTCCCCGGCAAAGGCAAACGTTGACATGCACAACGCCACAATCGCGCCCGCTAACGCCGATTTTATCGGCACTCCCGCGCTTTCAAGAAGTCTCATTTATCTTTCCTCCCAGTGCATTTCCTTGGCTACGTCTTTCGGTCGGGATCGCTCAGGTCGGTTCTTTTACTGACAAAATCGTAACGCGGTTCATGCGCGTTTGCGGACACCGGCGTCACTAAAACTAGTGTCGCGATCTCGGTTCCGTCGATCAGGAGCAGTGCGATACTCAGAACCAATATTTCGCCTGATTGCACGGTTTAGTTCCGATGCGATCTACGTCCTCCCAAGGAATAGGATTATCGATAACCTTACGCAAAGTCAACGGCACGGCAAGGCGATTACGCGATATGTTGTCGGGCACCGGAATTGAGACTACGGTGCGCCCATGAATGAAACTGCAGGTCCCAAAAAGCGAACAACATTGGCCGATGTCGCGGTACGTGCAGGTGTCAGTCAGATGACCGCGTCGAAGGTATTGCGCGGCACCGGCAGCATTTCCGAAGAGACACGAAAGCGCGTCAAACAGGCGGCAAGCGATCTGGGATATGTGCCCAACCTCTTTGCGGGATCGTTGAGTTCAAGGTCCAGTAACATCGTCGCCGTGGTTCTCCCCTCGATCAACGACGCCGTTTTTGGCGAGGTCGTGGCAGGTATCAACGATGTGCTTCGACCTGAGGGATATGTGACCTTCATCGGCGAGTCGCATTTGAACCCAGAAAGCGAAGAGAAGATTATTCAAACGGTTCTGTCGATGCAGCCCGCGGGAATTATCCTCACCGGTGGGATTCACCGAACCGCGAAAGCCGATCAGTTACTGAAGAGCTGGGCGTGTCCGATCATTCAAATCTGGGACGAGGAAGACCAACACTATGACGGCTGCATTGCGCCCGATCACGCCAAGGCCGGACGCCTGACAGCGCAGCACTTCATCGACCGGGGCGTCAGACGCCCGGCGTATATTGGTGCCGAGTTGAGAAAAGACATCTGTGCAGCCCGCCGGTTCGAGACCTTCAAACGGACAATCTGTGAGGCCGGGTTAGAGCTCACCGAAGTGATTGATCAGGAGCTCCCCCGGCAGCCGGAGGCGGGCCGCACACTTGTTGCCGACTTGATGCGGAGACAAGCGGACACAGATGCGATTTATTTCCTGAACGACGCCATGGCGACCGGTGGCCTATCCTGGCTGCACGAAGCCTCATTTTCGGTACCCGAACAGGTGGCTGTTGCCGCGTTTAACGGAACGTCTTTGGCACATGCCATACGAACGCGCCTGACAACCGTACCCATTGAACGCCTGAAACTGGGCCAGGTCGCAGCAAAAACATTGCTCGAGGCCATCGACACCAGATCGACGGACAAAAAGCGTGAGGTTTTCCATGTGGAACTGTCCAGAGGCAACACGTCTTAGCCGCCGATCTTGTGGGAGGGGCGTTTTATTACCAGGCCCCTGGTACCGATCTATAGCATAGCGCTTCTCGCATCTCACCTTTTGGCGCGCGCAAGCAATATCGTGATAAAAGTTCGCACACCTTCAACCAGTCCAGGCAATCACACGCGCCGGGGCACCGTCACTGGCAGGCAGCTTCAGCGGCAGTGCAGCGAATTGAACGGTCTGTTCCGTGATCTGTGCCGTATCAATCAGGTATTCGATCAACGTGATCCCGTCGCGCAGCAGAATATCGTGAGAGACATGCTCTTCGATGGGAGGCATCTCGCCATCCAGCACCCGGCGGATCGTGTGATCCTGCGGGAAGTCAAAGGCAACCGAGGTTGGGCTCCGTTCCCGCAACCAACGGCAAGCTTCGGCAGAAAGATACGGCGCGTCGTGCCAGTACGCTGGCGTACGCCAGTCCCGTTGCTTGTCCCAACAAGTGCGAAACAGCGCGATCTGGCCCGGCACCAAGTGTTGCGCGGCCCGATCCAGATGGCGGGCGGTGATTTCCTCGTTTGGCGCAATATCCGACAGGTCAATCACCGCCGCTGTTCCCATCACGCGCGACAGCTCCAGATCGTCTGTTGTTGGCCCGCCCGGTACCATATGGCATGGCGCGTCGAGATGCGTGAACCCGTGACAGGAGACACCTAAAGAGGTGACTTCGAAGATGTCGCCCGCCTTGAAATCACCCTTTTTGTCTCGCTCAAGCGGCCAGCGGAAATGGCCGCTTTCCATGGGCATGGTGAGATCATAAATCACGGTCATCCTCCGGAATAGAGCTGTGGCAAGGTCAGAACCAGAGCCGGAAAGCATAGGCACAGGATCAGGGCTGCAAAAAGCGCGGCGAGAAACGGCAGGCTTTCCCGGATGACCACTTCCGGCTTTTCTCTGGCAATGTAAGCTGACAGGTAGATTAGATATCCCACCGGAGGCGTGGTCAGCCCGATCATCAGGTTCAGCACGATCAGGACCCCAAAATGGATAGGGTCAACGCCGATGTCCTGCATAATGGGCAGCAAAACAGGCACGGTCACCACCAAGCCTGCAAGCGGATCCATAAAGAGGCCAATCAACAGCACGAAGATCATGGCCATCACCAAAACCCAGAACGGATCATCACTGATGGAAAAAATAAACTCTGCCGCGGTGGTGGAGACTTTCAGATCTGCCACGATCCAGGCAAAGACCGATGAGGCACCGACGATAACCAAGACGGTTGCGCTGCCCTTGGCGGCGGCGACCAGAGCCTCGCCGCATGCCGTCCAGGTCAGTTCGCGAAACCAGAACTTGCCGATGACAAAGGCGTAGGTCACAGCGACGGCACCCGCTTCTGTGGCCGTCATGACCCCGCCCAGAATACCGCCGACGATGATCACTGGCGTTGCCAGTGCCACAAGCGCCGATGCGCCTGCCCGCAGGATCGCGCTGAAACCCTGCCACCGGCCCGCCGGGTAGCCGCGTCGCATGGCAACCACGTAGACCATCACCATCAGGCAGATCGCCACCAGCAACCCGGGCAGGATGCCTGCCAGAAACATCTTGCCCACCGATTGCTGCGCCAAAACCGCGTAAACAATCATCGGAATCGACGGCGGGATGATTGGGCCAATGACGCTGGAACACTGCGTCACCGCCGCCGCAAAGCCGCGTGAGAACCCCGCCTTTTCCATCGCCGGGACCATCACCGACCCAATGGCGGCTGTATCAGCCACGGCAGAGCCGGAAATGCCTGAGAAAAACACAGATGAGGCCACGTTCACATGACCCAGCCCCCCGCGGATATGGCCGACACAGGCCTCGGCAAAGTCGACGATACGGCGCGTCACGCCGCCCCGGTTCATCAGTTCCCCGGCCAGAAAGAAGAAACCAACGGCAAGCAGCAGGAAATTGTCGATCCCCGACAGGAACAGCTGTGCGATGATCTCCAGCGGCACATAGTCGCGATAGATCAGCAACGCCAGGGTCGAGGACAACAAGATGGCAAAGACCAGATGCACGCCCAGAAGGGACAGCCCGATCATCGTGCCAAGCAGAACCAGAAGCGTCATGTCTTGGGCTCTTTTTCAGGCAGAAAGCTGCGCCAGAGCAGCACGACGGCCCAGGCGGCTCCGCCCGCGATGGCTGCCCAGAAATACCAGGCCTTGGAGAGGCCCAGTGTGACATAGCGGTCAGACCCAAAGACCGCGTTCATGGTCCAGCCGCCCCAGACGACCAGCCCCAGTGCCGCGACGCCCGCGATCACGCCGACCCGTGCCAAGACCGGGCGCAAGCGCGGTTTGTCCGCCACCAGCCCAATGCGCATGTGATCGGCCCCAATGGCCGCCAGAAGGATCACCCAGACGTAGAGCAGGCGGTTGGCCTCCTCCGCCCAGATGATCGAACTGTTCAGCACATAGCGGGCAAAGACCTGGCTGACGGTCAGAACCACGACCGCCAGCATCAGCCCGCCCACGGTGATGCGCCACAGGCGCACCACCAGATTTACAAGGCCTGCCATTTATTCGGCCAACGCGTCGACTTTTTTCAGCAGGTCATCGCCGAACTGGTCGACATAGGCTACGCGCGTCTGCTCTGCGACAGCTGCCCGGAAGGCGGAGACGTCAGGTTCTTTTACAACCTCGACACCGGCGTCGATCATCGCTTGCAGACTGCCGGCCTCTTTGGCCGCATTCAGCGCACGCTCGTAAGACGCCGAAAGTTTGGCCGCGATCCGCAAGGCCTCCTGATATTCAGGCTTCAGCCGCGCAAATTTGCCATAGTTTGCCACCAAAGGGGCCGCCGTATAGGCATGGGCAGTCAGCGACAGGTGCTTTTGCACCTCGTGCAGTTTCGACGCGTAGATGTGGTTGACCGGGTTTTCCTGTCCGTCGATTGTGCCGGTTTGCAAGGCCGAATAGACTTCCGAGAAGGGCATCGGGGCCGGGTTGGCGCCGAGGATCTTGAAGGCTTCAAGATGTGCGGGGTTAGGTGTGGTGCGCAGTTTCAGGCCGGCCAGATCGGCGGGCGTTTCCACCGCACGGGTGTTGTTTGTCAGGTTGCGGAACCCGATCTCCCAAAACGCCAGCCCTTGCAGGTTCGATTGGTTGATCGAGGCCATTAACTCCTCACCCACCTCTCCGTCCATCACCGCATAGGCGTGTTCCGCCGATTGGAACAGGAACGGCAGATCAAGCAGGTTCACCTGCGGTGCAAAGGCCGTGAAATAGGGGTTGCCGACCAGCACAAGGTCGATAGAGCCAAGGCGAGCCCCTTCCAGCATGGTTGGGGAATTGCCCAACTCGCCCGCAGGGTGCAGCGAAATCTCGACCTCCCTGCCGGTCATGTTCTCGACCGTGAACTTGAAGTGTTCTGCGGCCAGATAGGCGGTGTCATCGGGTTTGGCGTAGTGGCCAAAACGCAAGGTGACCTCCTGCGCAAAAGACGCGCCTGCCATGATGGCACCGGTCATGGCCAGCCCGATGGTGTTCAAAAGTGTACGTCGTTTCATGTCGTCCTCCACTGATGGTTAGGTCGGCACCTCCTCGATGCCGTAGATGCGGGCTGCGGTGCCAGAAAACAGCGCGCCCCGCTCGGTCTCGCTCAGATCACGGGTGGCGAGGTCGAAGCCGGAAAAGATTGTGTCGAAGGAGCCGCAGAGCCCGTCGACCGGGAAATTCGAGGCGAACATGGCGCGGTCCGGCGAGAAGATGTCGATGGTCTGCCGGATGATGTCGCGGTTGTCCTCAAGGCGCCAGGGACGCCCCGGCAGGCCGAGGCCTGAGATTTTCACAACCGCCTGCGGCAACCAAGCAAAGGTCTCCATCGCCGCGCGCCAGCCTGCCAGCCCTTCGGGAGAGCGGTCGGAGGGCAAGCCGGTGTGGTTAAGAATGATCGGCACTTCTGGCGCCAGATCGGCCATCGCAGGAACCTCATGCAGGTGCCACCAAGGGGTTTGCAGATCGAACATCAGCCCCGCCTCGGCTAGCTTTCTGAAGCCACGGCGGTAGGCCGGATCACTCATACCGCCGGGCGCCTGACCTGGGGCCGCGTTGGCGCGCGGCTTGTGGCGAACCGATTTGACAATGGGCAACGGGCCGATCACGTCCAGCACGGCGCTGAGATCATCACGGTCGAGCCAGGCCTGCGCCGCATGGGCAGCCGGACGCCCGGTTGCATCGGCGATCCCTTGCATCCAGATGGCTTCCCCGGTGGGGTCGGACGGGTCCCACTCCCCCTCCATCGTAACACTGGCGACAATATCCCAGCCCCGGGACGCCTGATCATATTCCTCAGACATGAACCGCCCTTGGATGCTTGAATAGTCGCCATAGCGGAAGGGGATCATCGGCTTGTCCCGCAACCATGGATGATAATTCCGCTCCGGGTCCCAAAAGTGATGATGCGCGTCGATCACTCTCATGTGAAGCTCCTGCGGATGTGTTTCACAATGGGCCAGGCCCAAATGACCAGCACCGTCAGCGCCAAGGCCACAGCAACCGGTCGTGACACAAAGATCATCAGGTTGCCGTCGGATTTCAGCATGGAGGTGACAAAGTTGAACTCCAGCATGCCCCCCAAGACGATGCCAAGGATGGCGGGGGCGACCGGGATACCGTTTTCCTCAAACAGCCAGCCGATCAACCCAAAGACCAGCATCACCACCACGCCGAAGGCTGTGTTGTTGATGGCAAAGCTGCCGACGATGCAGCAGGCAAAGACAACCGGCAGGTAGTAGGCCGGCTTGATCGTCAGCAAGTGACGCGCGGCGCGGATGATCAGCCAGCCAAAGGGAATGAGCAGCAGGTTGGCCAGAAAGAAGGCGATGAAGATCGCATACACCAGTTCGGGCGTTTTGGTGAAAATGATCGGCCCGGGTTCGAGCCCCTTGAGGTAGAGCACACCGATCACGATGGCCGTGATGCTGTCGCCCGGGATGCCAAAGACCAGCGTCGGCACCCAGGCACTTGAGAGCGCGCCATTGTTGGCGGCACCCGCCTCCACAATGCCCTCGTCATGGCCCTGGCCGAATTTTTCCGGCGTTTTCGAACGGCGCTTGGCCACCGCGTAAGCGACCCAGGCGGCAATATCGGCCCCGGCCCCCGGCAGGGCGCCGATCATGGAGCCCGCAAGGCTACCCCGCAGCAGATTGGTTCTGCGTCGCCTCAGATTTGCACCAAGCCCCTGAAACACCGACCCCATGCGGGGCGGGCTGATCTTGCCTTGGGGAAGCGCCACGTTGCGCAGAATCTCGGGGATCGCAAACATGCCGATCATCGCCGGGATAAAGCTGACCCCGCCCATCAATTCAGTCGAGCTGAAGGTGAAGCGTGGCTGACCCGCCACCTCATCAATGCCGATGGAGGCGACCCAGAGACCGAATAAAAGCGACAAGATGCCCTTCAGCGGCGCGCCGGTCGAGATAATGGCGGCGCAGCTCAGACCCAGAAGAGCCAGCCAGAAATACTCCACGGATGAGAAGTTGGTCGCAAATCTCGCCAACAACGGCGCAGCAACCATCAACAGGATCACCCCGACCACGCCACCGAAACAAGCCGCGCCCATGGACAATCCCAAAGCACGTTCCGGGCGGCCCTCCTTTGCCATGACGTGGGCGTCCTGCACATAGGCCGCCGAGGCGGGTGTTCCGGGAATCCGCAGCAACGCGCCAGGAATGTCGCCTGCAAAGATCGCCATGGCTGCCAGCGCCGCAATGGCGGAAATCGCCGGTACGGGATCCATGAAGAAGGTGATCGGGATCAGCAATGCCACCCCCATCACCGCCGTCAGCCCCGGAATGGCCCCGATGGTCAGCCCCAAAAGGCTGGCAAGGATCACGGTGATCAGGACGTCCGGTTGAAACACCAGCGTCAGGGCGTCGGTCAGGACACTCACACCAGCCAGCCTTCAACAACACCGAAGGGCAGCGGGATACGCAGAAGTACGCTGAAAACAACATGTAGCAAAAGGCTGAGCCCGACGGCCACGCCAAGCCCGATAAGAAGGTGACCCCGCATGAGGATGACCAACGTCAGGATCAGCAGGGCCGTGGTCAGTATGAACCCCAGGAACGGCGCGATAAGAACCCATGCGATGCCGCCCAGAGGCAGCGCCGCCACCTTGAAAGCCTGCGCTGTTCGCATCCACTCCGGCACCGTCATCCAGGGCCTCGGCCCGGAGGACAGGATCATCGCACAGCCCGTCAGCGCAAGGCAGCCCGCCGTGATGCGCGGGAAAAAGCCCGCGCCGAACTGCTGGCCCGGCACCGCGCGAAACCCGAAGGTGCCGTAGACGATGGCGGCTGCGCCAATCAGGGCGACGATGCCAATGAAGCGGTTTGAAAACTGCATGGTGTGACATACCTCCGGACAGGGGTGCGCCCTGCCCGAAAGCACTCGCTTACTTAGCGATGCCGAGATCGGTCAGCAATTCTTTGGCCGCACCGGAGAACTCGGTCGCAAAGACCGAAAAGGCCTCGGAGCCATCAAAGAGTGGTGTGATGCCGCGCTGCGCCAAAGCATCCTGCACGGCGTCCGAGCCATGGGCGGCTTTGGCGGCAGCCTCGACCTTGGTTTTAACCTCCTCCGGCAATCCACTGGGGGCACAGAGCGAGAACCAGTTGGTCAGCGACCAGTCCACCCCGCTTTCTTTCAAGGTCGGCACGTCCGGAAAGGCGGGGGATCGTTCATCGGCCATGACACCAAGGATTTTCACCTCGCCTGCATCGGCCAGCGCGCGGGCCTCGATGGGGGAGCCGGTGAACATGCTGATGCCGCCGGAGACCAGATCCTGCAGTGCCGGTGCGCCCCCTTTTGACGGGATGAACTTGACCGTGTCAGCCGCTCCGCCAGCAGATTTCATCATGCCCGCAACGGCCATGTGCCACGGCCCACCAAGCCCTGAACCGGAGGAGGTCAACGTGCCCGTTTGGGCCGCGTCGATCACCTCTTTCACCGAGCCATAGGGGCTATCGGCCGCAACGGTGACCCCCGCCGGGATCGTTGCAAGCCGTGAAATCAAATCGTAGCTGGCGGGCGTGATGTCCGCCAATCCAACCGTCTCGAAATAGGTGATTTCGGAGGTACAGGCCCCAAGCGTATAGCCGTCAGCCTTGCCGTTGGCGATGGCCGAATGCCCCACCACACCAGAGCCGCCGGTGCGGTTGATGACATTGATGGGCTGGCCCATTTCCTTCTCAAAGCCGACCGCAAATATGCGGATGATGGTATCGGTGCCACCGCCTGCCCCCCAGGGCACGATGATGGTCACCGGGCGTTCAGGGTAGTCAGCCAGCACCGGTGCGGCAACAAGGCTTGCGAGCGCCGACAGCCCGACGGCGAAAGTGAACTTGAATGATGTCATTTTATCCTCCCATGCCACGGTTCGTGGAGCAAGCGCACCCGGCGTGGCGACCGGGGGAGCCGCTTGTGTCAGAACGCCTCCGGCAAAAGCGCATCGGGCAGGTTCTGGTAGCAAACCGGACGCAGGAACCGCCGGATGGACAGGGTGCCCACCGATGTGGCCCCGAAGTTGGTAGAGGCCGGGTATGGCCCGCCATGGACCATCGTGTCGGAGACCTCGACACCCGTCGGAAAGCCGTTGACCAGGATGCGACCCGCCTTGCGCTCGATCAGCGGCATCAGGGTCTGCGCCGCACCAGTGTCGCCCTCGTCCATATGCAGCGTGCAGGTCAACTGGCCCTGGATCGCACGGGCGATATCGGCCATTTGATCCAGGCTTTCCGCCTCGACAATGATGCCCAGGGGACCAAAGACCTCTTCCTGCAGATCGTGATTGGCCAGCCAATCTTGGGCTGAGATTTTAAAGAGGTACGGTTTCGCCTCGCGCCCGTCAGAGGCGGTGCCCAGCAGCTCCGTCGCGCCGTCTGCAACCCGCGCCACGCCCTGCCGGTACGCATCGGCGATCCCATCGGTCAGCATCGTCTGGGCCCCCGCCTCTTTCAATGCGGTTTCCGCTGCAGCGACAAAGGCCTCAGCCCCCGGCAGCACGACGGCAATGCCTGGGTTGGTACAGAACTGCCCTGCCCCCATGGTCAGAGAACCCGCCCAGCCGGTACCGATCTCATCGCCCCGCACCTTGGTGGCCTCGGGCAACAGAAACATCGGGTTAACGGACCCAAGCTCGCCAAAGAACGGGATCGGTTCCGGTCGCGCAGCGCAGAGATCAAACAGCGCACGCCCCCCCGCCAGCGAGCCTGTGAAGCCCACGGCACGGATCAACGGATGCTGCACCAGCGCGGTGCCCACGTCGCGTTTGCCCCCTTGGATCAGGCTGAAAGTGCCCGCGGGCATGCCGGTTTTCTGGATTGCCGCGTGAATGGCCTCGGCCACGATCTCGCCCGTACCGGGATGGGCCGAATGCCCCTTAACGACAACCGGGCATCCCGCCGCGAGGGCCGCCGCCGTATCCCCGCCCGCCGTCGAAAAGGCCAGCGGGAAGTTGGATGCCCCAAATACGGCGACCGGCCCGATGGGGCGCTGCACCATCTTCAGATCCGGGCGCGGCAGCGGCGCGCGGTCAGGCAAAGCGGCATCGTGGCGACGGTCCAGATAATCCCCCTGCAGGATATGATCCGCAAACAGGCGCAGCTGCCCGGTGGTGCGCCCGCGCTCCCCCTGAAGCCGCGCCTCAGGCAGGCCGGTTTCCTGCGCGCCAATCTCGGTGATGGCATCGCCGCGCGCGTCGATCTCGTCGGCAATCGCGTTCAGAAAGGCCGCGCGGGTTGCGCGGGCGGTGGTGCCAAATGTCTCAAAGGCAGTTTCTGCTGCTGCGCAGGCGCGCTCTACCATTTCGGTCGTGCCGATGCAAAAGGTATGGGCGGCACCATGGGCCGGATCAGAAGGGAAGGTCTGGTCGGTTGTGACCCACTCTCCGCCAATCAGATGTTTTCCGTGCGGTTCATAGCTCATCTTGGGGTATCCCGTTGTCCAATATGTATCTCCGGCGGCGTCATACCGCCGCGTTCCTTGCGCTTTCAGCCATGCGCAAAAGCAATTCAAAAGCCTGTCGGGTCGCGCTCGCATTGGCGATGCCCTTGCCCGCAATGTCGAAGGCCGTGCCATGGGCGGGGGTTGCTACCAGGATCGGCAGGCCACCCGCCACGGTCACGCCCCGGTCGAACCCCATCAGCTTGATCGCGATCTGCCCCTGGTCGTGATACATGGTGACAACCGCGTCTACCTCGCCCCGCTTGGCCTTGAGGAAAACAGTGTCCGACGGCCAGGGACCCGTCACATTCATCTGCTTGTCCTGGCAGGCCTTGACGGCGGGTTCGATCACGTCGATCTCCTCGCGCCCGAACTTGCCGTTGTCACCCGCATGCGGGTTCAGCGCCGCGACCGCCACATGGGGCCGTGTCTTGCCGGAGCGGGCCAGCGTGTCATGAGCCAACGCGACCGCACGCATAATGCCCGGGCCGTCGATGTTCGCAGCCACGTCTTTCAGCCCGATGTGACTGGTGACGCGGGTGGTCATCAGCTCATCAAGCACGTTAATTTCCGAATGATACCCGTCGAAGCCCAGATAACGCGCCATATAACGATGCTCATCCTCGGCATTCAGCCCGGCGGAGGTCATTGCGGCCTTGTTGAAGGGCGCAAAGAGCACGCCATCCACACGGCCCGCCTGCGCCAGGTCAAGCGCCTTGTCCAGACAGCGCAGCGACGTGGTGCCGCCAGCGACAGTTACCTCAGCGACTTTCACGTCACCGGACGCGATGGTCGCAAGGTCCAGGTGCGCCAGACCTTTGAATGCGGCAACGTCTGCTTCTTCAACCGTGTTCAGCGGCACCTCGACCCCGGCCTGCTCGGCGCCGCGCTGCCACAGATGCGCGTCACCAACCAGCAGGATATCGGCAGCGGCGCGCACGCCGTTTTCCTGCAAGAGCTTCGCGATCAGTTCTGGCCCGATGCCGGAGGGATCACCGGGGACAATGGCAAGTCTGGGACGCATCAATCGGTCTCCTTGGCGGTTTCAATCTCGGCAATTGCGGCGGCGATGTTGGTCTCCGCCGTGCGCAGGTGGTTCTTCAGCGCCTTGCGCGCAGCAGTGGCGTCGCGGGCGGTTAGCGCTTCGACAATCTCGAGGTGTTCGTTCCGGGTCGCATCGCGGCTGGCCACCCGTTGCGAGGACAAAAACCGCACCCGCCACAGACGTGCATTGTAGGTCGCATGGGTTTCGGCCAGAGCCTCATTACCGGAGGCGGCGACAATGGCCTCGTGGAACCGCATATCCATGCGGAACGCCTCCAATTGCCCGTCCGTGTCCCGCGCCTCTTTGATCGAGGTGTTGATCTCCGCGATCCTGGCCAGCTGCGCGTCGGTCGCCTCTACGCAGGCCAGTTCACCCGCCAGCGCCTCCAGCGCCCCCTGCACTCGCAGCCAGTCGTTAATTTCATCCAGCGACGGGTCGGCCACGCGGGGGCGACGGGTGGGGCCGTAAACGATCAGCCCTTCGGCTTCGAGAATGCGCAGGGCCTCTTTCAAGGGTGTGCGACTGATGCCAAAGGCCTCGGCCAGGTCCCGTTCCCGCACCGGCATTCCCGGCGCCAGCCTGCCCAGCATGATGAATTCGCGCAGGTTGTCTGCGGCCTCCATCGCCAGAGACTGCCGTGGTTTCAGCTCAACAAATTCGCGCAGTTCGTTTGTCCAGGCGCTCTCACTCATCTTATCTTCCCCATCTTAGGACCAGTGGCTCCAGAGGCCGCAGAAGTTCAATCAACCGGGAGCGGATCGCCGGGTGAAGGGGCGGGATCGGGTGACGGCAGAACTCGGACTTGATCACCCCACCCTCGACCATCGCGGCCTTGCAGGATTGCCAGCCACATTGCCGGTTTTCATGGTTGATGGCCATGGCGACCCGGCCGTAAGCCTCGGTCGCACCCGCCACATCGCCCGCATGGTGTCTGGTGATCACCGGCTTGATCTGGTCAACGATCATGCCGCTGGTCATGGAGCCGGTGGCCCCCGCATCGAGATCGGCCAGCAACGTGATCGCTTCCTCGCCGTCAAACGGCGCTTCGATGGCCTCCCCACCCTGCTCGATCAGCGCGCGTATCTTGTTGGCGGCGCGGGGGCATTCGATCTTGAAGAGCTTCACCGCCTCAATCTCACGCGCCATCCGCACCAGCAGCGGCACCGGCAGATCAACACCCGACAGCGGCGCATCCTGTACCATGATCGGGATGCCCACCTCGCCCACGGCGGCGAACTGCTCGAAGCTCTGCTCAGGTGTACCTTTCAGCAGCGCGCCGTGATAGGGCGGCATCATCATCACGATGTCGGCGCCAAGGTCCTTGGCGAACTGCGCGCGCTCCACGGCAATCTGAGTCGCGTAGTGGCTGATCGTGACAATCACCGGCACCCGACCTGCGATATGTTCGACACTCAACCGCGCGAGGGTCTCGCGCTCAGCGTCCGAGATCAGGAATTGCTCGGAAAAATTGGCCAGCACGCAGATGCCATCGGCCCCCTGATCAACCAGGCAATCGAGCACCCGTTTCATGCCCTCAAGGTCAAGCGTGCCATCGTCGTTGAAAGGCGTGGGGGCGACGGGCCATATGCCGGTGTATTTGCTCATTCTGTGATCTCGAAATGCTTGAGGTGTTTGTCGGTGATAGAGATACCCAGGCCCGGCGTCTCATCATCGAGCTGCAGATAGCCATCCACCGCCTCTGCGTCGCCGTCGAAGATGTAGTAGAACAGCTCATTGCCCACCTCGACGTCGAAGACCGGGAAATATTCGCTGATCGGGCAGTTGGTATTGGCCATGGTCAGGTGATAGTTGTGCATCTGCCCCGCATGCGGGATCACCGGGATCTGCGCGGCCTCGGCAATGGCGTTGATCTTTTGTGCAGCCGTAATGCCGCCGACGCGGTTGGTGTCGTATTGCAGAATGCTGACGGCCTTTTTCTGGATCAGGTCATTGCACCCCATCACGCTGAACTCATGCTCGCCGCCCGAAATTGGCACGATGCCCATAGCGTTCAGCTCGGCATAGCCCGCTACATCATCCGCGATCACCGGTTCCTCCAACCAGCGGGGTTCAAACTTGGCCAGCTTGGGCAGCATCCGCTTGGTGTAATCAAGGTTCCAGCCCATGTAGCATTCGAGCATCAGATCGACGTCATAGCCCAGCACCTCGCGCAGCGCTTCGACACGCTTGAGATTCTCACGCATCCCCTGCATGCCGTCCTTGGGGCCAAAGCCAAAACGCGATTTATAGGCCTGATAGCCATGCTTTTGCGCTTCTGCCGCCTCGGCCTGCATCGTCGGAATATCTGCCGCATAAAGTTTGGAGTAGTAGACCGGGATTTTCTCTTTGGTGCGCCCGCCCAGCAGCTTGAACACCGGCTTGCCCACCAGCTTGCCCATCAGATCCCAGATCGCAATGTCGATGGCCGAGATCGCCGTCATGCCGATGCCCTTGCGGCCCCAGGCATGGGTGCGGCGGTACATCTTTTCCCAGATGTAGGCATAATCGAACGGGTCTTCACCGATCACCAGCGGCGCGTACCAGTCATCAATCGCCTGTTTGACCACCGTGGGGGCAAGGGCGGCGTTGCCGATGCCGATGGTGCCATCCTCAGCCTCCACCTCGCAGGTCAGCCATTGGTGAAACCGGAAGGACGCCATCGCATCGCCCTTCATCCACAGCGCATCGGAGGCATTGGTGCAGAAGTTCCCCTGGGGCGGAACGGTCGGGCCGGTCCAGTTCCAGACGCGGGTGCGGATAGATTTGATCTTGGTCATGAGTTACTCTCCGGTGGAAACCATGGGGTCACGCTGGTTGAACAGCCGGCGCCAGAACAGCGGCCCGAACAGCGCGAGAATGGTGAGCACAAAAAACAGAAGCGTAAGGGGGCGGGTGAACATGAGCCACCACTGATCGTCGAGCATGATCTGCGATTGACCCAGGCGTTTTTCGAGCATGCCGCCCAGTATCAGCCCGATGGCCAGTGGCACCACCGAATAGCCGAAACGGCGCATGAAGTAGCCGATCACGCCAGCGCCGATGGCGATGTAGACGTCCAGCATCGACTGATCCAGCGCATAGGCCCCCACAATCGAAAAGGTGAACACGATGGGCCAGAGGATTTGCACCGGTACAAAGGTGACGCGGGCAAAAATCTTGGCCCCGAACAGTCCCACGAAAATGAACATGACATTGACCAAGAGCATCGACCAGAAGATCGCATAGGCGAATTCGGCCTGTTCAGTGAACATGGTGGGCCCCGGTTGCAACCCATGCACCATCAGCCCCGCCAGAATAACCGCCGCTGTCGGGCTGCCGGGGATGCCAAGCGCCAGCGTCGGGACCATGGCCCCGCCCGTAGCGGAGTTGTTCGCAGCCTCGGACCCGGCGATGCCTTCGACAGACCCCTTGCCGAACTCTTCCGGCGTTTTGGACCAGCGGCGTGCCTCGTTGTAGCCGATCATTGAGGCGACCGTGGCCCCTTCCGCAGGCAGGATGCCGATAAAGGTGCCAATGCCGGAGCTGCGCAGGATGGTCTTCCACACCCGCGCATAGTCCGCGCGCGATGGCAGTTTGATGGTTTTCATAAACACCTGCCGCCGCTCAACGCTCAAGCGTTCAGCCTGGACCAGAAGCTCGGAGATGCCAAAGATGCCGATCATCACCGGCACAAACCCAATCCCCTCCGAGAGTTCATTGAACCCGAAGGTGAAGCGTTCGACCGTGGTCAGAAGGTCCTTGCCAACGGTTGCGAGCAGTATACCGAAGGCACCCGCGATGATGTTTTTCAAGGGCGTACCGTCCCCGATGGTGGCCAACATCGAAATGCCAAAGACCGTGAGTGCGAAGTATTCCGGTGGCGCGAAATTATAGGCCATACGAGCCATCAAGGGTGCTGCCAGCATCAGGCAGATGACCGAAATGATCCCCCCAATCGTGGAGGAAATCGTGGCCATGCCCAGGGCGCGCCCAGCCTCGCCCCGCTGTGCCAGTGGATACCCATCCAGACAGGTCGTGGCGCTGGCCGAGGTTCCGGGCGTGTTGATCAGGATCGCCGTAATCGCGCCCGCAAAGGTGGCCGCACAGTATATCGTCGTCAGGATCGCAATCGCCGGGATCGGGTCCATTGTGATGGTAAAGGGCAGTAGCAGCGCCGCGCCCGTGGTGGCATTCAGCCCCGGCAGCGCACCGATGATCACCCCGCCCAAGGTTGCTGCGAACAGCAGCACCAGCAGGTTCGGATCCATCAGCGCAACAAGGCCAGCAATCAACGGTTCCATTAGTGTCACCCGTACCAAAGACTGGTGAGCAGACCGCGCGGAAAGCGGATGCTGAACACCTGATCAAAGAGCAAAAAGATCAAAGCCGGGCTGAGGACAGCCACCAGTGCAAGGCCCCAAGCCCGCCGTTCGCCCCAGACCCAGGCCAGCGCGCCCGCAAAGACGCCGAGGCCGAGAAAAAGATCGACCTGCGCCGCCAGAACGAAGACGACAAACAGCCCCAGGCTGATCCACACAGTCGGCGGGATCGGATCATGCACGATGGGCTTGTCAAAGATCACAACCATCACAGCCAAGGCCATGATCAGCAGCATCACCATCTGCGGGAAGTCCGCAGGCTGCATGCCGCGCAACAGGATGGGGGGCACCCGGTCGAATTGCGTGCTGAGCCAATAGGCCAGCAGGCAAAAGACGATTATGCCGCACGGAACCGCGTAACGCGTCATCTTGTCGTCCCCAAACAGGTTAAAGAAGCATAGGTGGGGTCAGCCCTCTCGAAGGGGCCGACCCCGGGGAGATGGGCTTTATTCGATAAAGCCCAATTCACGCAGTGCGGCATCCATGTCCGACTGCATTGAGGTCAGCTGATTGCCCCAGACGTCAGCACCTGCCACCGAACTTGCATCCAGCCCCACCGAGGTCAGGAAGCCCTGGTAGACGGTGTGTCCCATGGCGTTCAGCAGCGCCTCTTCGATCTTGGCGGCCACATCATCGGGCGTGTCTTTATGCACAACAAAGCCGCGCACGGTGGAGAAATTGGCATCAATGCCCAGCTCCTGCGCAGTGGACACATCCGGCAACCCGCTCATCCGCTCCGGAGCAAGCACTACGATCGGACAGATATCGCCCGCGTCGATCTGCGATCCGGCTTCGGCCAGGTTCAGAACCGCCACATCAACCGCGCCCGCCACCAATTGCGTGGCCAGTTCGCCGCCGCCCTCAAAGGGCACGATCTTGGGCGTCGCCAGCTCGCCACGGCGCGCAAACATAAAGGCCGATACATCATCGATACCGCCCAGATGCGTGGTGCCATAGGTCAGCGGCGCGTCTTTCTGCGCCGCAACGAAGGCCTCGGCGTTCTCATAGACACCACAACGGGTCATCAGGATCTGCGGATCATCGGTGCCGCGCGCAATGGGCCGCACATCTTCCAGCGTCATATCGGTCTTGCCCAAGGCAACTGTGGCCGAGTGACCGATGGTGAAGGTTAAAATGCTGTGCCCGTCAGCCTCTTGGGTCAGGTAATAATCCATCGCAGAGGCCCCGCCGCCACCGCGCTTGTTGACCACAACCATGTCGGTTCCCAACTCGCGCCGCGCACGGATCATCATCATGCGCGTGGTCACATCGGTGCCGCCGCCGTTACCGGCATGGGTGATGACCTCGATGGTTTTGGATGGGTAGTCTTCAGCAACAAGGTCACCGCCAACTGTGGCAGCCACCGCAGCAATGGCGAACATTATCTTCATTGGTTTTCCTCCCTTGACGGTGCGCAGTTACCGCACCCCGATTCTTGTAAACCAGTATTTGATATTTTGGAATACCAAATACTAAAATTAATGCGAAGCCTGATGTGGGTATGTGTAATCGAAATGGAAGCTATATGTGGGAGACCGCAAAGCGTCATGAAGGACGTGTTCAAGGTGGCCTTGTTGTCTGGGATGAGACAGGCAGAAATCGTGACATTGTGGGTCGAAGAGATTGAGGAGAATGGTTATCAACTCAGCTTCAATTTACAGCAAGGTAAGAACACCTCAGCGGCCCGTAGAGTGCCCGTTCATAGTTCCCCTGTGTCGATGGTCCGAGAGAGAGAGTGAAAGGTAAGACAGGTCAAAACCTCCTATTCCACAAACTAGCGAGCATGGGAAATGCTTCTGACACATATGGAAAGCGTTTCAAACGGTGGGGGGAAGCGCTAGGCGTCGCTGATGATCAGGCCGACACACACCGTTCTTAGGCACCTACGTCAGGTAACTTATCCAGTAGCTTATGGCACAGGCAGTCGACTGTAATCTTTCTGCTTCCCTCATTTTCGGCTTTGACGTGTTTCATAAGTTTGTTGGATAAGTTCGATGCAGCCGTGGCCAACTTCTTTTTCACTTCGATCAGTTCTTCACCAATTACCGCAGCGAATTCCTTAGCAGAGCGCCCAAGAGGTGCTACTCTCTGCTTTTGTTAAACCTCTCAAGGGAAGCATCACACAATAGTTGTTCTCTTATCTTTTTGCATTGCTTTCGAGGTGCCCAGTGAATGCGCCCGAAGTTGTCCGTAAAGCCAAATCGAACCAGTCTTGCTTCATCAAACCATCGCCGAGAGCGAGGGAAGTGGGCGTAGAAAGTCTCATCCAACTTGATGGTCTTAGGAAGCCCACCGCTAAATGGCCCTTCTGAGGTCCCACTATATGGCCAGTTGCTAGATGGGTTCAGCATTGCATAGGTGCGGGGCTTTCTAAGTCCCAGCCAGCGCCGCCGAGGACGTGCAACAGTGTTGTCCAAGGTTACTTCACCGGGACCATGGTCTATCACGCTCAAGCAAATGCTTTCCGGGTTGTGGTCCCATCCTTCGCCAAAAGCAATTCTGTTTGAGATGCCAACCCTTAGCCGGGCTTTCGGATAGATAAACTTGGACCAAACATTCCAAATAAAACCAGCAATGGAAAGAGCTAGCGATGCCAAGGAGATAGTAATTGCCCAATCAGCGGTGGTCACTTTTCACAATCCCGAGCCTTTGAAAGCGTATTGTTCTTGGTATTCGTTCTTCCATCGCTACTGTGGACTAATCCTAACGAGCTTTCCATTGGTCAATAGCGCCGGTCAATTGCGGTCAATGACTTGATATAAAGTATTGAAATAATTCAATAATTTAATGATGGCGGAGGAGGTGGGATTCGAACCCACGGTACGCTTTCACGCACGCCGGTTTTCAAGACCGGTGCATTCGACCACTCTGCCACTCCTCCGGTCTGACCGTCCTAGTTGCCCGCAAATGATTCTGAAACCACAAAAAACGCCACAATACCTCTGGGGAATGTCGCCGATTTGATCCGGAAGATCTTCCCAGGCCGCGTCAGCCGGGGTAGAGTATCGGCAAAGACCCGCTGCATGCGGGCGAAAAAGACGCCGGACAACCGGATAACAGGCAAGGACAGATACATGAGCGGCGACATCATCCACCATCGTTCTCCAGCTTTTCGACTTTTTGCGGGGCTGTTCGCCTTGAGCGTTCTGGCCGCTTGCGACGACGCGGGCTCTTTCAATCTCGGCGAGGTGTTCAAGCCAAAGCCCACGGATGAAGCCGAAGCTCCCGTTGCCGCCCAGAGCGGCACCGTGACCGAGCGCGACGTCGAAGCGCCGGAAGTGTTTTCCGCAAAGGAACCTGGCCTCTGGGACGGGCGGCCTTCGCTGGGCGGTGTTTGGGTGGCGCATCCGGACGTGACCGAACCGGAGCGGGTGATCATCCGCAACCAGACCAATGGGCAGTTCGTCGTTGGCGCGCTCTTCCGACGCGAACGCGATATTCCCGGGCCGAGACTGCAGATGTCCTCTGACGCGGCGGAAGCCCTAGGCGTGCTTGCCGGGGCACCGGTGGAGCTCGACGTGACAGCCTTGCGCAAAGAGGTGGTGACGCCGGAGCCCACAGCACCCGCTGAGGAAACTGTCGCAGCCACGGACGACATCACCGAAACCGTGCTTGACCCGATTGCAGCCGCAGGCGCCGCGATTGACGCCGCAGAGCCAACCGCTGCTGAAACCGCGGCGGCCCCTGCCCCGGCGGCGGCCACACCGGTGATCCAGTCCAGCTTGCCGAAATCCACCTTGAAGAAGCCTTTCGTTCAAATCGGTATATTCAGCCAGGAGGCAAATGCCGAGCGCGCGGCGAAACAAATGCGTGGCGCGGGATTGATTCCGACCGTCAAGGAGCAAGAGGCGGGCGGTAAACCCTTCTGGCGTGTGATCGTTGGCCCAGCCACCACGTCCGATGAGCAGAAAACACTGCTTGCCACCATCAAGGGCGAGGGCTTCTCGGACGCCTACGCCGTGACCAATTAATCTACTCAGGAGCGTGTCGCTATGATCCGTCTTGCCGCAGCCCTTCTGGCTTTGATCGCCTCCACCACCATGAGCCTGGCCTTTGATACCAAGGCGCAGACCGCCTTTGTCCTTGATCAGACAACCGGCACCGTCCTGTTGAACAAGGATGGCGAAACACCGATGCCGCCGGCGTCGATGTCCAAGCTGATGACGCTCTACATGGCGTTTGAGGCCATTCGGCGTGGCAAATCCGACGGCGGGCTCGATCTGAATGAAGAACTGCCGGTCTCCGAACACGCGCAGTCCTATGGTGGCTCCAGCATGTTCCTGAGGTCGGGTGAAACCGTCACCGTCGAGGACCTCATCCGCGGCATCATCGTGCTTTCGGGCAACGATGCCTGCGTGGTCATCGCTGAGGCGCTGTCGCCGGATGGCACGGAATACGGGTTTGCACGCCTGATGACACAGCGCGCACAACAACTGGGTATGACCAACTCGACCTTCACCAATTCGAACGGCTGGCCGCAGCCCGGGCATCTGATGTCGATGCGCGATCTGGCCACCCTGTCGGATCGCCTGATCACGGATTTCCCGGAGTTCTACCCGCTCTTTGCAGAAACCGAATTTGAATTCGACAACCGGGTGCCCAGCAACCGTTTGAACCGCAACCCGCTGCTGACCATGGGCATTGGGGCCGATGGCCTGAAGACGGGTCACACGCAGGAGGCGGGTTATGGGCTGACCGGGTCGGCAAAACAGGGCGACCGGCGAGTGATCTTTGTGATTTCCGGAATGGACACCGTGGCCGAACGCGCTCAGGAATCCCAGGCCATCGTGAACTGGGCCTTCCGTCAATTTGCCATGCGCCCTCTGGCGAAAGAAGGGCAGCAATTTGCGCAAGCGGATGTGTGGATGGGCAGCGAGGCCTCCGTCGGTCTGGTGGCCGCAGAGGACATCAGCATTCTGATGCCAGCGCTGGCAGGCAATGAGATCGAGGGCGAAGTGATCTACACCGGCCCGATCAACGCCCCCATCGCCGCGGGTGATCAGCTGGCCGAGTTTGTATTTACCTTGGAAGGTCTGCCTGAAACGCGCCTGCCGCTGGTGGCGGATCGTGCAATTGAACGCGGTGGTTTTGTCAGCCGCGTCAGCACCGCAGCGCTGGTGCTGTTCACGAAGTTCATTCAGGTACCCGAGGGGGCGACGTGACCGCAGCCGCGCGCGGCACCGGCACCTTTATCACCTTCGAAGGCATAGACGGGTCAGGCAAATCCACTCAGGTCAAGCGACTGGCTGATCATCTGCGTGCAAACGGGCACGAAGTTGTCCTGACCCGCGAACCCGGCGGCTCCCCTGGCGCCGAAGAAATTCGCGCCCTAGTTCTGCAGGGGGACCCTGACAGGTGGTCGGCGGAAACAGAAATCCTGCTCTTTACCGCTGCGCGCCGCGATCACCTTGAACGGACAATTCTGCCCTCGCTGGCTGCAGGAAAGATCGTGATCTGCGACCGTTTTGCTGACAGCACGCGCATGTACCAGGGCCTGTCACGGGGCGATCTGCGGGGAGTTGTCGATCAATTGCACACACTAATGATCGGCCATGAACCCGACTTAACCGTTCTGATCGATATGGACCCAGGCGTCGGCCTCTCGCGCGCCTTGTCGCGACAAACCGTGGACGAGCGATTTGAAGCCTTTGGTGAAGACCTGCAAAAAGCGATGCGACAAGGTTTTCTGGATCTCGCCCGCGAATTCTCTGACCGTTTCCGGGTCATCGACGGCGCGCGAGACATGGACGCGGTCGCGGGCGACATTGCGGATCTTGTAAGCGCAGAGCTGGCATGAGCACGCCCGATCAGATCGAAGGCGCCCCGCATCCGCGCGACAACCCTCAGCTTTTTGGTCAGGACGCTGCACAGCAAGCGTTTCTGGATGCTTTTGGCACCGGGCGTTTGCACCATGCCTGGCTGCTGACCGGCCCGCGCGGCATTGGCAAGGCGACACTGGCCTGGTCCATGGCGCGGTTCCTGCTGGCCACCCCGCCGCTTGACGACGATGGGCTGTTTGGCGCGCCGCCGCCGCCCACCACACTGGCCATTGATCTCGAACACCCGGTCGCGCGGCGGATCGCGGCGGGGGCGGAACCGGGCCTGAAATCCATCACCCGCACCCCGAACCCCACCACCGACAGGATGCGCGATCAGATTGTCGTCGATGACATTCGGTCCCTTGCAGGGTTTTTTCAGCTATCGGCAGCCGATGGCGGGCGTCGCGTCGTCATCGTAGATGCAGCGGACGACATGAACCCGTCAGCGGCGAACGCCCTGCTGAAAATGTTGGAGGAGCCCCCGGACCGCGCCACGCTGCTGCTCATCAGCCATCACCCCTCCGGACTGCTGCCCACCATCCGGTCCCGGTGCCGCACGCTGCGCCTGAATACGCTGCCGCCAGACGATATGGCGCGCGCCTTTGCTCAGGCAGGCATCGATGTGGGCGCGCGGACGGATGCCTTGGCGGAACTGTCAGGCGGATCGGTGGGGGCGGCCATGCGACTGTCCTTGCTGGATGGGTTGAAGACATATGCGGAGCTGGTGGCGCTGATCCAGACCCTGCCGCAGTTTGACCGTGCTGCCGCCTTGAAACTCGCAGAAGCGGCTGCCGCGCGCGGTGCCGAGGTCAAGCGTGACCTGCTTTTTGAACTCATCGACCTGCTGTTGTCGCGCCTTGCCCGCCGGGGCGCGTCCGGCACCGGATCAACCATTGAAGCCGCCCCGAATGAGGCGGCAATTCTCGCGCGCCTGGCACCTGATCAAACCGCGGGCCGTGCCTGGGCACAGGTCGCGCAGGAAACCGGCGCACGCGCGCGACATGGCCGCGCGGTGAACCTTGACCCTGCCGCTCTGGTCCTAGATACCCTGATCAAGATAAGTCAAACCGCCAGAGGGTAGATGCCGATCTGGTGCCAGCACGACCGGACCGGCATGACCGACAAACTTCAGATCACAGACAGCCATTGTCACCTCGACTTTCCGGATTTCGATGGCCAGCACGCGGAAATCGTTGCCCGCGCTGTGGATGCTGGCGTGTCCCGCATGGTGACGATCTGCACAAAGCTGAAAAATGAACCCGCCGTGCGCGCAATCGCCGAAGCCCACGCGCCGGTTTTCTATGCCGCCGGGACCCACCCGATGAGCGTCGCCAGCGAACCCCAGGCAAGCGTGGACAAACTCATTACCATCGCACAGCATCCCAAACTGGTGGGCATCGGGGAGACCGGCCTCGACTACCATTACACGGCCGACACGGCAGAAATCCAACAGACCTCCCTGCGCGTGCACATCGAGGCCGCGCGAGCCACAGGGTTGCCACTGATCATCCACGCCCGTGATGCCGATGCGGATATGGCACGCATCCTGACAGAAGAATACCGCCAGGGCGCATTCACATGTGTGATGCACTGTTTCTCCTCATCCGCCGATCTGGCGCGCACGGCATTGGATCTGGGGTTTTATCTGTCGATGTCGGGGATCACAGCTTTCCCCAAATCGTCCGAACTGCGCGATATCTTCGCGGCGGCCCCTCTGGACCGTATTTTGGTGGAGACCGACGCGCCCTACCTTGCGCCGCCGCCCTATCGCGGCAAACGCAATGAACCCGCATATGTAACCCACACGGCGCAGCGCGGAGCTGACACCATGGGCATCAGCTATGGTGCGTTTGCGGCGCACACGCAGGCCAATTTTGACCGCCTGTTCTCCAAGGCAGCAAATTACCAGGCCCCCGCTTGATGGCTGAGCTGCGCGCGACCATTCTGGGCTGCGGATCCTCAGGCGGCGTGCCGCGCTTGGGCGGACACTGGGGCGACTGCGACCCCGACAATCCCAAGAACAGACGCCAGCGATGCTCGCTTCTGGTTGAACGCGAGGACGACAATGGCACCACAACAGTTCTGATTGACACCTCGCCAGACGTACGCAACCAGCTGCTCACCGCCGATGTGGGGCGGCTTGACGCGGTGATCTACACACACAGCCATGCCGACCATGTGCACGGCATCGATGATCTGCGGATGATCGTCTTCAACATGCGCGCGCGCCTGCCAGTCTGGGCCGATCCACCCACCCGCGACGCGCTGATGCAACGGTTTGATTACGCCTTCGTGCAGGCCGAGGGGTCTGCCTATCCCCCCATCCTCAACATGAACCTCATTGAGGGCGATGTCACCATTGACGGCGCAGGCGGGACGATCCGCTTCTCTCCCTTTGAGGTCGCGCATGGGGGCATGAATGCCCTCGGCTTTCGGATCGGCGATCTGGCCTATCTGCCGGACGTCGCACAGATCCCGGAAAACGTATGGCCGATTCTTGCAAACCTGGACTGCTGGATCGTGGACGCCCTGCGCCGCGATCCCCATCCAACCCATGCGCATCTCGCCCGCACGCTGGAATGGATTGACCGCGTTCAACCAAAAAGCGCTGTCCTGACCAACATGCACATCGACCTCGACTACGACACCTTGCAGGCCGAAACACCCCCCCACATTCGACCGGCCTACGATGGGCTGACCCTGACGTTTCCCGCTCCCTGAATTTCTTCTGGCACAAAATATCCCCGCCGGAGGCTCCCGCCCGGGCCACAGGCGCAAAGGCACCCAATGCAAACCCTGCTCGATGTCATCCTTCCCGTGTTTCTTGTCATCGGCTTCGGCTATGTTTCCGTCTGGCGCAAGCTCTTCCCGGTTGCGGGCATCGACGGCGTCATGGGCTTCACCCAGAACTTCGCCATCCCGTGCCTGCTGTTTCAGGCCATCGCCAAGCTTGATCTCGACAGCTCCTTCGATCCGGCCCTGCTCAGCAGCTTTTACGCCGGTGCCAGCATCTGTTTTTTCACCGGCATGTTCGGGGCGCGCGCGCTCTTCAAGCGCGATTGGGAGGATTGCGTCGCCATCGGCTTTTGCTGCCTCTTTTCCAACTCCGTGCTGCTAGGCCTGCCGATCACCGAACGGGCCTATGGCGCGGATGCGATGACCGGCAATTTCGCCATCGTCGCGCTGCACTCGCCTTTCTGCTATGGGTTGGGCATCACCGTCATGGAAGTCACCCGCAATCGCGGCCAATCCGCCACCGTGATGGCCCGCGCTGTCGTGCGCGCGATGTTTCGCAACGCACTTGTCCTCGCCATCGGCTTGGGCTTCATCGTGAACCTGTCGGGTCTGGGGATCCCAACGGTTGTGGATGACGCGCTCTCGCTGATTGCCCGCGCCGCCCTGCCCGCCGCCCTTTTTGCGCTCGGCGGGGTTCTCGTGCAATACCGCCCCGAAGGCGACAGCCGCGTCGTCGTCATGATCTGCGGCATCGCGCTGCTGCTGCACCCCGCGCTGGTCTGGCTATTCGGCACCGTGCAAAACCTACCCACCGACGGGTTCCGCTCCGGCGTGCTGACCGCTGCGATGGCACCGGGGTTCAATGCCTATATCTTCGCCAATATGTATGGGCGCGCCAAACGGGTCGCTGCCTCTTCCGTGCTGATGGCCACGGGGATTTCTGTCCTGACGATCTGGGTATGGCTCATCCTGCTGGAGACCGTCTGATCACCCATGCAGGGCAGCCACCGTCTTCAGCGACGAGAACCCATAAAGCGCTTCAAACCCCTTCTCGCGCCCATGTCCCGAGAGGCCGGTCCCGCCAAAAGGCAGCTCCACACCGCCGCCAGCCCCATAGTTGTTCAGGAAGACCTGGCCGACCTTGAGCGCTTTTGCCAACCGCATTTGCCGCGCCCCGTCCGACGTCCAGACCGATGCCACCAGCCCGTAAGGCGTGCCATTCGCGATCGCCAGCGCGTCGGCCTCATCTTTAAACGGAATGATCACCTGCACGGGGCCAAAAATCTCGTCCTGCGCCAGCTTGTGATCGCGGGGTACATTGGCAAACAGCGTCGGAGCCACGTAAGCGCCGCCTGCTGGAAGATCGGGAGGCAATGCCGCCTGTGCCACCACCTCAAGGTCATCCCCGTCGTTCAGAAACCCTTCGACAATCGCTTTTTGCCGGTTGGAGATGAGCGGCCCGACATCCAGATCCGCCATCGCAGGCGCGACGCGCAGCGCGCGGTAACGGGTCGTCATTTCCGCCACGACCCGCTCGTAGATGCCACGCTGCGCCAATATGCGCGAAGACGCCGAACAGGTCTGGCCAGCGTTCTGGATACCAGCTCCTACCAGAAATGGCAGCGCCGCGTCGAGATCGGCATCCTCAAAAACCAGTTGAGGGGATTTGCCCCCAAGCTCAAGCGTCACCGGCACCACGTTCTGAGCGGCGGATTGCTGCACCAGCTTGCCGACGCCGACCGACCCGGTGAAGGAGATGTGATGCACGCCGGGGTGTGACGTCAGTGCGGCCCCGGCCTCGGCCCCCAGACCCGGCACGACATTCAAGGCCCCCGCAGGCAGACCCGCCCGGTGGGCCAGTTCCGCGAAAGCCAGCGCCGTCAGGCAGGCCTCCTCCGCAGGTTTCAAAACCGCGGCATTGCCCATTGCAAGGGCTGCCCCAACGGAGCGGCCAATGATCTGCATCGGGTAATTCCACGGCACGATATGCCCGGTGACCCCATGGGGCTGCCGCAACGTGTAAACCGTATAGCCGTCCAGGTAAGGAATTGTGCTGCCGTGGATTTTATCGGCGGCCCCGGCATAAAACTCCATGTAGCGTGCCAGTGCGACGACATCCGCGCGGGCCTGTTTCAACGGCTTGCCCACATCGCGCGCTTCCAGTTCAGCAAGCGCATCGATGTGCTCCAGCACCAATTGCCCGATCCGGTAGAGAACACGGCCCCGCTCGACCGCCGTGGTCGTTCCCCAGTCCCCCGCCATTGCCGCTGTGGCAGCCTCAACCGCCTGGTCAATGTCTTCTGCGCCCCCGCGCGCAATCTGGCATAGCACCTCGCCGGTTGAAGGATCGCCCAGCGCGAGTGTCTGACCCGATGCGCTCGCCCGCCACTGCCCACCGATAAAACATCCCGACGGGTCCACCCCTAACGGTCGCACTGTCATCCTCAAGCCCCCTTTTGATGGCACGCGTGGATCAGGTCACCCGAACCCACAAAGGTCAAGCCGGTTGTCTGACGCTGCTGGCATCATGCGGCAAAGCTGCGCGGGCGCGCTTCTCATCTGGACCACCCCCGTGGGACCACATAGGATTTGCTCATGATGCGGGCCCGATTCACACTTCTGGCAAGTTTGATGATGCTCATTGCGACTTTCGCAATGACGGCAACCAGCTTCGCACATCGCTTTTCCAACGACAGATCCTCGCCCGAATTGCTGGCCTATCTCAGCATGGGCGGGACGCTAGCGGAAATCTGCGGCGAAACGGACCCCGCACATCACCTCAGCACGACCTGTGACGCCTGCGTGATCACGCAAAATGTGCTGTTGCCGGAGGTGGTCAACTCCGCGCCGATCCCGGCTGCGATAGAATGCTCGGCCCCGTTCGCCTCCGCCCGTGATCTCTTGCGCCCCGCGCGACCCGACACCGCGCATCCGTCCCGCGCACCGCCAGCCCGTGTGATTATCTGACCTTCATTCACACAACGGCGCGCACCCATATCTGCGCATTCTACGGGAAAAAATCATGAAAAACCTGATCATCGCAGCCACGGCTGCCCTTCTCTCGATGTCGACCGCTGCGCTTGCGCATGAATTCAAGCTGGGCGACCTTGTGATCAACCATCCGATGACCTTCAACACAGCGGCCACGGCAAAAACAGGCGGTGGCTATCTGGAGGTTACAAACACCGGTGACACAGCAGATCGCCTCATCGGCGTGAAGGCCGACTTTCCAAAAGTCGAATTGCACACCACCGAAGAAAAAGACGGCGTCGCTCGCATGATGCATGTGGATGCCATCGAGATCCCCGCCGGGGAAACCGTGTCGCTTGAGCCCGGCGGATTTCACGTCATGTTCATGGGCCTTGGCGGCGATCCCTTTGAAGTGGGCGAAAAAATCCCGGCGACATTGATCTTTGAGAACGCAGGCGAAATCGAGGTGATGTTCAACGTCGAAGAACGCACTCACGAGGACAAGACGGACCATTCCGGCCACACGATGTCAAACTGAGATGCCGAAGGGGTCGGGCAACTGGCCCCTTCGCGTGTCACAAAGCAGCGATCAGCGGTGCGTCACAAATCGATCTCGACCACACCGCCGGGCTTGGCGGCTCGGCTCTGACACAGAATGATCCCCTTTTCGCGTTGTTTCTTCGACAACACGAAATCGCGGTGTTCGACCTCACCGGAAACCAGGCCGCATTTGCACACGCCACAAATCCCGTCAGAACACTTCACATCGACGCTGACCCCATTCTCGGCCAGAACATCCGTGACGGATTTATCCGCGGGAACCTCAAATTCCTGCCCCGAGCCCGCGAGTTTCAGCGTAAATGCGTGATTTTCATATTCAGGCAGCTCCGGCACAGAGAAATATTCAAGATGCCGTGCCTCTTCGGGATACCCCTGTTTCTGGGCCGCCGTCATGACCGCAGCCATGTAGCTGTCCGGCCCACAGGTATAGACGTGCCACCCGTCGCGGTAGCCGGAGAGCGTCTGATCAAGATCGGCGCGGGTACCTTCATCCGAGAGATGCAGATGTACCTTTTCCGCCCAGGGCTGTGCAGCCAGATGGGTTAGAAAGGCCGCGCTGCTGCGGGATGGCGCCGAATAATGCAGCTCGAAATCCACCGCTTTCGCATGGCATTCATGGGCGAAGGCGATCATCGGCGTGATGCCGATGCCGCCCCCCATCAGCATGTGCTTCGTGCCCTCGTCTGCCAGTGGGAAATGGTTGATGGGGTTGGAGACAAAGATCTTGCGCCCTTGCGAAAAGATCTTTTGCAGCAGTTTCGATCCCCCGCGCCCGGCCTCTTCGCGCAGAACGGCGATCTCGTATGTCGACCGGTCCGCGGGATTGCCAGAGAGCGAATACTGCCGGACGAATTCTGGAGCCACGACAATGTCGAGATGCGCGCCCGCCCGCCATTCGGGCAAGGGTGTACCGTCCAGCGACGCCAACTCGTATTTGACAACGGTCTCTGACAGGTGCTCGACCGCGCGGATGCCCACACGGGTAACCGGTGCATCCCCGGCCCCCAGGTAAGCATGCGCCAAGCCTTCGGTTTCGCCGCGTTCCAGCCGCGCCTGATATTCCTGCGCGGTGATCAGCGCCTGATAGGCCTCGATCCCCTTCTCACGATCCATCGGAAACGGAAACGGCCAGGGCGGTGGCGCAAGGTTTGCCGGGTAGACCGCCAGGGTCTGATCTTCGTAGGTCAGTTCCAGATCGGTCTGCAACTCGCGGTAGTTTTTCGGCTCGGACACTGCATCAAAGCCGCCGCGATCATTCACCTTCAGATCCCACCACCAGCGTTTTTGGGGATTGATGCGACCGTTTCCCACCAGATCATCGGCCTTTGCCAGAACCCCCGCCATCGCCGGTACGTTCATCGCAATCCAGCGCAGGGGTTTTTCGTGCTGCAGGCCTTCGACATTCCAAGGGCAGGTTTTCATACAACGCCCACACATGGCACCGCCCTGCTGTGTCAACCTGTAGGTGGTGCATTTCTGACTGTCGGATTTCCAGATTTCATAGCCATTGAACATGAGCTTCGGACCGGCGGTAATCGCCCCCGACGGACATTCACGGGCACATTTGTTGCAGGCCTCGCAAAAGGCCTGCATCCCAAAATCAATAGGCTTGTCATGCGCGAGCGGCATGTTCGTGGTGATACATCCGGATTTCAGGCGCGGCCCCAGAAACGGGTTCACGATCACCTCGCCGATGCGGCTCACCTCGCCCAGACCGGCAAGCAACAGCAGCGGCGGTTGCAGCACTTCACCATCCAGGTTGGTATGCACCCGTGCTTCATAGCCAAGGTTGCGGATTTGTTTGCCGATGACCCCGCCCAACAGCGAGAACCGCAGATAAGCGCGCATCGATTGCGTGACCGCAATCCAGTCATCCCCGGAAGAACCCTCGGTGGTCTCGAACCCCTGGTCGATGATCATGCTGATCGCGCTGGTGTGTGTGGGCACAATCGGCTCGCCAACTGCATCATGGGAGTACCACACCCATTCCGGACAGCGCGAAATGCCCACGGCATCCGCCCCCAGAAAATAGCTCGCCGCCTTGATCCCTTCGGCGTTGCGGGCGGCGTCTTTGGCTGCAGGCGAGATTTCTGGCGCAACCGGGCCGTTCTGCAGCAACAGAAACGCACCGGAGGGACGCCTGATCGCCCGGCTGATCGGTGCCTTTTGCGCAAAATACCCGCCGGTGGCGGCTTCCTGACTGGCTTTGCCCAGGTCCCCGAACTGCGCCCGCGCGAACATATCGGTGCGCTTGGGCACACGTGCCACCCGCGCCTCGTCGATATAGGTGGTCGGCTTCTCAACCCGCTTGAGCGTTTCAAACGGATAGGCCCCTTGGGCATAGTGCCGTGTTGCATAAGGGTCGAGCGTACGCGCGCTTTTCTGCGACCCCTTACCCAGTTTCCATGCCAGGCTGCCTGTGATGGACTTTGATTGTTTCGCCAAAGGCACCAGCGGCGCATCCGGTGTCATTTCAAAATTCGTTGTGAGGGCCGCAACCTGAAATCTGTCGCCGATGTAGGGGTTTACCAGGCGACCCTCTTCCACCGTGGCCAGTCCCGCACCAACCGCCAGCTTATTCAGATCCACTTCGGACGAGGTCGTCGTATGCGCCTTGGCATCATATCCCAAGACCCGCAAATAGCCCGCGATGATGATCGCCGTTTCTGCCCCCAGCAGGCTCGCCCGTTGCGGGTGTGCCTCGGCGATCCAGTCGAAACCGGGCTCATCCGGCGTTGGCTCGCGGTTGTAATTGTACAAAAAGACAACCGTGTGCGTGTGAGCATCGAGAGTGCGTGGCGGCGCCGTCATACTGTCCTTGAGATCCGCCATGATGGTATCAATCCCGGCGGCAAGCGTTTTGGTCTGCTTGGTTCTAAGCTCCTCGGCCAGGCGATCAATTTCCGGATTTCTGATCGGCGTCGCCAGCAGCTGACTGGCATCAAACCGCCCGACCCCGACCATCGGTGCATCCTGGAAATAGCCAAAGGATTTTATATGCCGCGCCCGCTCATCCGGGTCCGCCGGACAGCCCGCAATTTCCTTATTGATCAGGCCGTCCCTGATCGCGTCGAGCATCGCCTGATACTCGCCCATTGCGTTCACAAGCGACTGCGGAACGGCCGCGTTGTCAAAATGCACCGGCTGCATGGCAGGCACGTTGGACAGATCAGGTTCTGACGACACCCGCGCCAAGCGTTCCAGCGGGAACGGGCCGAGGTGAAACGGCCGCTTTCGTGTAGAGAAAATCCGGGCGTTCAACTCTTTTCCTTTGGCACACAACGCTCATTCTTTGAGCACCGGAATGCCCCGCAAACGGCGGAATGTCAAAATCAATGCACGCCCGACCCCGGCTGATCCCTCGGATCACAACCGTTGGCGATACACGGATCTGACGTTTCGCGCTTGGCGCTAAGCGCGGTCCGATTTTGCGATGTCAGGGTCTCTTCTAACGTTCTTCCTGGCGGCTCTTAAGCCATCTTGAAAAGAAGTTCGATCTCTGCGCAATCTTCTCGTTCTCGATCGCCTCAAGCGACGCCCCGGCCAACCAAACCTCGATACGAGACGAATTGCCCGCGTCTTGCGAGAAATCTTTTGCTTCTACACCCAGGTTCGCGGCAATTGCGCGCGCGACATCCGCGTTCTGAGGGCTGTAGAACCGCAAATGTGTTGCTGAGACCCGCACGCTTTCCCGACCGATCCGGGCAACGGGAAAGCCGGTATCCTCAAGTTGCGCTATGTATCCTTCGAGCGATTTATCTGAGACGCTCTCCGGGGCATGTACAAAAAACTGCAACGCCTGCGCATACATTGCTGAAGCATCAGGTTCTTCACCGCCCTTTGAGGCGGTCTGTTGCGGAGCTTCAATGACCGGCAGGGCGCTGATCGCGCCGAAGCCGTCCTCACTGTTGGAGGACAAATAGGCAATCGGCGTGATGTTCGGCAGCGTGATGTCAGAGGAGGCTTCAGCAGTCCATTGCGGCACTGGCAACTCTGGCAGATCGATGGTCAAGCCTTGGGTGTCGGAAGTGTTCTGTGCGATGGGTGCTACGGCAATCACCGGGACGCTTTGGACGACCGTGCCACCATCTGCCAGAACGGCTTCAGACTGTAACTGACCCGCAGTGGGCTGGCCGTTGGGCAGCAATGGCCAGCCCAGACCCAGCAAGAAACCGAAACCCAAGGCAAGACCAAACCCGAGGCCGACGCTGCACATCACGAGGTAAAGTGGCTTCGACGCACCGGTGACTTTCAGCCAGCCTGGAATTTGAAAACCCTGGCTTTTTTGCGGCATCTCAGGCGTTGCGTTGCGCCGCGAAACGAAAGCCAGCTCAGACGCATCAGCCTTTTCTTCGTCATCCAGAATGGCACGGTTCACTTCAGAAGTGGTTTCTGGTTTCTGTTCGGGCGTTTCGACCACAGCATTTAACACAGGCTCGGAAATGGTATCGCATTTGGCTGCCTTGCCGGTTAGAGCGGTCGGGTTGAAGCCAGGTTTCGAGGGTGGCTCTGTGCGCTTGGACAGCACCTTTTCGCGTTGTGCCCGCGCTTCGGACAGCCGTTTTTCCCAATCTGACGTATTCAGCGGGTGCTCGAACAGAGCGTTTTGCGCCGTCGTACCGGGCGCGCATTCCAAGTTATCCTTCATGCCTTCGGACATAGTGCCTGGCCTCCAAGTGATAATTAGTCAGGAGTATGGTTTTGATAATTCTGTTTTACGGAAACCGGAAACCAAGAAAGTCGAACAATTGAAACGACAATGTAGCATGCGCCAAAAACCATTTGGTGGCGCATTTGCTACACCCTCACTTCAAAGTAGCACCTCAACTAAAGGCTCGATTAGCGAGCAACTTCAAGCGGTTGAACGGATGAGCTCATGCGATAGGCGCGAATTCGCTCAACAATGGGTGGTTTTTAATGCCCAGCATATTTTTGCTTGCTCCCCGGAAGGTTGTGGCGCCTCGGGCTCCAGTCGGGCCGAAAAGCACCTTTGCGCGCAGGTCACAAATGTGAACTATAGCCAAAATCTGCCGTTCTGTTCGAGTTACTCACAGAGAGATCCAATTGAGTTTTGAAAACCAGATATCACGCTGACTTTATACATGACGCCAGAACCCAATTGCGGCAGATCGCACCCTACCTGTTGAAGATCACGGGAAACCAATCTTCGCGCAGGATGTCCCCAGCCTGCATGCCATGTCCGGGAAACGGCGGAGATGTCGGTCCGGGCCGGGCCACATAGCGCGCATCGTCTCCCACAAGCCGCAGGGAAAAGGCGCGTCGGCGGGCCTGCGCTGTATTGCCACGCGCACCATGCAAGCTCGCAAAGCTAAAAGCGACCGCGTCGCCCGGTTCCATCTCCCATTCCCTGATTTCCATTCCTTCGGCATCGGGATCGGGCACCGGCATATAGGCGTCTTCGTCGGGAAAGAAGCTGGTCTGCGCCAGCCAGCGCGTCGGCAGCACCGGTTTCTCCCAGAGATGACTACCCGCAACGCAGCGCAGGCTGGCATCCTTCACCGGATCCATCGGTGACCAGAAGCTGACATTCTGCCTCCCATCGACAAAATAATAGGGGCCATCCTGATGCCAGGGCGTGGGCTTCGAGGTTCCGGGTTCCTTGACCAGCACGTGATCGTGAAAGACCTGGACCCGCTGGGATGCCATGAGATCGGCAGCGACCTCTGCCGCAGGAGATGTGCGGATCACCTCTTCAAATTCGGCAATGCGGGTCCAATTGCAGTAATCATCGAAGAACCGGCCGCTTTCCCCCTCATTCAGGTTTTCCGCGGCATAGGGCCCTGGCTCGGCCATGTTGCGTTCGATGCCCGCCCGGATCGTTTCAATATGATCCTTGAACAGACCTTTGATCAGCACCACACCTTCATTCTGGTAGCTTTGGATGTCGTCTGCCGTGATCAGCGGATGCGTCATGTCGGAACCTCTTTCTGGGCGTCAAAGAAATGCAGCCGATGTCCATTGTCAATCAGGGCGTTTGCGGGGCGTGTCAGGTATCTACCGAAACGCTTCCAAGACCTTTCTATCGATCAGAAGCGCATCGGGTGGGGCTGGTTCTCACGCACCCTGAGCCGCCACCGGTCGCTCCAGCAGAGAGGAGAGCAGTGGGTTTGGAAATTTCCGTTTGACCGTGACAGCGTGAAAGATTTCAGTAAGACCAATGAGATGTTGCGCCTCTTTCAGCAGCCCGGTCACTAATTCGTTCTTGACCACAATCGGCGGGAGGATGGCCAGGCCGATATCCTCGCGCGCCAGCAGGCGCATCATCGCCATATCATCCACTTCCGCGGCCAGAACCGGGTCGATACCCAATCGTGCGCACAGTGTATCGAACCCGATCCTCACGGGGCTTTCACTGGTTGGTACGATGACCGGGTGGGTGCTCAAAAGCTCTGAGAGCGTCAGGGTATTGTCCAGCCTTTTGGGCGTGCCAATCACACCGATGCTCTGTTCCGAAAGCGTATGGACCATAAAATCGGTCATCGCGTCCGGTGTTGGCACGCGGTTGGTCAAAACAACATCGAGACTGAGCGTTTCCAATCCCTGCATGAGTTCCATGGACGTGCCTGACCGCAGCACCAGTTCGACATCTTGCGCGCCCAACAACGGGCGCAGGAATTCGATCTGAAAATTGCGAGACAAGGTGGCCAGCGCACCAACCCGCAGCACTTTACGCGGACTGCCGGTGCGGCTGAGCGTGGCGAGCAGGTCCTGCCCTGCCCCAAATATCGTATCCGCATGATCCAGCGCAATCCGGCCCGCTTCGGTCAGGCGCAATTGACGACCGCGCCGCTCAAACAGGGAGTGACCAAGGCGATCCTCCAATTTACGGATCTGCACCGACAAAGCCGATTGCGACAGGTTGAGACGCGCCGCCGTGCGGGTCAGGTTTCCATCATGCGCCACATGCCAGAAATAGCGCAGGTGATTGTAATTCATACTGTGCATATCATTCGCTTTAAGTGAACGATTTGTTGTTATCAATGAATTTTTATATCAGCTATGCCCTGTGTATCTCCTCCTGAACGACGCAAACGGGGGATCTCATGTTGACCTATGCCTTGCCATTGCTGGCGCCTGCCATTCTGACCACCGCCGCGATTGGGCTGCACCTCAGACGCGATCTCACCCCCGATCGGGCAGCAAGGATTGGCGAAGGTGTGTCGCTTGTCGCTTTGCTCGTCGCTTTCTTGGCACTTGGACTGCTGATCGCTCAGGGCTCAGGTGACAGCTTTTTGATCGGCGCCGCGGGCATCGGCATTTCCGCGCGGCTTGATGCGGTCAGTGGCACCATGCTGTTGCTGGTCGCCTTCATCGGGTGGATCGTTGTGCGGTATGCGCGCGTCTACCTCGAAGGTGAGGCACGCCAAACCCCGTTTACCATCTGGCTGCTGGGCACGCTCGCCGCGGTACTGCTCTTGGTGCAGTCGGGCAATCTGGTTCAATTCGTCGGCGCCTGGATCGTGACCAGCCTGTGTTTGCACAGACTGCTTCTGTTTTACCCCGAGAGGATCGCGGCACAGCGCGCTGCGCGCAAAAAATTTCTGACCGCGCGGGCGGGCGATATTGCTCTGATCACGGCGGCGGTGTTGCTGATGATAAGTTATGAAACGCTGCAGATCTCCCAGATCATAGCGGCGGCCCAACTCGGTCAGGGCGGTGGTTTGGCAGCGACCGCTGCTGCCTTCCTCGCGCTCGCCGCCTTGTTGAAATCCGCCCAGTTCCCGACCCACGGCTGGCTCACCGAAGTCATGGAGACACCCACACCCGTGTCCGCGCTGCTGCACGCTGGCGTGGTGAACGCTGGCGGATTCCTCTTGATCCGTTTCGCCGACGTTATGTTGCTGTCACCTCTGGTACTCGCCGGTCTGGTATTGATTGGCGGCTTTACAGCGCTCTTTGGCGGGCTGGTCATGTTGACGCAACCAACCGTCAAAGTCTCCCTCGCGTGGTCCACCGTGGCCCAGATGGGTTTCATGATCCTGCAATGCGGGCTTGCCCTTTTCCCGTTGGCGCTTTTGCACGTCGTTGCACACTCGCTCTACAAGGCGCATGCGTTTCTGGCGGCGGGGGGCGCGGTGGAACGCGTTGCAAGCATCGCGCGGCCTGGTCCGGTAGCGGTGCCCGACCTTGCCGCCGTGAGCCGTGCTTTTGTGCTGGCCATCGCCATCTATGGCGCGGTTTACACCGCTTTCAGCATACTCTTCGGGTTTGCAGGAAGCTCACCGCAAAGTGTCGCCCTTGGCGCTATTCTGATTTTCGGTGTGGCCTATTTGCTGGCGCAGGGGTTGGCCGATGCAGCGCCCCGTGCGCTGACATGGCGCACGGCGCTGATGTCGCTGGGCGCGGCGATCAGCTACGTCGTGCTGCAAAAAGGTGCCTATTGGCTGACAGTATCCAGCCTGCCGCCAACCCCGATGCCCAGCGCGCTGGAATGGGCGCTGATCCTACTGGCGCTTTTGAGCTTCGGGCTGGTTGCCCTGGCGCAGGCAACACTACCGCTATGGTCACACCACCCGGCCGCACAGGGACTGCGCATTCATCTGACCAACGGGTTCTATATCAACGCACTCGAAGATCGTCTGCTACGCGGCTGGTCCATCCCCGCAAAATCCCAGAAAGGAGCCGCACAATGAGGGCTGACACTTATACCGGCTATTCCGGCGCACATCTTGAACTGATTGCAGCCTCCGAGACCGCGAGCCGCGCCATCCCGCCGCTCTGGCCGCTCTCCTCCTCTGTCGCAGTCAACCCGTTTCTGGGCCAGACCGACCTTTCATTGAGCGAAACCTCCGCCCTTCTTGCGCGAATCTCGGGGGCTTCCCTCACCATGCCACGAACATGGTATGCGGACCGCATTGCGGATGGCACAATTTCCGACGGCGATTTAACGGCGGCATTGCAGCACGCACCCTCGGGGGCACCAAATTCGATTGAGGTCCTCAAAGAGATGGCTCAGGAGGCGGAGGAAGAGATCGACGCCCTGCCCACGATTGCCGATTTGGCGGCTCGAGCTTCGGGCGTTGATTGGCCTGCGCTGATTGATGCGCGGATCGGCGCGTGGGCGGCAGGATATTTCGATGCGGGTCAGGCTTTGTGGCAGGTGACGGCAGGGCGCGGCGCATTCGAAAGCTGGCAGATTTTTGCACGTCGCGATCTGACGCCCGAGATTACCGGCCTGTCGGGCTTTGCCGCCCTGGTCGCCACAACACCGGACAGCGCGCGCACCGCCCTGTCGCAGGCCTGCGACGCGCTTGGGCTGTCCTCTCAAAGCGCACCGACCTATTTCCATCAGCTTCTGACCAGCCTGGGGGGCTGGGCGCAGGTCGCACGGCAAAGAGTGTGGCAGGCCGAATTGGAACAGAAAACAGACCCGATCACCACAGATATGCTCACGATACGGCTCGTCTGGGAGCAGGCCCTATATGCGCGGTACAAACCCCAAATCGATGCCGAGTGGCAGGCCACGCGGGCCGCTCATGCATCGATACCCGAGCCGACCTCTGCGCACATCGCAAATGCGATATTACAGGAGGCTGCAGAACATGCTGCGCAAAGACTTCTGGCACGAACCCTGTCTTCGGCCAGCGCCAAAGAGACGGACAACCGCCCGACCCTTCAGGCCGCATTCTGTATCGACGTCCGCTCCGAAGTATTTCGCAGGGCGCTAGAAACCACCGATCCGGGCGTAGAAACGCTCGGCTTTGCAGGGTTCTTCGGCTTGACCGCTGCACATCGCGGATTTGCGTCGGATGTAGAAGAGTTACGTCTACCGGTTTTGCTCACCCCCGGCATCTCTTCCTCTTCGAGCCCATCAGGCAAGATCTCGGAGGAGCAATCGACACGGCTTTCGGCGCGGGCCATCAGGGCCTGGGGCCGCTTCAAATTGGCGGCTGTGTCCTCCTTTGCATTTGTGGAAGCGGCTGGCCCGATTTACATCGGCAAACTGCTGCGCGATGCGCTTGGTCTGGATAGCGCTCCCGCGCCGGATACGCAGGCTCCGCACTTCGCGGACAGCTTCACTCTGGCAGACAAAGTCACGGCCGCAGGTACCATCCTTCGCGCGATGTCTTTGACAGAGGGCTTTGCCCCGCTGGTTTTGATCGTTGGACATGGCGCCCATGTGGTGAACAACCCGCATGCGAGCGCACTGCATTGCGGCGCCTGCGGTGGATACTCTGGCGAGGTCAATGCAAGATTGCTTCCTAGGCTCTTGAACGCACAGGATGTGCGCGATGGCCTGACCAGGAATGGCATTGAAATCCCCAGCGATACGCGCTTCATCGGTGCCTTGCATCATACGACCACAGATGACGTGACGCTTTACGATGCAGATCTGGATTCGGACGCAGATCGGATGCTTGTTACAAAAGCCAAGGAACTGCTGGCGTCCGCTGGCCAGCACGCGCGGACCGAGCGCGCGCTGCGGTTGCCCAGATCCACGACCGGCGACGCGGTCAAAGCACGCGCGCAGGACTGGTCTGAGACCCGTCCCGAATGGGCGCTCGCAGGATGTAGCGCTTTCATCGCCGCCCCGCGCCGCAGAACCCGCGGGAATGCGCTCGACGGGCGAGCCTTCCTGCACGACTACGATTGGCGCAAGGATGAAGGGTTTAATGTTCTGGAGTTAATCTTGACCGCTCCGGTTGTTGTCGCCAGCTGGATCAGCCTGCAATATTACGGGTCCGTTGTCGCTCCGGGTCTTTTTGGGGCGGGCAACAAGCTCCTGCACAACGTTACCGGGGGCATCGGCGTTGTGGAGGGCAATGGCGGCGTGCTACGCGCAGGTCTTCCCTGGCAATCTGTTCACGATGGGAAAACCTTCGCACATGATCCCCTGCGATTGTCAGTCTGCATCGAGGCGCCACAGGAAGCCGTGACCGACATTCTTGACCGGCATCCGGAAGTACGCACCCTTTTCGACAATCGTTGGCTGCATCTTTTTCTGATGGATGGCTCGGGTCAACTGGCGAGGCGGTATTCTGGCGATCTTCAATGGGAGGACTTCCAGACTGATCACACCGGTATCAAGGCAAACCTGGCTGCTTGAGCAAAAGCGTTTGCGGGTCAAGGGCGCTGGGATGAATGATCCATCTCAGCGCCTTTCGTTTCGCTCAAGCTTCCACGCGCTGCGGCGCGATCAACCCATAGAAGCGCAGTCACCAATCTTGACGTTCATAGGTCTCGTTCATCTCATGGTTCTGTTCTGACCCATGATTTTCCTCGACCTCTTCTGCCATCACATCCTCATTTTGCTCATCGCCAGCCCCTTGATCGTCGGCAGCATCCACCCACGAGGATGAAGCGTCGGCACTCTCATAAGAAGCCCAGGCATCAGAAGTCTCTCCGTCCGAAGATTGATTTTGCCCGTTGTCGACATCGCCGACATCGATGGAAAACTCATCACTTCCAGAAACCATCTGGCCGTTGAAGGCCGTATCCGTGGTGGTGATTTCCCCAGAAATCGTCCCCTCAAATCCGGGCGGTGGTGCAAGTTCCAGCAAGGATAAATCCCATCCTGTCAGGTCAATTTCAGTCCCGTCGGACACGGCAACCTGATCGCCGCTCATCAAGATCGTATCCGCAGGCAGTCCGGACATCTGCACAGTGGCCGCGTCTGACAGACTATCGTCGCCAATACCGACGGCAATCATGCCGTTTTGCGGAACCGCAAGGTCGTCGACTGCCGTCACCAATTCCCGCCCATCGGTGCCGGGACCTTCCCATTCGAGCTTCAGGCCCGCGTGACCGTAGTTTTCGAAATAGCGCACTTCGATGCTATGCGTGCCCGGCTCCAGCTCAATCTCGCCGCTGCGTGTGCGGAACCCGTGCAGGCCGTCGTTGTCGATCACCTCTTCACCATTCACCAGCAGGATCACCCCGTCATCGCCGCCAATGAAAAAGTCAAACGTACCGCCTTCTTCCACTTCGATGTTGCCGGTAATTCTTGCGCCGAACGTGTCCTTGGATCCGCCTTCCCAGAAGGACTCCCGACTGTTGGTGTAGTTGATCTCCCCCACAACCTCTTCATGCGTGGCCTCGCCGGACCAGTCGATCTGATCCAGCTTCGACAGCTTGTGATCCACGTCAAAATAGCTGGCCCGGAAACCGGTCTCCATCTGCGCACTGGGGGGCGTCAAATCCGCCTGGCTGACCGTGAAATCAAGATCCGCGGTGACGGATACGTGATTGCCATCACCAATATCTGTGGTTGTCACGATCTGTGCCGAAACCTGGCCGGTAAACTCTATGGGTGTCGTCACCGTGAGCAAGGAAAGGTCCATTCCTGATATGTCGGCTGAACCCTCTGGGCCTGCTTCAACACTCATATCACCCGCTTCAACGACGGTGCCTGGCGGCAGCCCCTCTATCTGATGCGAGATTTGATCCGAACCTGTGGCTTCAGGCGCCGAAACATCAAGCTCAAGCGCGATCGGCATCCCGTTGATGGTCTGCAAGTCATCGACTTCCGGGGCTGTCACCAATTCCCGCCCATCGGTGCCGGGACCTTCCCATTCGAGCTTCAGGCCCGCGTGACCGTAGTTTTCGAAATAGCGCACTTCGATGCTATGGGTGCCCGGCTCCAGCTCAATCTCGCCGCTGCGTGTGCGGAACCCGTGCAGGCCGTCGTTGTCGATCACCTCTTCACCATTCACCAGCAGGATCACCCCGTCATCGCCGCCAATGAAAAAGTCAAACGTACCGCCCTCTTCCACTTCGATGTTGCCGGTAATTCTTGCGCCGAACGTGTCCTTGGAGCCACCTTCCCAGAAGGACTCCCGGCTGTTGGTGTAGTTGATCTCCCCCACAACCTCTTCATGCGTGGCCTCGCCGGACCAGTCGATCTGATCCAGCTTCGACAGCTTGTGATCCACGTCAAAATAGCTGGCATGAAACCCGGAACTCACGTTGACGCTTGCCGTTTCCACAACACCCAGATCGAACGCCTGGCTCACCGTTTCCCCGCCCTGATCAGTGACCGTCACCTCAATGGCAAGATCACCAACATCCTCCTCTGTCAAAGAAATCCCATCGCGCAGTTTCAATTGCCCTTCGGACACCTCAAAGCGGTCGTCAGAGAGCGTGAACTCGTAGTTCGCCTCCTGATCCGGATCGACAACGTTGATCTTTCCGACAACCGCGCCCGCTTGATCCACCGCCACATGGTTTTGATCGATCGACACGCTGGTTGGTGCTTCATTCACATCACCGACAAAAACCTCAAAAGATTCCGTATAGCTGGCGCCATCTGCATCGGTCGCCGTCACGTCAAAGCGCAGCGATGCTTCCTGTTCATGGTCGAGAAAGACACCCGGTTTCAGCTTTATCTGACCCTCGACGACTTCAAAGCGATCATCAGAAACTGAAAACTCATGTACATCGCTGGCGTTTGGATCGATGACAGAAAGCTGACCAACGATTGCGCCCGCATCATTCTCAGCCAGCTCAACCGGATCCAACGAAAGCTCTGTGGGGGCTTGATTTGGCGGCGGCGAAGCCTTTGCCTCTTGCGGATTATCCTCCTGATCGAATGGTGTTTCTTTCCCTGTTTGCAAGGGTTGCGATAACTGCTCTTCCTGGGGTCGCTCCGAAGGCGCGGCATTTTCTGTGGAAAACGTTTCTACCGACAAGGGGTCAGCGTTACTACGCGGAGTCGAAAACGGCTGCGATTCTGGCGCAGACCCTTGCGACAGCACTGCGTCGTTTTGATCATCGCCTCGCGGCGTCGATTGATCAAAAGCTGACTGCTGAGGCGCACCAGCGTTTGCTGCACCGCTTTTGCCGGCATCCAATGATTGTTGCTCGCCGGAGGTTTGAGCCTCCTGCGAAAGCCCTGCATCAACATCATTTGAAGAAGGTGTCGCATCGTCTCTTGTACGATCTGCGCCCGCATCTTCCTGCTCACCATAGTGAAGATTGCTGCGCGATGCATCTTCTTGGGTGACGTCGCCCCGCAAAGATTGCACTGCCACTTTTTCTTTAACCGAGCTTGTCTCTTCAGCTTGCGAAAGAAACGCCTCGGCTTCCTCGACGCGATCGTTGTCCGACATCTTTATCTCCTGCGTGCGTGCCGCGCATCAGTGGGGAATACCGTTAAGAGCACCTTTACAATCAGAAATTTAAACATCTGATTTTTATAAATTTTTCTACATATAGTCAGCCGGATGCACATTTTACTAACGACTCACGCCTTAAAAATGGCCACGTGATCTGGGGAGCGAAATCAACTGTGCGGTCGGATACGTTAGCGCAACAAAACAAGATCGCACCACCACGGATGGGCGCATCTGTCGTGGTGTCTTCCCTTGCCATCAATATGCTCGCGCTGGCGCTGCCGCTGGTCGTTTTGCAGGTTTTTGACCGGGTCATCCCATTTGAATCATATGCGACACTCACCCTGCTTTTCATCGGCCTTTGTGTGGTGGCCGTTCTCGACTTCTTCCTGAAGTGGACACGCGTCATTCTGATGGGGCATCAGGGCGAGCGGTTCGAACTGAAGCTGAGCGATCACTTCATGGAACGATCGTTGAACGCCGATCCGAACGCGTATGATGCCTCTTCGACAGGGGTTCATTTGGAACGCCTGAACGCATTCGCGCAGTTGCGGGACTACTACAGCGGACAGGGGCGTCTGTTTGCCGTCGATGTGCCGTTTACCGCGATCTTTATCATTATGATCGGGTTGATTGGCGGCTGGTTGGTGCTTGTACCGCTGGTCAGTCTGGTCTTGCTCTACGCCTTCAAGTCCGTTTTGCAGCGGGCGCAGGGTCCCATCTTTGAAAAGCGGAAACTGCTGGATGGCAGGCGTTATTCCTTCCTGATCGAATGTCTCTCCCAGATTGTGACAGTCAAAGCCGACACGATGGAACCGCAGTTGCTGCGCCGGTACGAGGTGCTGCAAAAGCAATCGGTCGATATCAGCCAGAATCTGATCCAGGTCTCCGGCATGTCCCAGTCGTTTGGTGCGCTGTTCTCGCAGGCTGCCGTTGCCGCGATGGGGCTTCTGGGAGGGTATCTGGTCATCATTGAAAAGATCGGGATTGCCGAATTGGCAGCCTGTATGCTTTTGAACGGGCGCACGGTGCAGCCCCTTCTAAAGATGCTGAGCCATTGGGCGCAAACCGAAAGCATCGACGCTGCAAAATCCAAGGTTGATGAAATATCGATGCTGCAGCAACGCGATCCGGGAACCGCGTTTGTAGAGGATCTACAGGGACAAATTGCATTCGAAAACGTCTCCGCTGAGCGGAGTACGCAGGATGGGCTTGTCTTCTCTGATGTCACCTTTGATCTGAGCGCAGGCAAGGCCCTGAGTGTGGTTGGCGAAGCGGGATCTGGACAGGCAACTTTCATGCGCCTGGTCTTGGGCGAGCAGGCACCGGCTTCCGGCCAGATTCTGATTGATGGCAAACCGATCACACATTTTGCCGCAACCCGTGGACGTCGTGGTATCGTCTACGCAGATCCGAACCCCACGGTCTTCTCAGGGACGCTGCTCGAAAACATTGCCTGTTTTGGGGAAGGCGAGGCCATCGAACGCAGCCTTTTTTACTCCGCTGAGTTGGGCCTCGAGAAGAAAGTGCACCACATGCCAATGGGGTACAGCACGCCAATGGGGCAAGTTGGCGCAATTACGTCCAGTCTCGCCCTCCTGCAAACCATCGCGCTTGTTCGGGCGCTGGCGCTAGAGCCTCGAATTCTTTTGCTCAACGACGCCACCTCCGCGATGGATGAGCGCGCTGTGACACGGCTCGCGCGGTGCCTTGAAGCGATCAAGGGTCAAACAACATTCGTGATGGCGACGCCGCGCCAACAGCTTCTCGCGCTCGCAGATCAGAAAATCATGTTGGTGGACAGCACAACGGACAGCCTACAGCTCTGGGACGATGATGCGGATGATGACGCGGCCTCGCAAGCACTCGCCTCGCAAAGGAGCGCCTAATGGATACCATTATTCACCCCGGTCTGAACCTGCTGCAAAAACTGATGATGGCGGCGGGGTGGCACAGCAGCCACCGCAACCTGACCGAAGCCGCGCCACATCTAGCAGACAGCATGTCGGCGAACGATCTGATTGCCACCCTGGACAATCTCGACATCCCGACATCTGTCGCCCTGGCCAAACAAAGCGACATTCGTGCAAATGACTGCCCTGCTCTGTTCGTAGACGCATCTGGAAAGGTCACCGCAGTTCTGGGCGTAGAGGGCGGCAAGCTCCTGCTCAGCAGCACTGAGGCAAATGACCCAATCTGGTGTGCACCGTCTGACATGCGCGGGACTGTCGTAAAGATCGAGCGCTTCGCTCAATCTGAAAATCTCCAAACTTTCGAAAACTTCAGAATGATCACCGCCGGTTTTCGGGGTCTTATCCCTTGGCTGGTCGGAGCATCGTTCATGACAAACCTGATGGGATTGGCGACGCCGCTTCTCATCATGATGATCTATGACCGCGTCATTCCCTCCGGGTCCAGCAGTCTGGTGATTTCTCTGGCACTCGGCGTTGTCCTGGTACTGGCCGCAGATGCCGGCTTCCGTCACGCACGATCCTCCGCAGTGGCCTATATGGGTCGCGTCGTCGAGCACAGACTGGGGTTGGCGCTGTTCAGAAAACTGCTGTGTTTGCCGCCGGATCAAATTCAGAAATCAGATGTCGAGCAGCAGATTGCCCGTTTCAAGCAGTTTGAGGGTATGCGCGATATCTTTGCCGGGCAGGTTCTGACAACCCTGTTGGATCTTCCCTTTATCCTGGTGTTCCTGGGGATAATCTTCGCACTAGCGCCTCAGGTCGGATTTCTTGTTCTGGGCCTGATTGCCGTTTTCGTGCTGGCAATCTGGGTGACCTTGCCTGTGCAACAATCCCTGAATACGCAGGCGGCAACGATCAAGTCAAAGCAACAAAAATACCTATTCGAAACAGTCAGCCAACAACGCAACCTCTACCGGTTAGGGTTGGGGGATTTCTGGCGCAAACGGTATACCGCCGTCGCACAGGAATCTGCGAGCGCCTCACGCAAAGCGCGACGTTTTCAGCATGTGTGTCAGTCCTTCGGCCAAAGCCTGATGATGATCGCGGGTGTCGGTGCGATTGTGCTGGGCACACTTGCGGCCATGGCAGGCACCATGTCTTTTGGTGCGCTTATCGCAGTCATGGCTCTTGTCTGGAAGGTTCTCACCCCGCTTCAATCTTTGTACTCAAATGCACCTCAGATTCTGGGCTTCTTCAAAAGTCGACAGCAGGTTGATCGTGTGCTTGCCATGCCGCAGGAAATGGTGCGCGGCGCAGCCTCTTCGCATCAGAAGGAGTTTGACGGACGCATCACGCTTGCAGGTGTGACACATCGATTTGCTGAAACCACGGTGCCCGCGCTGTCGCAGGTGTCGCTGGACATCGCAGCAGGCGAGTTCGTGGTGATCGCAGGAAGCAACGGCAGTGGCAAAACGACATTGCTGGAAGTGATGATGGGACTGCATCAACCGATCGTCGGCTCGGTGCAGCTTGATGGGATTGATGTGCGTCAGATCCCGGTCGACGACCTGCGGCAATCTTTTAGCTACGCCCAAAAGAAACCAGAGGTGTTTCACGGCACGTTGCTGCAGAACTTTCGCCTGGCAGCACCGACCGCCCCCCTTGAAGACATCGAAGCGATTGTTGCCGCCTTTGGGCTTGAACAGGAAGTCCAGGGCTTCCCGGAAGGTCTGAATACCCGATTGACCGAAAACTACCGCAAGACGCTTTCTTCCGCGACATCGCGCGGCCTTGCCCTCGCGCGCAGTTTCATCCGACCCGCAGCGGTTTACCTGCTGAACGAACCCAATGCCGGCCTCGACTACCTTCGCAGAGCCTCATTGATACGTTTTCTGGATGGGTTGAAGAGCCAGCGAACGATCATCGTTGTCTCAGATGATCCTGAATATATCCAGATGGCAGATCGTTGCATTTTCATGGCAGAGGGCCGGATCGTTGCCAATGACGTCGGAAAAGACGGTCAGCGTAAAATCACTGCACTGATTGCCGCAAACAAGGAATCCTGACATGGTATTTCGTAAGTCACATACGGACCAGATTGGCATTTTTGACAGAAAAAGTGCGCGAGAGAAACGCCGTGAGCCAAATATCTCTGCCGTTATCGTATTCACGCTTGCGGCTTTTCTTGCTTCGGCCGTCACGCTGGCCACCCAAACCAAAGTCCCGGAACTCGCGCGCGCGACCGGTGAAATCACCACGCTCGGGCGCGCGTACCAAGTGGAAAGCATCAATAGCGGTGTCGTAAACTCAGTCCTCGTGAAAGAGGGGCAACAGGTCAGCGAAGGTCAGGTACTGGCCACTCTGACATCACCGAGCCTTGAGCGAAGCATTCGCAGTGTTCAACAACAGCACGATGCCGTCAGTGCCAGAACGGAAACCTTGTCCTTCATTCTGGATCAACTCAACAAACCCACCTCAAGCCCCGCAGAATTAGATGTGCTGCTCACAGATGGCGAAGACTATGCACGATCACGGCTCTACCTGCATGAGCTCCAAAAAGAGATTTCGCGCAACCGGGCAAAGAGCCTGAAGACGATCATCGAAGGCCTGAAAGCAGCGCAGGAACTTATGAGAAGCCGTGTTATGGAAAAAGAGGCCGCGGTTGTCCGTCTGTCAAAACTGTTCGAGTCCGGCAGCATTACCCGCATCAGACTTGACGCCGAGCAACAGTCGCTGGACGAATTGCGCGGCAGGTTGATTGACGCCAGTATCGAACTGGCCACAACAAGCGCAAACTACGCAGAAGTGCGCGACCAGCCGATCGAAAGCGATCTGGCGCTGCGTGAACAAACCCTGACGGAGCTCTTCGCATTGCTGCAAGAGAAAGAGGCATTGGCCACCCAACTTGCATCGCTTGAAGATCAACAACAGGAACTCTTGGTGCGGGCGCCAAGTGCAGGCCTCATTCAGTCAGTGGATTTTCCCCGCATCGGTGAAATTGTCGAGGCTGGCGCGACCCTTTTCGAATTGGTCAATACAAACGACCAGTTGGTCGCGGAGATCCGCATCGAGGAGGCAGACATCGGGCACATTCAGCGGGGGGATACGGTGTCTTTGAAGCTGACAACTTTTGACGCACGTCGCTACGGCGAGGTCATGGGCACAATTGCGAGCCTGTCACCAACCGTAGTCGTGGACCCCAAGGATGGTCAGGTCTATTTTAGAGGTGTGGTGGAGCTGGACAGTTTGACCATTGGAGCCGGTGCATTTGAAAAACCGCTGCGCGTGGGGATGACCGGTAGTGCCGAGATTGTCACAGATGAACGCAGCATGCTGGCGTATCTGGGCAAGCCAATTCATCGCTCCCTTGAGCGCGCATTTGGCGAACGATAAACGAGCTTACCTTCCAAACGGCACGACGCAAATCAACAAGAATGGCATTTGGAAGCCTCTTATGGCGCATTCTTGGCGCCTCTCATGTTCCGGCGACTGGCATCTGTGCATTTGGCGACGCATTGTCGGCAGCCCCCGACCGGTGCCAAGCCGCCAAGTCGCGGCATAAAAAACGCCATGAAAGGGCTTCGCGAAAGCCCCCCAATTCACGATGAACTTCACAACCCAGGCGTCACCATCGACCAGACAAACTTGGAGTGCCCCCCCCGAGCCAGGACGATTGGTAACCGCCAGATTTTCAGCAGAATTTCCGCTGGAGGAAGGGCATTCCCCCAGCGGATTTCTGTTGCCTTGATCAGTGAGCGTTCACAAATCGCCTTTGCCGATCTCCACTGCTATGTGATCGGCTTGCCGGATGGCCAGCGCCACGATGGTCAGCGTCGGGTTCTCAGCGGCCCCCGTCGTGAACTGCGACCCGTCCGAGATAAACAGATTGGCTATGTCATGGGTCTGCCCATGCTTGTTGACCACCCCGTCCCGCGCATTTTCTGACATCCGGTTGGTGCCGAGATTATGCGTCGAGGGATACGGCGGCGTCGGGAACACCCGCGTGGCCCCCACCGCGTCATAGACCGCCATCCCCTGCTGGTACGCGTGGTTGCGCATCGCGATATCGTTGGGATGATCATCAAAATGCACGTTCGGCGCGGGCAGCCCATACTGATCCTTCAAATCATGGTTCAGCGTGATGCGGTTGGTCTCCTGCGGCATGTCCTCGCCCACAATCCACATGCCGGCCATGTTTTCATAGCTGTCCAGCGCCGTGGTGAACTCACGCCCCCAGCCGCCGGGATCCAGGAAGGCCGCCATGAACGGCAAGCCCAGGGCCAGCGTCTCCAGCTCATATCCACCGACAAATCCGCGCGACGGATCGTGCCGCGCTTCGTCTTGAATGATGCCCGCCATAGTGGTGCCGCGCCACATCTTCACCGGCTTGTCGAACACTGCATAGACCGATCCGGTCATGTGCCGCATATAATTGCGCCCAACCTGACCGGAGCTATTGGCCAGCCCATCGGGGAACATTGGTGACGCGGAATTGAGTAGCAACCGCGGGCTTTCGATGGAATTGCCCGCCACACAGACAATCCGCGCCTTTTGCAGATGTTGGCTGCCCTCGGCATCTGCATAAAGCACGCCGGTGACCTTGCCGTCGTCGTCATGCTCAATCTTCAGCACATGGGCTCGGTCACGCACTTCCAGGTTGCCCGTGGCCTCGCCACGCGGAATGTCGGTATAGGCCGCCGACCATTTCGCGCCCCATTTGCAGCCCTGAAAACAAAAACCGGTCTGCTGGCAGGCAGGTCTGTCGTCGCTCTCGGCGGAATTGATCGCCATGCGCCCGGTGTGAACCTCTTTGTAGCCCAGCTTCTTCGCGCCAGCCTCAAAGACCTTGTAGTTATTGCACCCCGGCAGCCCTGCCCGATCACCCGTGCGGGTCACGCCCAGCTTGTCTTCTGCCTTGGTGTAATAGTCATCCATTTCGCGCGGATCGATGGGCCAGTCGAGCAGGTTCGCCCCCTGCACATCGCCATAGGTGGATTTGGCTTTCCACTCGTGATCCTGAAACCGCAGGGACGCGCCCGCCCAGTGGGTGGTGGTGCCGCCCACGGCCTTCACGATCCAGGCGGGCAACCCGGAAAAGTCATTGGCGACGCGCCAATCCCCCGAAGTGCTGCGCGCATCCAGCCAGGCCAACTGGCCAAAACTTTCCCATTCGTCGTTGATGTAATCGTCGGGCAGATACCGCCCACCCGCCTCCAGCGCGACGACGCTCACGCCCTTTTGCGCCAATTCGTTTGCCAGAACCCCGCCGCCAGCGCCGGTTCCGATGATGACGACCACGTTGTCGTCGGTGAGGTCAAAAGGTGCCGTCATGGTGCCATCCTCCCCTTAAATCCAAGAAATGTCGTCAAAGCCGCGGTCGATGTAGCCACCTTTGGAGTAGCTCTCGCCCTCATAGCCAAAGAGCGGCCAGACCGCTTTCTGGTTATAGAGCCCGGTCACCAGACCGCCGCGCACCATCTGAAAGAAACTGCTGCTTTCCATACCGCGCAGGATATCGACGCGATCGCGTTCCCACCCCATATCGATATAGCTGGTGTGGCCCTTGCCAGCGGCCGCCGCATCCAGAGCTGCGATACCAGCCTCCACCGTCTCGGCATTCTCCGCGCTGTCATACCCCTTAACTGCAGCGGCGTAATACGCGTCGGCCACGTGGTCGTGCGGATAAATGTCGCGTGCCATTTGGATCAGAGTGGCCATCGTCGTCGGCTGCAAATGCTCGACTTCCATGGCCCATGCGGCCGAACTCGAAGCAACATAGCCCGTGCCCACGACAAAGGCCGCGCCCGCCGCGGCACTGCGCGACAGCAATTGCCGTCTTGTCAAATTTGAATGTTGATGGGTCATCTGTGTGATCTCCTCCCGTGATCTAACAAATTCAGTGGTAGCGCCCCGCCTTCTGCATGACCTCGATCTCGTAGCCATCCGGGTCTTGCACGAAAAAGAACCGCGCAAGTGTTTCCCCCCCCGGTGCAAAATCGACAATCTTGCGGGGCGCATAACCGGCGTCTTCAAATCGCTTGTGTTCGGCAGCCAGATCATCGACGCAGAAGGCAAGATGGCCGTAGCCATCGCCTAGATCGTAGGCCTCTGTTCGACCCTTGTTGATGGTCAGCTCCAACTCGAAGCTGTTCTCGGCATTGCTGAGATAGACCAGCGTAAAACTCTCGAAATCCAGCCGTTCAGCCGACGACAGGCCAAAGGCATCCTCGTAGAATTTGACGGAGCGCTCCTCTTCCAGAACGCGAATCATGGTGTGAATTGCCTTGGCCATCGGGTCCTCCCAAACCGCTGAAGTCAGCTTGTTTGAGCAGGATATCGAACCAATTCAGGCCGTTGGTAGTAGCGCGCTACTACATCGGCGTATTATTCAGCGGCGATGCCATCACCTGCCGCATTGAACTGCTCCTGCCGGATCAGGCAGGCGCACCGCAACAGCGATGTGAAGTTGGCAGCTTCTCCTCTAAGTTCAAGAACTTCAGAGTGGAGCTTCGATATGAATGCTGGCGTTGTCATGCCCTCGCGCTGCGCAATCCCGTCCACAATCGTCCAGAAATTGCGTTCAAGACGGATGCTCGTGCTTTGGCCGTTCAAGCGCAATCGACGGGTGATCGGCCTATAGTCTTCTGGGTCCTGGCCCGCAAAAATCTGACACATATCTGGCACCTCCCGCTCAGCGTCGCTTGCTACCATTCTTGAACTCAAATGAATTTTTGGCAAGTTCGGCCTGAATGCGACGGAGTTGACCCGGTGAGTCTCGCCCGCCCAACATTCGTCGATTTGAGTGCAAAGCGGACCAAATTCATATGTGAAGTTGCTTCGATACGACCGCGGCCTGCAGCCCGCGGAGAGCTTAAAATCGACAAGAAACAGCACCAAGTTGCGCGCTTGCGAGCGGCACGGCGATTTCCGGAGAGAGGCCGGTGGCGTCAACAAACCCCTCAAGCACCTGACCCAACACATCCGTCAGCGGACCGATCTCAATCGGTTGGAAAGTGAGGTTCACCCGATCCCCTGATAGCTCCGTAAGGTTCGCGGCCAAAGGCGCAGAATGGCAGGCAAAATCAACTGCACTCATGTCAATCTCGTGGTGCGCCGTCTGATCCGCCAACCTGAAATGCACCATCTGATCGCCTGGCGCAAAGACGATCTGCCAACGTGTCTGCGGGTTTTCGACAGACGTCAAAACGTCGAAGGCCTCCCCTACTGAAACCATCTCCCGGGATTGCGCTGCATCCGCCGTGATCGCAAAGCGCGCCAGACTACCCGGATCGACGGCTTTGCTGGCCGGGGGTATCGGGGTGTGTCCGCCAAAGCCCGTGAACCCCGCCAAACCTTCAACTAGGTGGTCATAGCTCGAATTGGTCAGGGCGCGCACCGGCATATCTATGCCGGATTGGATGGCCAGCCCCTCACGTGTTGGCGTGAGCGCGGCAGTGTTGCCCGATGAGTCGGCAAGAAAGTAATGGATCGGCACCAATGCTTGCACACCCACCTCATCGATAAGCGAAATGGCCTCGGCGACGGACCCCGCGCGATCCAGAAGAAACTGAATGAACTCCAACTCGTTGACAACGCTGCGATCCGCAACCGGTGGAAACTCAGCATCATCGTTCCACATAAGCGAGATGGCCAGCCCCGCTGTGTTCATGCCCGCGGTTGGCATACCGATGCCCAACTGATTGAAAGTGATGCTGCCATATGTGCTCTGCCACTGCGCGGACCCTTCCTCCATGATCGACGTGCGATATGCACCCGCCGGATTCACGACGACAAATCCCGCACCGGTGGCGGAGGTGTCATAGCTATAGGCCACCAGGGTCGTCTCATCCGGTCCAAGCGCCACCGTCGAGCAGGCGAGCGCCGCTGACGTGACAAGACACCCGATCAAGGCCATGGGCCACTGCATTGCCTGACGTCCCGGGTTTCCCAAAAAACGAATTTTCATGCTACTCTCACTCCAATGCTTCTGGATTTTCATTTGCAGAGGTGTGCTGAGAACTGGATCGCTGGCCTGCAAGTGGGAATTCGTGAAATGCATCTTTTCGCCGCCAACAACATCCACTCCGTGCTGGTGGAAGCAACACAGGAGCTTTTTGGGTCACGGCGGCGGATTACCATCCTGCTGCTGATCGCACTGTTGACCGGTCTTGTTGGCCCCTTTGGCACGCGGCCCGACTTCCTTGTAATCGAACGTTATCTCTATTGGATGCTGGTGGTTTTCGGCACGGTCCTACCGGCCCAAATCATCTTTCTGGCTTTTGACCGATTGGCACAGCACGCAGGTTGGCGTGAGAGGCTCTGGGTGCCCGCCGCGTCGATCATCGCTGCCTGCCCGGTCACGGCTGTGGTGATGACCATTGCCATCGGCTTTGGGGCGCGGCCGGACATCGCGGATGTCACAAGGCTTTTTGGTCAGTCTGCCTTGGTCATTCTGGCCATCGCAACATTGCTACGTTTGGCACAAACGCCCGCGGACGCGAAAACCCACCCAAACATTCTGCGCCGTCTGCCGGGGGCCAAACGAGGTCGGCTGATCCGCCTGACCGCCCAGGACCATTATGTGGAAATCGTAACGGATCGCGGTGCCACTCTTGTACAGCTGCGGCTGCGCGACGCGATCACCGAAACCTCACCAACTGCGGGGGCACAAGTGCATCGGTCCCATTGGGTGGCAAGCGATGCCGTCACGACCATGTGTCGAAAGGACGGTGCCTTGCAATTGCAATTGTCCGACGGAAGTGCCGTGCCGGTGGGGCGTACTTTCCGCAAACACGCCAAGGAAGCAGGGGTGCTCTATTAGCCGGAGGCTGCACGGCACCAAACTCAGATCACCCGACATTCGGCAACCTGAATCGAACCATCATGATCATCGCTGTGTGGCCCGGTAGAAGCCGAGGAACTTGCTGGCATCTTCAACTCAACGAATGCTACCATTAGGAGAAATTTCAACTTTCTGGAGGTAGTCAAAAAAACCTGCCTTCTGAAGAAAAAAATGTTGAGGAGCAAAGCGCATGACGCGCGAGCGGTCGAATTCCATGCGCCGAACACTCGCCGCGGCGACGGAGCAGGATCATCAGGCGCTGCACGATCACCCATGGATTTCCCGGTTGGCGGACAAAACTCTGGTGCTGGAAGATTACGGTAAGATTCTGGGATCTTATTGCCTTTTCTTCAAGGGTATTGAGACATCCCGATCCGCCGCCGACACCTTTGTCGAACTCTCCGTCGACCGCGCCGTCGAGGCCCTAGAAACAGATCTATCTGGGCTGGGAATCCAACCGTTTACTCCCGAGCAACAGGCGCTACCCAATCCGGTGACACCGCCAGAAATCCTGGCGGCTCTCTATGTACTTCATGGATCAGGTTTCGGCGCCAGGCATTTGAATAACAATGTAAAAGAGGTTTTACCCAAAGCCCCCAGGAGCTATTTAAGCGCGGGAACAGACCCAAAGGTATGGCGCTTGTTGGTACAAGAGTTGGATGTAATGGGCGCTGACCCGGTCGCACAATTGTTATTGACCTCGTCAACTTCGATGATGTTCAGAAGCTTCGGCACATTTGTGAAATCATACTGTGAAGAATGCAGTTACAGAACCACAAAATCACTTTAAAACAATGAGTAAGAACGGGTGTCTCATTCAAAGAATGAAGATATCGATCAGTGCGTTAAATCACACTCACACCTCATGATGCCCTCTTGTCCGACCTGGTCAAGACATCAACCTTGGCCAGTAACTCCTTTGCTTTAAAGGGCTTTTCGATTCCAACATCTGCTCCAATTTGGCGCGCAAGGTCCAGGATGTTTTCCATGCCTGGATATCTGAAGGTTCCGGTGATCACGATAATCGGCAATGTACGCACCCTATCCGTCCGCCTGACCCAGCCGACCAGACCGATGCCGCCATCAGGCACTGCGCGCCCGTCCACTTTGACAATCACATCTGAAATCAAAAGATCATATTCTTCGCGCAACAGCTCCTCTTTTGCTTCAGAAGCACTGGTGCACATCCGCGCGCTGTGACCCGCCATTATCAGGTCCCTTGTCAGCTCAAAACCAACCGTCAAATCGTCTTCCATCAGAAGAATAGTAGCCAAAGTGTCCCCTCCAATGCTTGATCTGAACACACCTATAGCGTGTAGTTACATCGTGCAGTATACGGTTTACAATGGCGCGGTCGAACATTTCCTGTGCGTTTTGACGCCCGCGCCTACGGTCGGATTTCATCTGAAAGTCACGACCGCTTTCGACGAGGGGGGTGTTTATATGGACAAAAGCTTGAAAGAAAGTGAATTGCGCGAAGCGTTGGAAACCTGCGCGGCGGAACCGGTCCATATTCCTGGCATCATTCAGCCCTTTGCCTGCCTGCTGGCGTCTAACGCAAAAACGAACGTCGTGACCTATGCCAGCGCAAACTGCGACGCCTTTCTGGACATGTCTGCCGATGAGGTTCTCGGCAAAAACCTTGTGGATATTCTGGGGTCAGAGACAATCCATCAATTGCGCAATCTGGCGTCGAGATCGGGGTTTTCCAAGCAACGGATGACAATGGGCACCTTCGAGGTTGCGGGGGCGCTTGTTGAAATAAGTGCTTTCCAAAGCCAGGATTTCTTTGTGTTCGAAATCGAACCGGCGTCTGATGAGACATTTGGTGGCACGGACGCTCTTAAATCGATGAGCTTTCTGATGGCTCAGATGCAATCCTGCGAAACGCAAAGTGAATTGTTTAACCTGACCGTCGAACTGATGCGTCATATGACCGGTTTTGACCGGGTGATGATCTACAAGTTCGACCAGGAATTTAACGGCGAGGTGATCGCCGAAACCTGCCGCTCTTCCATGCAGCCGTTTCTGGGTCTGCGCTTTCCAAGCTGGGACATCCCAAGCCAGGCGCGCGCAATCATGAAACAGATCCCGCTGCGCCTGATCGAAGACACGGAGCAGATTGCGCCCCCGCTGCTGGCGGTCTCGGCGGAGTGCCCGCCGTTGGACATTACCCTTGCCGCCTGCCGCGGCGTGTCATCGGTACATATGGAGTACCTGCGCAACCTTGGCAGCAAAGCGACAATGACACTGAACATCACCGTCGAGGGCCAGCTCTGGGGGATCATTTCGCTGCATCATCGCGCCTCGAAAGTGGTCGCCCCCAAGCTGCGGGAAGTGTTGGAAAACTTTGTACCCGTCTTTTCGTCCAAGCTCTTATCGATACGACAAAAAGAGACCTTAGAGCGCATCAGGTCGCTTGACGGCGCAATCGTTTCCAAAAAACACGGCGATGTCAAAATCGAAAATATGCTGCCGGAAATCGCCCCAACGATCCTGGAGGTCATTGACGCGAACGCCATCGTGGCATTGAGCGATGCCGCAACGCACTCATTCGGGTCGTCTTTGCCGGACGCAAAGCTGCTGTCGGCTTTGCTCGCTTTCTCGCGGGAACAGGATGAGGACGTGGTCGCGATAGACAATCTGGCGATGGCGTTCCCCGCCTTTGCGAAACTCACAAATGGTTGTTCCGGCGTGCTGATCACCAAGATTTCCGAAGACAAAGCCGTCTGCATATTTCGAAACGAGATCACAAAGGAAATCGCCTGGGCCGGAAATCCGGAAAAAACAATCGAAACGGTCGAGGGATCAAAGCGTCTCACCCCGCGCGGATCGTTTTCGACCTACCTGGAACGCGTGCGAGGCTACAGCAAGGCCTGGTCGCAGGATGACCTCTATTTCGTCAGGCATGTCCGAACATTGCTGCACGCGTCGGAACGCCAAACGCTTTTGAACACCATGTATCGACAGCAATCGCTGATGATTGACGAATTGAACCACAGGGTGCGTAACATTCTTGCCCTGGTGCGTTCTGTCTCCCGTCAGGCCCGCCGGCGGTATGGATCGCTGGACAGCTACGCCGCGGCCATGGAAAGCCGGATCCGGGCGCTGGCGGCATCCCACGAGCTGAGCGCTGGATCGCTGGTCAGCCCGGTATCTATTACTGAGTTGATCAAGAAGGAATTTGAACCTTATGGAAGCATCGCCGAACGGCAGACCATCGTGCAGGGGAAAGACAGGAATCTACGCGCCGAAATCGCGCCCATCTTTTCGCTGGTCGTTCACGAGCTTGTAACCAATGCCGCCAAATACGGCGCCTTGACGCAGGAAAGTGGCAAAATCCACGTCTTGCTTGAGCATTTGCCGGATGGCATTCAGATCACATGGAAAGAACACGGTGGCCCCAGCGTCGCGCACCCGGATGACACCGGGTTTGGAACCGCCATGATTGAACAGGCGGTCCCGCACGAGTTTGGTGGCACGGCAGAACTGATTTTCGAGCCGGATGGCGTACGCGCGGTTTTCACCCTGCCCAACCGGCATTTTGACGATGTCGCGCAATTCAGCGAGCTGTCGCACCAGACACCTATTGAGATCAATGAGCCTGCGGAATTTATTGGTTCAAATCTAACGGCCCCGGTGCTGATCCTTGAGGATAATTTCATCATCGCAAAAGAGATGAAGGACCAGATGGTGGAATTCGGTGTCTCGGAAGTAGAAGTGTTTTCCAATACGTCTGATGCCCTTGGGCACCTTGAACTGGAAGCGGTTTCGCTGGCTATTCTGGACGTGAACCTGGGGAAAAATACCTCCAGCATTCCAGTGGCGCGGAAGCTTCGGGATTTGGGTGTACCCTTCTTTTTCGTCACCGGGTATGGGGATACAGCGGCGATGGCACCGGAAATGGCCGATATTCCTTTGCTGACCAAGCCCGTTTCCGCCCTGGAACTGCAGGACCAACTGGTCCGACTGACCACCTAGCGAGCCTGCCAAATGCGATGCGCCAGCGGGCCCAAAAGAGGCCGCTTCATTTAGGGCCGTTGCAACGCCTTGCGGACCGCTGACCGATACACCCGCCCGACAGGGACACGAGCGCCATCGCGCAGCACAATCATCAGCCTGCCTTTCCGGGTCTCGATCCTGTCGATCCATTGCCTTGCAACCCACCATGACCGGTGCACGCGCAGCCCATATGCCCCCAATGCCTCTTCGGCCTCGGTCATCGAGGCACGCAGCAGTGTTTCCCCCTTCGACGTCCGCGCAGTCACATAGTGATCCTGCGCCTGCAGCGCGATCAGATCGCGCCCGATCTCGGCGGGAAGGCGGTGTGTCCATTCCGGCAGGTCGGGCGTTTCTGCAGCTGCGACCGGGATGGTGTCCGGCTCGCTCATGACCTCAAACAGCCCAGCAACCACGACCGAAATAACGGCGACATAGGGCAATAATCTTGCGATTTCGCCCCAGAAGGACGCGCCAAAGACAGCAGCATCCATCGCACTGACAATAACTGCAATGGGCAGGCTCGCCCCAAGCCCGCCGAGCATCACCGCAAGGGGATCGGGTAGGCCATGGTCCTCGGCAAGGCCCACCAGAACCGTCGACGTAAGAAACCCGACCCAGAAACTGACAAGGCAAACCACGGACCAATAGCCGATCCGCCCGGCAATCGGCAGCGTTTCAAATGTGCCGAAAGGCCCCACGAGCCCCAATACCAAAGACACGCCAATCATGCCGAGCCAAAACCGCGGACGAGACGCCAGATCGCGCGCCTCGAAAAGCGCATAGGTAACGGCGCTGTCGTTCACGACATTTGGCATGTTGTTGGCGTCATTTGGGTTTCCCGCGGCTTTCAGCCACCGTATCGCGGCGCAGATCGTGGGAAAAGAGGATGTAGAAAACGATATGCGAATGCGGCTTGGTCTGGGATTTATCTGCGCTCTTTTGCTGGCGTGCGCCAGCGGGTTTCTGTGGCTGCGCAGCTCGCCCTACTGGGCGGGCATTACGCTTTTTACCGAAGCAAACCGGGTCGAGAATTTTCGCGCGATGGATGATGTTTTCCCGTCGCGCGTGGTTGCCGCGACCGGGCATCCTTGGGCCTTTGAGGAAGACCCCCAAGCTTTGCCAGAGAGTTTCGAGTTTGACGGGCAACAACAGTCGCTGGCGCAGTTTCTTGACAAGACAACGACCACCGGCCTGATCGTGGTGAAGGATGGAACCATCCTGCATGAAGAATACCGCCTCGGGGCCAGTGCCACCTCACGTTTCACATCATGGTCGCTGGCGAAATCCGTGCTCTCCGCCCTGATCGGCATCGCCCTGGATGAAGGCCATATTGCCAGCCTCGATGACCCGATTGAGCGATATGTGCCCGCGCTGACAAGCTCGGGATATGCGGGGGTGAGCATCAGGGATGCGTTGACCATGTCGTCCGGTGTGGCCTTTGATGAGGATTACAATAACCCGGTCTCCGACGTGAACCGATTGTTCTTTGCACTGGCTGCAGGCACCGCAATGGAGGCTGTGCTCGCCCCCCTTGAACGCGCCCGCCCGCCGGGCACGTACAACAACTACGTCAGTTCAGACAGCATCGCGTTGGGACTGGTGTTGGAGGCCGCGACGGGGATCCCGAATGAAGAATACCTCGAAACCCGTCTTTGGGGTCCGATGGGGGCCGAGGGTGACGCCTTTTGGAACACCGGGCGCAACGGGCCCGTGCTGCCATTTTGCTGCCTGAACGCGACATTGCGCGATTACGCTCGTTTTGGGCGGCTGTACCTTGAGGGCGGTGCACGCGAGGATATGCAGGTTGTACCGCGTGACTGGGTGCACGCCTCCACAACCCCAAGCGCGCCGCATCTTGAACCCGGCGACAACCCCGCCTCTTTCTGGACATTTGGCTATGGCTATCATTGGTGGATCCCGGAGGCCCCGCAGGAGGAATTCTTGGCAATCGGAATTTGGGGGCAGCACATCTACATCGATCGCGGGCGAAACATCGTCATCGTCAAAACCAGCGCGGACTATGATTTTGACACACGCGATCATGAAACCGTTGCGGCATTTCGTTCGATTTCGAATGCTTTGACGCGGCGGAGGAAGACGCGTCAGGGCTGAATTGACCACTGACATCACCGCGACCAGCGCTTGCAAGCAGGTCGTAACCTGACTGCGTAAAGGCCAACCTGCGCTTGGCTCAGAGGGCGAGCGTTTCAGCATAAACAAGACGCAGCGCTGGGTCCGAGCCGTCCTTGTCCGCACCATCCCAATCAGAATCGACCATGTGACGCTCGTATTCGGTGACCATCACGCGCAATTCCTCCCCCGCGCGCCGTCTGGGCACACGAATCGTGGTTTCCCAGATCAGCGGCGGTGCGATATGCACAAACTGATCGAGATCGACCTGCAGTGCCGGGCTGGTGGCGACTGCCCGCAAATCCTCAGCCTGCGACAAGACCATCGCGGTGGCACTTGCCGGGGTGGTTTGCACAGCAACACCAAAAACCAGATCGTCGATCTGGATACGTTCAAAACGTTTCCACGCCAATTCGTCCGACAGGTCGGGATCCTTGGTCTGGATCTCGACGCGGACGACTGGCTCACCGTTGCTGCGCGGGCGCTGCTCCTTGAAGGCTGACCGCGTGTAGGATGTGCCAAAGAGCTGCAATTTGCGTTCGTTGCGCGCCGTCCCCGGTGTCATCACCAGCAACCTGTCCGGCGCGATCTGCATGTAGTCTGCCAAGGCGACGGCAGAGAGATGCGCGCTGTTGACAGACACCGGATGAAACCGCGCCAGCGCCATGCGGATGAAGGGGTAATAGGAACTGCCGGGCCGTACGCGGATGTCACAATAATAAAGCCCGCGGCCGGGATCATAGTTTACCGGATGGGGCACCACATCGACCCGCGCCCCGCCGCTTTCGGGCAAGAAGAGGTTCTTCAGCTGCGCAAAGGCCGGGACCAGTTCGCGTTCTTCATCCGGCACGAACTGCGGCGAGCGGTCAATCGGGATCGGCCCGCCGACCAATCTGTCGGGAAAGGCGCCTGCGGGGGGTGAGGCGCTGTTGATCGTGCCCGAGCGCCAGATCGGATCAATCCCCCATTGCGTCACGTATTTCAGCAGCGGGCCGGTGATCTGGCCTTTAGTGCTACTGGAATTGGCGATAACCACGCCCAGCATTTCGCCGAAACCCGTCGCGAACCAGGGCCGTTTCAACCAGACCCGCAACCCACCGCCAGAGCGGAAACTGGATGTGCGGCTGCCATTGGTCGTGCGCGTCCATCCGAAGGTGGGAGTGACCTCCACGATCTCCGGCGGCGGCGGGGATGAGGCATTGGGGATCAGCGCCACACCAGGGTCTGACGTGACTTTCATGACGTCGGGCTGTTGCCGGATGGCCGGAGGCATGAATTCGGGGAACCGCGTGGGCGCTTCGAGCCGGTATTGCACCCGGCGAAAGCGGGTATCACCGAACGCATGCGGGCCGACCACACGCAATTCGCCGTTCGGGAAGCTGTCGCGATAGAGGCGCGTGTCAAAAGCACTGCTGGATTGATTGAGAACCCGCGGCGGCCCTTCGGCGGGCACATCGGAGGGGTCACGCCAGCGACCCAGTAGTTCGACCTTGGCGGTGCTTTTGGCGTGCACTGGCGAGCGGTAGTTGATCGTGGCCTCAGTCGCACCTTTCGCGCGGTTTGCCCCGAGCGACAGAAAACCGGGGCGCACCAGCGGTTTCTGCACCGCGTGCACCAGCTCCATCTCCAGCCAGGGCGTGATCATCCAGTGGTCGCCGCGCAGGATGCGTTCTTGCAGGTTTGCCTGCAAATCATTGGCCAACCCCGGTCGCGTGCGCATGGTCTGCCAGATCGCCATCAGATCCAGATCTGCGTCCTTGAGCCTATGGCTGATCCGGATACGCATCATCTCCGCCTTATCCAGCGGCACATTCAGGCTGCGCGTGCTGGCATCGAACCCGGCCACCTCGCCAGGCTGTTCGAAAATCCGCAGCTTGAAAGGGGCAGCATCCGGCCATTTGCCCGCGCCCTCGTAGTAAGGCACTTCGAAGCGCTGGGTCACGCCCTCCTTGGGATCGAAATCCAGCCGCACCACGGCGATACGCGCCAACCAATCGGGCAGATATGGCAGCGACAGCCCCTCCGGCCCGACGCTGTATTTGACCAGATCGGAGGAGTTGGTCAGCGGATCTTCATGCAGCACGTCGATCTCGGCCAGATTGTCATCCCGTGAGGCCAACATCGGATACTGCGCCGGGTCCGGGACACCATCGACATCAACCGCGCCATGCTGTTCGGCCATAACCTGCGAGGTGCGCGGCGGCACGATATGGCGGCGGATTTCGGCAGCGGTCACCACGGTGTTGTCTGCTTCGGTCTCATTGAAGGACCGGATCGCCATGCGCCCCACGGACTCGCCGTCATCAGGCCGCTCCAGCCCACCTGCCCCATCCACCAGCGCATTCGACGGTGCCGGAACCGGTTCATACCGGCGGAAGACATGCGCACCGCTGGCCTCGGGCGGGATCTTTGCATCGCCCTCTTCTAAGGGCAGTGCATTGCCTGCGAGATCTGCAACCCGCACCCGCGCCCGGTATTCATGGCCGAACCGCAGCACGGGCAGCGATTTCGGATGGACAGCGAAATTCGTCTCCAGCGGCAAACCCGGCGGGGCCGCGCTGTCTGCGGCATCGGGGTGATCATCCGCAGCCGTGGAAATCGCGAGGCCCGGCCGCGGCGCCGTCAGGCTCCACCCGCTCCAGGCAAAGACCAGCTCGCCAATTTTCACCAGGTTCTGGAATTGCGGATCATCGGGATCGGCGGCCTCCTGTGCGCCAAGCCGGATCATCCCCTCTTCGTCTTCGACGTTCAGGCTGACGGAAGTGTTGACCAGATCGTAGGTGCTGTCGCGGCGGCAAAGCGATTGCCAGGGCTTTGCGGTGGTCTGATCGATGATATCCGCATGATAGCCCCGCACGATGTCTTCGGCAAAAAGCTCGATGGGTTGGCCATTGTTCAGCGCGTCCTCCATCTCGCCCGACCGATCAAAGGCCCCTTCCAGGCTCAGATGGCGGTCAACCTCAACCAATTGCAACCCGGCTGTTCGAATGGTCGGAATCCCTGCCCGGTCCGGCGTTTGGCCTTCTTTGGTGGACGGCGCGCGCAGGAAACTGCGGGCCGCGTTGCGCAGCTTCACCCCGGCGCCGTCCACATCCATCTGGATCAGACGATAGCGTTCGTTGTCGATGTTCAGGAACCCATTGGACAAGACGCCATTGTTCTGACGGGGCACAGCGTGAAATGCCCGATCTTCGCGCCGCGTCATGGTGTGCGGCAGCCCATCATCCAGCGTATCCACCGCACCGCTGGCATCAGGTTCCCAAGCAACCTTGAGCGAGAGCGCATCGGTCAACGGTCCGGTGGGCAGCGCATCCGCCTCAACAACCAGATCGACGGCAAGGCCGGTCAGCCGCAGCAGATGCGGATATTGGTTGAGCGCGGAGACAATTGCATGGAAATCGATCTGATCCCGGAAATCATTCGCATCGGGCAACCTCTCGAACTTATGCTGGCGCCAGACAGCATTGGTGCGCGGATCATCCGGCCCCTGATTGACATGTTGGCCTGCCGCCGGGTCCGTCGCGGCAAGTGGCATGTTATAGACTTCCTGCAGCACAAACGCGCCGGGGACGTCCTTGAGACCTTCCCGATCGTTCTTCGGATGAAGCCGTTCCAGAACCGCGCTTTGCAGATCGGTGTCGCGCACCTCCTCCCTGACCAGGGTGATGACCGGCCGCAGGAGATCACGTTTTTCCGGCAGTTCATCCTCCACCGAGATACCGAGGTCGCCGTAGACCGCACCGACAAAATCATGCACACGCGCCACGGGGTAAGACAGAATGCGATCCCCTCGCCGATCTTCGAACGCATGGTTGATCACTGGCGTGCTATCCACAAAGAGCGCTTTCCAGACATCGGGGTCGGGCTCTGACACCCGTTTCGCCCGGGCATCGGCGCCGCCAAGGAAAACCGTGAACTCCGCCTGCAGCATCTTGTCTGCCCAGGACGTAAAATCCGGCCATTCCTGCAAGGGTTCGACCGGGGCGTTCAGCGCGACGAGCCGTGGAGAGGCAAGTACGGTGATCTGCAATTGGCCTGCTTCGTTCACTCCGTTGGGCAGTGCCGTCCAGATGACGCGTTGGGTGCGGTCCGCCATGATCTCCTCCCTCTATCCGAATGCCGAGCAGTAATCTTCCCACACGGTGGCGTCGGGAATAAGCTGCGCAAAGGTTGGATCGCCCGGAGAGCCGGAGAATTTCCGCTCTACTTTCAATTTGACCGAGGCCGAGAAGAACAGCACTTCGACCTCGACGGTCAGCGTCGCCTGCCCCTTGACGTAGGAATTGCCCGCTTCCTTGTAATAGCCCAGCGACAGATGGAAGGTGACGGAGACAGAGATTAGCCCCAGGACGGAAAGCTCGCCGCCCATCTCGACATAGCCTTCCAGCGTGACCGCATCGGTTTTCCAATGGAAATAAACGCCCCCCTTCACATAGACCCCGCCCGACGCGACGCCAATGTCAAAGCTTGCGAAGGCGCCAAACTCGAAGGCGGCCTCGACCTCCTGAATACCGTCCGCCGTCGTGACCAGAGCAAAGAAGCCGCCGCCGCCGAACATCGAAACCGTCAGCAAGAACGGCGCTTCGCGGGTGTTGAAGAAGAACTTGAGCGCCACCGGGTCGCCCTGGAACGGGATGGTCAGGATCGCGCCGATCTTCATGTTTTTCAGCGCGAAAATACCAACCTCGACGTTGGGCAGTTTGAAATCATATCCCACCTGCAAATCGGTCAGGCCGGGCTTGATGATCGGCGGATCGGAGAACCCACCCGACGGGATCAGCTCGCTGAGCGTATTGATGAATTCCAGCGGTCCGCCAAAGACGACAGGGTCGGTGTCATGCAGCTTGGGGTTGGGGTCGAATTTCTTTTTGACCGTGGATTTGAAGCTGAATTCATCAAACCAGACGATCACGAAACCAAAGAAATCGAGCTTGAAGTTGGTCAGCTTGCCGGTCGCCTCCGCCTCCGGATCCTTCCAGCCGGGGTCGGTGCCCGCGCCAAAATCAGGTGCCGGGTCACCGTCCTTGTTCTTGAACCCCAGATCAGGATCCGGATAGGTGAAATAGGCGGTGAGCTTGGCCCCAAGTTCGAGCGTGCTCTGCCCGCCCGCGCCAAAGACCAGCCCGGGAATGGAGGCGGTGATATTGTCGTCTTTATAGTTCCAACTGGTGACTATCTTGTCGGGAAACTCTTCGGTCTTGAACCCCGGCACCTGCCCCAATGCACCGGCGACAAAGGGTGCGATGATGTCCTTGAGATCAAATCCACCAAGGATTTTCGCCTCCGGGAACATATCGGCGGGATCGACATTGCCGCCCGTCAGCGCCGACACCGATCCTGACACAGCCCCCGACCCGTTGGAGATCGCCGAAAGCGATTGCGTCGGCTGCCCGATACCGCCCACTTTATCGGTTGGAACATCCCCACCCATATCGACCTTGAAAGGTGTCTTCAGCTCCAGAAACACGCGCCAGGGATTGTTGGTATAGCCCTGCGGCAAATAGGTGCTTTTCTCGAATTCCACCGTTTCGGAGGCGGTTTTTCCGGTGACCCCTTCCAGGGCTTTGAGCCGTGCATCCGCACATCTGACGGCAGGATGAAACGGCGGGGTCTGCCCTTGCGCGCTGGTGCCCTCAAAGACGATCTCGTCCAACGGCACGTCCACATCGCCCGGCGTGCCGTCGCCCACCGGCGCCATGCGCACCACCTGCCCTTCAAAGGGCACGCGGCTGCGGTCGTTGATCGGTGAGCCCGCACCGGCAAATCCGGTCTGTACCTTGTTGATCTGGTTCGCAGGCGGAAAGGCGAGGGATTTGAAGACGAAGATCACATTGCTTTTGAAAGTCGTGCGTCGGCCGGAAATATCCACCGCTTCGAATTCGAAACGGAACGGGCTGCCTTCATTGTTGGCGACCGGCCAGAAGGCCTGCATTTCATTCAGCCCCGCCACGCTCGACAGGGCATTTGACGGGCTGTCGAGGGCAGGCGTTTTCCTGGTCAGGCAGGTGATGGTTTTGAACGGCAGCTTACGCCCGTCATGCACCATGCCCGGCGCGGGAAAGGATTTCACCGCCTCGCGCAGCACGATGAAACGGCGCTGGCGCAGAAAGGCGCCACAGCCAGACGCGGTGTGATCCTCGATCTCGCGCTGCGTCAGGGTGACAAAGGCGGCGCGGTGCCCGAAGGGAAAGAGAAACCCGCCTTCCACGACGCGCACAAATTCATCGCGCCCGTAGGAGGCATCGTGTTTCCACTCCTCGGTGTCGACACCCTGGACATCCACCATCCACTCGCCGTCCGCCTCTAACACACCGCCCCAGGCGGAGAGCTGCAGACGTCGGGCACGCGCGGGCGTTGGCGTGTAGCTCTTGCCGGTGGTTGCCAATTGTTCGGTATGTCCCGACATCAGCCGCACCAGATCATCGCGATGGCGTGGGGCCAGCGACATCCGGAAGGGGTCTTTCTTCGGTGCTGCCGATCCAGTGTAATCCGGGCTCCACATCACGGTGATCGGCAACCCATTCGGTCCGATCGGGGCAGGATCGCTCATCGTGCGCCGCATCAGGGTCGTGCGCCACAGCTCGGTCCGATCAGAGAGCGTCACCGGTGCGGTTGGATGCACAAAAGACGCATTCGAATGCGGGCTTTGCAGCAATCGATAGGGCAGTTCGAGCGAGGTGACAAGATGGCCGGGGCGGTGCGGCAGCAGCGCATAGATCAGCACCTGCGAGATTTTCGATATTTCCGCGACCGTGAGGCGATCGGATGTCTGCTGGGCTGAGATCCGCTCCGCTGTGTCCTTGGCGCGTTGCACCTCAAAGAGCGCCGTGCCAAGTGCTTTCTTGGTGTCATCCAGACCGCGTGTTGCATCCAGCCTGGCGCGAAACGCCGTCGCGTCATCGGTTGCAGCACCGCCAACCAACCCGGCGGATCTGGTTGACAGGGCCCCCGCGGCACTGCGCCTCGCATCGCGAATGGCCCCGCGGGCAACCGGTGCGGCGTCCAGTTCGCTCAACATATCCTGCAGGTCCATCTTCAACGGCTGCAAGGCGGAAACCGCGTTCTGCAAGGCGTCGACTTTTACCAGATCAGAAAGATCCGTCTTGGTCAGTTCGGCAACCCCGAACTCGGCGAAGACCGGCAGGCTGCGCGCCAGCGGATCAAGGTTGAGCGGCCAGGTAGTGATGGCCTTGAGGATGGCATCCACCGTGTAGTCCAGCGCCATCTGCGTCTGCGGCATGCGCACGACCACACGGCTAGGGTACGCAAGCCGCGCACGCATCACACGCGGTGCCGGAGGTGGGACTTCCAGCTCTCCCGAAAGCAGATCGGAGGGAATGCCATTCGCCGCACCGGTGACCAGCGTTTCCTCGCCAAAATGCTGGCCCTGAAGGCCAAGGCACAGATGTGCCGGTCGCGATTGTATCGTGCGGATCAGCCGTTGGGGTGGACCAGGCGTCACGCTCAGATTGTGCAGCACCAAATCAGCGACAAAGAGGTCTTCCGGTCGAATGATGCGTCGGCGCTCAATGCGCTCTGGGATGAGCGGCGCAAAAAGATCACCGATCTCTTCCAGGTCGAGATGCGCGCGGCTGTCGGTTCCGGCTGCAGAAATGTCATTTATCGCGTTGGCTAATTTGAGGGTGAGCGAAGAACCCATGGCGCCTACTCCGAACAATCGTTCTGAGGAAAAAGCTTGTCAAAAAATCACTAGAATAGGGGAAAGCATATCACAGAAATGTGAGATTTTCTATCCTGACGAGAATCGCACGGCGAGAGGTAAGAGGCCGAGGGCGACACAACGCACCGGCCCGCCGATCTTTCGAGCTGGCATATACGCTGGTCTGGCAGCGCATCAGTGCGCTTGGTGCAAGGCCGCTACGCAGCCTAAAACTCTCTCAGAGAACAGGCTGTTTCAAGCTTGAAATCATGTCGATTCAGGCCATGACGATCCGCAGAATTCGTAGCAGCGCCCTACCCCCTAGCCAGCGGAATGCTCGGCATAAAAGGCGCCTGACCAGCGATATGCTACCACCGAATTTGCAGCATAACTGGCGCTCGGGCGCAGCATTCTTCGTCACATCACCGATAGCAGTTGGGCGCGCAGTCAGACTTCCAGCACCACGCGCCCGTCGATTGTACCTTGGCGCATCCGATCAAACACCGCGTTGATGTTTTCGAGCTTGTCCCATTTGTAAGTCGTTGACACCTTGCCCTCTGCGGCGATGGACAGGGCCTCCGAGAGATCAAGACGCGTGCCGACAATGGAGCCGCGAATCGTCAGCCGCTTCAAGACCACCTCGAAGATCGGGAGCGGGAAATCCCCCGGCGGCAGCCCCACCAGCGACATGGTTCCGTGACGGCGCAGCATGCCTGTGGCCTGGGCAAACGCCTTAGTGCTCACGGCCGTAACCAATGCGCCGTGAACGCCGCCCAAATGCTTAGCGACTTCCTTCACAGGGTCGGTCTTGGCCGCGTTGATCACCTCATCCGCGCCCAGAGATCGCGCCAGATCCAATTTGCTGTCCGCGACATCCACCGCGACCACGTTCATGCCCATGGCCTTTGCGTATTGTACCGCCATATGTCCCAGGCCGCCGATCCCTGAAATCGCAATCCACTGGCCCGGGCGCACTTCGGTTTCCTTGAGGCCCTTGTAGACGGTGACGCCGGCGCAAAGCACCGGGGAGGCTGGTCCGAAATCAAGCATATCCGGAATATGCCCGACATAATTCGCATCCGCTTTGACGAATTCCGCATAGGCGCCATCGACAGAATACCCGGTATTCTGCTGGCTTTCGCACAGCGTCTCCCAGCCGCCGGAGCAATGCTCGCAGCGCCCGCACGCCGTGTGCAGCCAGGGCACCCCCACCCGGTCGCCTTCCTTCAGATGGGTGACGCCCGTGCCGAGCCTCGCGACCTCGCCAACACCTTCGTGACCGGGGATAAAAGGGGCGGTTGGCTTTACCGGCCAGTCGCCGTTCGCGGCGTGTAGGTCGGTATGACAGACGCCCGAGGCCCGCACCCGGACAAGCACCTCTCCGGGCCCGATTTCGGGAACATCGACCTCGCGAATATCCAGCGGATCACCAAGTTTGGTGACCACCGCAGCCTTCATCGTCTTTTGCATATGCCAACGCTCCACATCAGAAATTAGGTTTGATTGCAGACTGATGCGGAAATTCCGGATTGGGTTGATCGACGTCAATTTGGCATGCGATTTGCGCGGTTTTGCGGATTTTTGCCGCGCTTTTGCGCGTCACCCCCAGGCCGCGTCAAAAGCATCCGCCAAAAGGTCGGCAACGGGTGCATTGACCCCAAGTATGGCGGAATTAGCGACAAAGGCGGCTTCGACCTGAATGCCGAATTTCATGATCCCGGTGCGGACGTTGCCGGTGACGCCATTGACGGTCGACCGGATGCTGCCCGAGTGACCGCGATAATCACCGAACCTGCCATCGTAGGTGCCCGTTGGCTGCCACCCAAGGCGCAGGCTGTCCATCTGCGCCCGCGAAGCGACGTCCAGAACATCGTCATCATAGGTGATGAAGGCCAAAAAGGCGGCAAGTTCGCGCGCCGACAAATGCCACCCGGCAGCCCCCGCAAGCAGCGCCCAATTTGGATACTCGATCCCTTGCGCAGTACCCGCCGCCGCATAGTAACGCGTGGGCGGGTCATCGAGCACACTGGTTGATGCATTCTCCCCGATCGCACCGCCCATCTCACCGAACATCTGGTCAATGATGTAAGCCGCATAGAAAAACGCGGCCCCGACATCGGTGTCGTTATCGGCGCCGGTGTTCCCCGCTTCGCGCCACAGGGCCGGAATGATCAGGCGGAACAGCGCGAAATTGGCGTTTCGGTAGGCGTAGGGCGCACCGGGGTCTGCGCCGAGCAACAGCGCGGTTTGCAGCCCCCCATCGGAGAGCGTCTGGGAAAAGGCGGCGTTCTGGGTGGTCAAACCGGTGCGGTGGGTCAGCAGGTGGCGAAACTCCAGATCCGCGACGCCCGAGGCCTCGACCGGCCAACCGGCGGGCAGATAGGGCCAGATCTTGGAGGTGACGGATTTGCCGGTTGCCCGCAGCAGGCGCAGCACCGCAACCGCCGTGATCGTTTTGGAGACACTGGCCACATTCACGCGGGTGTCCGGGGTGAAGGGCCGCGCACTCAAGATCGTACCGGCTCCATCGAGATCACCCGCAACCGTGGCGTTGCCGCCTGCATCAGAGATGGCCTCCTGCCCGTTCTGATTGATGACAAAGGCCCAGCCCGTGCTGCGATTGTTGAGCCGAAGCCGGATACCGTCGGCAAAGGCGTCGATGCTGAATTGCGGGCCCCCATCCACCTTGATCGCGGGCCGGGGCACAAGCTCTGACACCCCCGGACGGCGGCCTGGCGGCTCTTCATCGCAGTCTGCGATTTTGAGATAGGCAATATCGGGCACCAGCATGCCGACATCACTCGGCCGCCCGCGCCCGGGATGTTTTTTGGCCAGATCGTCGAAGAGCTCATCGTCCACCGTGGCGGAGTTTGGACGGTAATATAGGGCGGTTTTAGTCTTGTTCATCAGATCGCTCCTTTATCCGTTTTCGCGCCAATGGATGGCGACGCTGCCAATCCGAAAGAACTCGCTGGCTTGGGGGTCGCGCAGAATGCTGATCTTATTGGACCCCCGCTTGAGAACCCCGGGCGGGATGCCATCCATCCAGGTCGTCCAGACACGATCCGTCTTGTCTCTGGCCAGGTCGAATCCGTCGAGCGGCGTGCCATTGATCAAAATGCGGTGCGTGTCAGCTTCGACATCAAACTGCTGGATCAACAGGTATCCGACCCCAACCGGGGTGCCGTCGATCTTGAAGCCGCGACTGGCATCTGTGGTCGCGGAATTGAAGTCCTGCTGGAAGCTGACCCATGTGAAATCAGATTGACGCATGATCCTACTCCAGCGCCTTGAAGCTGCCGCCGCAGACGCAGGTACATCCACCCTCTGGAAGCTCAAAGCAGGTCGGCACCTGCGTGGTGGCGCAGTGGATTGTCGAACAGCTGTTCAAGCCCGTTGTCCTTTTGAGATCAATGCGTCCGCTGAACGGCACCTTCAGAAACGCGCGCTCGGATTTGCCGTTCTTGAACGTCACCACAAGGCTGCGCCCGGTGAGGATGTCATGGGCAAGCTCATGCGGCCCGTCCTCCACCGCTTTGGGATCAAAGGTGAAAAGCATCGGCATCCCGACCGTCCCCGCGATAACGGAGCGGTCGGTCACCATCGGCTCCGGTTCAAGCTGCGCTTTGCTTCTGTCCTGCGCGCTGACTGCTGTGGCCGCGATTGCGGTCCCGCAGATCAGCGCGATGGTCACGCGCAGTATGTTTGAAGAGACGTGATGAGAAGGTCTTTGGAAAGTCATTACGCTATTCCCGATGCTAAGAGGTTTGAAAACAATGGGCGGACGCAGGCTATGAATGCCGCCCTTCAAGCCTGGTCTGCATTCCTGGAAATTGGCATCGTTCAAATGGCGTATTTTCCCTACGCATTTTGACCCATTCTGCGGTTACTGCTAGGATCAGGGGGTATCTTTGAAAGGCGCGCCCCGATGCCCGGCCAAGAGATTTTGACAAAGAGAGAAAGCGAAATTGCACGCGCTTATGTGGACGGTCTGAGCCACAAGGAGATCGCCGAGCGGTTGTGTATCGCGCCGGCGACCGTCCGCACCCATCTCAACAGCATCTACCGCAAGCTTGGCGTCCGGACCAAGATGCAGCTTCTCAAAGAAATTGGCGCCGCCGATGTCGAACCGGAGCCGAGACGGCCGGTCAGGCGCATGGCCTTGATTGCCGTGGCGGTGTTGCTGGTTTCATTAGTTGCGGGGCTGGTGCTCATGCCCGGCAACCGGATGGTCGCAAGCGTCTCTGCCCCGCCTTCCATCTCAAACCTGCCGTCGGTGGCCGTTCTGCCCTTTGCTTTCAGCCAAGCCGACGCAGAAAAAACCGCCTTTGTCACGGCTGTCGCACGCGACATGGTGACCGATCTGTCGCAATTCAGCACCGTTCTGGTTTACGCCGCCGACACCACCTTTGCCTATGCCGCGCAGGGCATGTCGCCGTTGGAGATCGCCGGGCAATTGGGCGCGCGCTACGTTGTGTCGGGCGACGCGCAATGGCATGGCAAGACGGTCCGGGTGAATGTGCAGCTTTATGAAGCCGCCACGTCCAAGACCGTTTGGGCCGAGCGATTTGAACGCCCGGCGGACGATCTCTTGGTGCTGCAAAACGAGATCGTGACCGAAGTCGTCCGCCTTGTGGGCATTGCAGATGGGGCCAACAGCAAGCTGCGCGCAAGCGAGCTTTCCCGGGTGCAGCGGATGCCGACCGCAAGCCTGGCCGCCTATGATCACTTTCTCAACGGGCTGGTTTTATTTGAAAGCTACCGTGCGGAAGAGACCCTGCAATCGATCACGGAATTCGACCGCGCCCTGGAGATCGATCCGCTCTACGGGCGCGCGCATGCCTATGCGGGCTGGGCCTATCTGCAGGATTTCCGCAACGGCTGGAGCGACGCGCCGGAGCAATCGCTGCTCGAAGCGGAGCGCCGGGCGGAGAAGGCCATTGAGATCGACCCGCATGACCCTTACGGGCATTGGACGATGGGGGCGATCCGTCTTTATCAGCGGCGGCATGAGCAGTCGCTGGCCGCCTATCAGCAGGCCATCGATCTTAATCCCAACAATGCCGAAATGCTGGTGCATCTTGGCTGGGCGCTGACCTACGCTGGCGAGCCCGACAAGGGGATCGAGTTCATCGAAAGCGCGATGGAGCGGAACCCGCGCTACCCCGGCTGGTACCTTTGGGATCTGGCCTTCGCGCATCTTGTCGCCGGGCGCTATGCGGAAACGGCGGAGGTGATGGAACGGCGCTCCCCCAAGACAACGGGCACCTATGAGCTGTTGGCGCTCGCCTATGCAAAGCTCGGCCGGACCGAGGAAGCCGAGGCCGCGCGTGAAAAGGTTCTGGCCGCAGCGCCGCAGACGTCGGTTGCGCGCACGGAACGCGTTGAACCTTTTCTCAGACCTAAGGACTTAGAGCATTACCTCGATCTGATGCGAAACGCAGGCTTCCCGGAAGACAGCGCCGCCCCGCTTTGATCTGTGTTTCTTCGGGAACGGGTGGGGCAGTTGCAAACCCCTCTGAGGGTTCAGGTCTGAGACAGATGACGCTGGTGCGACGGCGCCGCAGGCCGCGCGGCATCCAGATCCCGCCAGACAGGCAGGGAAATCTGTATCTTCGCGCCGGAGGTACTGGGTTTTATCTGCAACGCGCCCTTGTGGTTCTCGACCACGCGCGCTGCGATTGGCAACCCCAGACCACTGCCGGGACCGGCTTTGGCCTGGCTGAAACGACCAATGGCCAAAACATGGTCAGCAGGGTCAATGCCGATACCGTCGTCCTCCACGATGATCTCGATGGCTTTATCTGAGGCGGAAATGCGCAGATCTATGCGCGAGACCTGCGGGCCACCATGGACCACGGCATTTGCTAACAGGTTCAAAAACGCCTCCTGCAGCATCACGGGATCGCCCCAGATGTGATGGTGCGATGTTTTCCGGTCAGATGTGACCGTGACAGTATAGCCCGGGTACTGCTGTTCAAAACGGGTCACCACCAGCGCAATCAGCGCATCGATGTCTAAAACCTCACCGTTCAGGGCCACATCTGACCCGGTTGCACGCTCAAAGGACAGCAGCTGGTTAGTCAGATGGGTTGCATGGCGCGCAGCGGCGATCAATTCGGAGCTTCGGGATTTTGCAGCCTCCGGTGTGGGGGCTTTCTCAACCGCTTCGGCCAGCGCAAGCACACCCGCAATCGGGTTGCGCAGTTGGTGCGCTGCGTTTGAAATGAATTCGTCCTTGGAACTGATCCGGCGGGACACTCGGTCCAGCAGCGTGTTCAGGGTCGAGACAATCCCCTGTGCCTCAACCGGTACATTGCGGCGAATCGGCTCAAGCTCATTCGGATTGCGCCGGGCAATGGCCTCCTGCAGATCCAGCAGGGGCCGCAATCCCAGACCGACACCGAACCAGACAACCAAGGCCACGCTGACCACCATCAGGGCGATCACGCCAAACACGCGCAGGACCACATCGCGGATGAAACCGGCACGCACCTGCGTATCCTGCCAAACGGTAATGGTGAAAAGTCCGGAGACATTGTCGATGACCGTCGCGTCCTGAAACCGCAGCACCCGGACATCGCGACCCTGATAAACCGCGTCATAGAATTGTGGTTCCTGCGGCCCTGCGGCGACCGGGAAAGGCGACACCGGCGGGGTGGCATAGCCGGTGACGAACACGCCGTCCGGCGCAAAGACATGGTAAAAGAGTTCACCGCCCGAGGTATCGCTCACCAACCGGCGCGTGGCCGGGCTGAGCGCATCGCCGCCGGACACCGCGACGTCACGGGAAATGGCAAGCGCCGCCGAAAGCAAGCCGCGGTCAAAGATCTCCTCAGCACGGTCGGTCGTGTTGTGAAACTGCCAGGCCGTGGCAACGACAGAGATCAGCAAAAGCGGCGTCAGGATGATCAGGATCAGCCGTGCGCGCAGCGATTGAGCTTTCATGCCTCGGGCTCGTAACGCATTTGGTACCCCAGGCCACGCTGGGATTTTATTCCAATACTATAAGGCTTTAGCCGTGACCTGAGACGCGATATATAGACCTCGACGACCTTCTCATCGACATCTGTGCCGACGCCGTAGGCATAGTCCAACAGGGCCGCTTTGGAGACTAATCGCCCCTCTGCCGACAACAGGCATTCAAAGACCGACAGCTCACGACGCGGCAATTCCAAGGGCGCGTCATCGGCAAAAAGCTGGCGCGCGGCGGCGTCGAAACTCACCGCGCCAATTTGCGCGGTTTGCCGGTGCGGCACCGCACGCCGCCGGGTCAATGCGCGCACGCGTGCCTCCAGCTCCGCCATCTCGAAAGGTTTGATCAAGTAGTCATCGGCGCCGGCATCCAGACCAATGACCCGGTCTTCGGTCTCCGCCCGCGCGGTCAGCAAAATCACCGGTCGACCGTCGTCGCGCGCCCTGAGTTCCTTGAGCAGGGCCAGCCCGTCGATCCCCGGCAGGTTGATATCGAGGATGATCAGATCAGAGGTATCGTCACGCAAAAACACCGAGGCTTCGTGCCCATCGTGCAACAAATCGACCGCATGCCCGGTGTCTTGCAACCGGTAGGCAATGCCTTTGGCGAGGCCAATGTTGTCTTCAACGAGGGTGATCCGCATCTTTTTTGAAGCCTGAAAGTTTCGTGCAAGGTTCGCAGGTAACCTTTGTGACATCAACCGGTCCGGGACAAGACCGGCGATTTTGCATGGCGTCTTCGCGAAAGGAAGCGCCACATATCAGGGAGGAACATATGTCCTTAATCACAACCACGCGTCGCGTGGCGGTTGGCCTTGTGGCCGCGGCTGCTGCGACTTTCTCACTTCAGGCCCATGCGGGCGGCCACGGCATCGATCTGAGCGGCAAGACCGTTGAGTGGATCATCCCCTTCTCCGAAACCGGCGGATCGGCCAAATGGGCCAACTTCTACGCGCCGCTGCTTTCTGAGGCGCTACCAGGCGAGCCCACCGTCGTCGTGAAGTTCATGCCCGGTGCCGGATCGACCAAAGGCGCCAACTTCTTTCAGGAGCAGGAATATGACGATGGCACGCTGATCTTCGGCTCCAGCGGCTCGACACAATTTCCGTTCCTGCTCAGCGATCCACGGGTGAAATACAACTACGCCGACTGGAACGTGGTGCTCGCCTCGGGTACCGGTGGCGTCGCCTATCTGCCACCGGATCTGGCTGCAAAGATGGACGGGCTGAGCGCCACACCGCTGCAGGGCGAAGATTTCATCTACGGCAATCAGGGCGCGACCCGTCTCGATCTTGTGCCCACGCTGGCCTGGGAAATGCTGGGGCTGAATGTCGAGAGCGTCATGGGCATCAAAGGTCGCGGCGATGGACGCCTGATGTTTGAACGGGGTGAGGCGAACATCGATTATCAGACGTCTTCCTCTTATCTGTCGGGTGTGACCCCGCTGGTCGAGGCGGGCACCGCCGTGCCGATGATGACCTGGGGCGCGTTGGATGATGCGGGCAATATCGTGCGGGACCCGACCTTCCCGGACATTCCCACCTTCAAGGAAGTATGCGAGGCCACCGATGGCTGTGAAACTTCCGGCGAAAAATGGGATGCCTGGAAGGCATTCTTCATCGCGGGATTCCCCGCCCAGAAGATGGTCTTCTTGCCAGCAGGTGCGACGGCGGATGCCATCGCAACCTATACCGCCGCCTTTGAAGCGGTGAAAGCGCGGGCCGACTTCGCGGAAATCTCCGGCAAACGTCTGGGCAAATACCCGCAAATGACCGGTGACGCCGCGCAAACAGCGCTGCAAAGCGGCACCAATGTGACGCCGGAAGCCAAGGACTTCGTGGTCAATTGGCTGCAGGAAAAATACGGCGTTTCGCTGAACTAGGCCTTGTTTTTTGAGCGCCCCGGCCAACGGTCGGGGCGCTTTTCCAAGCAAGGCAGGGAGAGAGTTCATGGATGTCATCATGGAGGCGTTGCCCGCATTGGGCGATGCATGGGGGTTGATCCTGCAACCCGTCGTGCTCGGGTATCTGGTGCTTGGCGTTGTGATGGGCCTGTGTATCGGGGTCTTTCCGGGGCTCGGCGGGATTGCCGGTCTGTCACTGCTGCTGCCCTTCATGTTCGGGATGGATCCGATTCTGGGCCTTGCGCTGATGGTGGGTATGGTCGCGGTGGTGCCGACCTCTGACACCTTTGCCTCCGTCCTGATGGGGATTCCGGGATCATCCGCCTCGCAGGCGACGGTGCTCGACGGTTTTCCCATGGCCAAGAAAGGGAAGGCCGCGCGGGCCTTGTCCGCTGCCTTTGCCTCCTCGCTTTTCGGCGGGTTGGTGGGCGCCAGCTTCCTGACAATTTTCATCCTGATCGCGCGCCCGATTGTGCTCGAATTCCGCACGCCAGAGCTCTTGATGATCACGATTTTTGGCCTGTCCATGGTGGGCATTCTAGCGGGCCGCGTGGCGATCAAGGGGATCGTGGCGGCGGGTCTTGGCATGCTCATCGGTACCATCGGCGAAGGGGCCTCCTCAGGCGATCTGCGTATGTCCTCCTACGACCTGCCCTATCTGACCGACGGGTTGAAACTGGTGATCGTCGGCCTTGGTATCTTCGCCATCCCGGAGATTGTCTCGCTGCTGCGCCAGGACCGCGCCATCTCCAGTGAGCCGCAACTGGGCGGTGGATGGCTTGAAGGTGTGAGAGACTGGTTTGCCAACATCTGGCTGTCCGTGCGGTGTTCGATCATCGGCGTTGTCGTCGGCGTAATCCCCGGTTTGGGCGGGTCGGTCGTGGATTGGATCGCCTACGGGCACGCGGTACAGACGACCAAGGACAAGTCCAACTTCGGCAAAGGCGAAGTGCGCGGCGTGATCGGCCCGGAAAGCTCCAACAACGCCAAGGAAGGCGGCGGCCTCGTCCCAACCCTGCTCTTTGGCATCCCCGGTTCCGGCTCCATGGCGATCTTCATCGGGGCCATCGCGCTTCTCGGCTCCGGTCAGATTGAGGTCGGCCCGGCCATGTTGAAAAACAACCTCGACATCACCTATTCCATCGTCTGGTTGCTCGCGCTGGCAAATGTGGTGGGCACCATTATCTGCATCGCGGCCTCCGGCGGCATTGCGAAACTGACGACCATTCGGTTCGCGCTGCTGGCGCCATTCCTCTTCATGATCATCAGCTTTGCCGCCTTCCAGTCGGGTCAGAACCTGATGGACCTCGTCGCCCTCTTCGCCATCGGCTTTCTGGGTCTGATGATGCGCCGCTTTGACTGGTCGCGGCCCGCCTTTCTGATCGGATTTGTGCTCTCTACCCCTGCAGAGAACTACGCCAACCAGGCGCTCCAGATCGCGCAATCGCGGTTCCGGAAAAGCTTCGAGGACGGGCTCGACTACATCTTCAGCCCGATCGTCATCGTCCTGCTGATCATCACTGTAATCTCTGTCGTGATGGGGCTGCGCCAGGCCAAGAACATCATGGCCGAAGGCGACGTACAATCCGGCTCAAAGCGTGCGCCCTTCGTGATGCTGCTCGTGGTGACCGGCTATATCGCCTACGCCTTCTATGACGCCGCCTCGATCCCGAGCTTCAGCCGCGACCGGACCTTCCCGATGTTTGTCGCCGGGGTCTGCCTCGTTGGCTGTGCGATCCTGATCATCACCATGATGCTGAAGCCCGAAACAGATACGATCTTTGCCGATCGCGAAAAGAGCGGGGAGGAGGCCGATGCTGCCCATGGGCTTTGGCCGACGCTGGCGTGGTTTGCCGGGCTGCTGATCCTGACCTCGCTTTTCGGGTTCATCCTCGCGCTAACCGCTTTCCTCTTCAGCTTCATGAAGCTGCGTGCCCGCGTCAGCACCGCCTATGCCGCGATCTATACTGCCGTCGGCCTCGCCTTCATGTGTGGCATGGCCTGGCTGCTCAACCGCGATTTTCCACCTGGCCTGCTGCAGGAATATGCAGATTTGCCATGGCCCATGACCTGAGCAGACGCCCATGACCCAGACCGCAATTCCGTTCCTCTTCATGCGCGGCGGCACCTCGCGCGGGCCCTACCTCAACCGCGCCGATCTGCCCCAGGATGCTGAAACCCTGGCCGAGGTGCTGATCGCCATGCTCGGGTCAGGCCACCCGATCAATATCGACGGCATCGGCGGCGGCGTGGCGGTCACGACCAAGGTCGCGATGCTCTCGCAATCAGACGACCCTTGGGCGGATGTCGACTATTTATTTGCACAGGTCAGTGTCGAGGACAGGCTTGTCGATTTCAAACCCACCTGCGGCAATATCCTGTCGGGCGTCGGCCCCGCGGCCATCGAAATGGGGTTGGTTCCCGCGCGCAAAGACGAGACACCCGTCAACATCCGCGCCGTAAATACCGGGGCCAGGGTTGCGGCGCTGGTGCAGACGCCGGGTGGTCAGGTCCGCTATGACGGTGATACGCAGATTGCCGGGGTGCCGGGCACTGCGGCCCCCGTTGCGCTACAGTTCATGGAAACCGTCGGCGGCGTGACCGGGGCTTTCCTGCCCACCGGCAATCTGATCGACGTGATTGACGGCATAGAGGTCACCTGCATGGATGTGGCTATGCCGATGGTGATCGCAAACGCCGCGAGCTTCGGGCTGAGCGGGTATGAAAGTGCCGCGGAGCTTGACGAAAACAAAGCGTTTTTCGCGCGCATGGAAGCGGTGCGGCGCGAAGCGGGTCTGCGCATGGGGATGGGGGATGTGTCGCAATCCGTCACGCCGAAGTTTGGCCTGCTGGCCCCCCCAAGAGACGGCGGAACGATGACGGCGCGCTATTTTATGCCGTGGAATTGCCACCCCTCCATGGCCGTGACCGGCGCACAGTGCCTCGCCTCTTGCATTCTGACCCCTGGCACCGTGGCCGATGTGGCGTTGCCAAACGAAACACCCGCCCGGGTTATCTTGGAACACCCATCCGGTGCCATTGACGTCGATGTCGCCTTCGAAAACACGGCCAGCGGCTTTGCCGTGAAATCCGCCGGATTGGTGCGTACCGCCCGTAAGCTGGCGAGCGGCGCGGTCTATGTCCCCGCATCAGTCTGGGCAGGTGATTGACGCAGCCTAATTTCAGTATACAATAGTATACATTAATTTAGGAGGAAGCATCATGACCGATCAGTTCGAAGACTGCATCCTGGCCGCGCAATCAGAACTTGCCGTGGCGCGCCGGTTGCTCAGTAATGAAATCAGCGCTTACCCGGTCCCGATTTCGGGATGCGACGCGCAATTCAATCACCTGCTGGCGGAACGGCAAAAGGTGTTGCTGGCGATCCGCTCGCTGGAAGAAGACGTCTTTATTCCGACCCCGCGCGCCCCCACGGCCACCGACGGCGTCGAAAGCCGGTGAAAGTCCATATTCTGGACGATTGGTTCGACACGCTGCGCACCCTGCCCTGCTTTGCAAAGATGGCAGCGCATGAGGTAACCGTGTGGACCGATCATGAACCTGACCCGGAACGCCTGGCGGCGCGGGTTCAGCAGGCGGAGGCTTTGGTGCTATTCCGCGAACGCACGCGGATCGGCGCGGATCTGCTGGAACACCTGCCCGACCTGCGCCTGATTTCGCAGCGCAGCGTCTACCCGCATGTCGATGTGGACGCCTGCACGCGTCATAACGTGCTTTTGTGCTCGAACATGCATTCCGACACGCCCTCCTATGCCGCCGCAGAACATACGCTGGCCCTGATCCTGGCAAGCTACCGGCAGATCCCCCAGCAAGTTGCCTCGCTCCGCGCGGGTACTTGGCAATCGGGTGTCGGGCGCAGCCTGCGGGGGCGAACCCTAGGCCTTTATGGCTACGGCAGGATCGCCAAGGCCGTCGCGGGATATGCCGAGGCGCTAGGGATGCAGGTGCAATGGTGGGCCTCGCCGGAGGGCCGCGCCCGCGCCGCCGCCGAGGGGGTAACAGTTGCAGCCAACCGCGAGGCCTTCTTTGCCACCTCGGATATCGTCAGCCTGCACGTGCGCCTGAAGCCGGAGACCAAAGGCATCGTAACCGCCGCAGACCTCGCCGCGATGCAACCGCGCAGTCTGTTGGTGAACACCTCGCGGTCCGGTCTGATCGCCCCCGGTGTGCTCGAAACGGAAATGGCGCGAAATCGCATTTTCGCGGCGGTAGATGTCTTTGATAGCGAACCCCTGACCGACACGACGCATCCCCTGCTGACACACCCCAATGTGCTGCCGACCCCGCACATCGGCTATGTAACCGAGGATGAATTTGATCTGCAGTTCAGTGATATCTTTGACCAGATCAACGCCTATGCCGATGGCGCGCCCATCAACATGATCAACCCGGAGGTTTGGGGCTGAACATCCGCGCCGCCAGCGGTGCCCCAAGGATCACCACGACAATGCGCAGCACGTGATGGGCAATCACAAAGGCCATATCGGCCCCCGCGATCAGCGCAAGCACGGTCATCTCCGCCTGCCCCCCGGGGGCAAAGGCCAGCAGCGTTTCCATTGGTGGGGCAAGCTGAAGCAGATGGATCGCCTCGACAAAGAGGCTCGTCAGCACCAGCAGGATCAGACAGAACCCCAGCGCTGCGGTCACATCGCGGCGCACCTCATGGCCGGTTACGCCCGCGTATTTTGTGCCCACCGTCATGCCGATGAAGAACTGCGCCATCCAGATTGCCTCGGCAGGGGGGCGGTGCTGCAGAACACCCAGCAGCGCAAGGACACCCGCAAGGATCATCGGCCCCAGGATGGACGCGCCAAAGAGCCCGACCCGCTTCGCCCCCTGCCAGCCGACGATCCCGCAAACCACCATCAGGAGCAGCTGCGAAAGCGGCAACGTCGTTGCTGGCACGCCAGGTGGATTACTGAGATCAACTCCCCAATAGCCCTTGAGAATGAAGGGCAGCGCCACAACGATCACCAATACCCGCGTCGCATGGATCAAGGAAAGCGCGCGCACGTCCCCTCCGGCCTCCTCTCCGAAAAGTAGCATATCCTGCAGGCCGCCGGGCATCGCACCATAGTAGCTGGTGGCGAAGTCAAACCCCCAGAGACGCTGAAAATACGGCACCCCGATAAGACCAATGAGAAATACCATCAGCGGCACCAGGATCAGCGTCGTCCACATGCCTGCCATCGTCACCACCAGCGCCCAGGTGAAGGTCGCGCCCACGGCGACCCCCAGAATGGTCCGCATCAGGTTATTGACCACCGGGACCCCGCGCATCGGCACCCCGGCGAGGGCTGCGATGAGACAGGCCGTGATCGGCCCCAGCAACCACGGCAGCGGCAGGTGCAGCACGTGAAACGCACCCACGCCAAGGGCTGCGATCGCGTGCGATACAATGACCTGCTTCATGCGGACATCACCATGAGACGGTGGCGCAATGACGTCTGCAAATGGGTTTCAGCGGCGGCGGCAGCGGATCCTGCATCCCCGGTCCGGATGGCATCAATGATCACCGCATGCTGATCCACAACCGTGCGGATCCGCGCCGCATCCGCCAGCGTTGTGGGACCCAGAAGCAAAAGGGCGTTGTTGAGCGCACGCGCAGATTCCAACAGGAAACGGTTGCGCGCCGCCAAATGGATCGAGCGGTGAAACTGTTGGTTGATCGCGGCGGCGACCGTGGGTTTTTGCACGGCGGCGGCGATCTGCGCGTTCAGGGCGGCCAGCGCGTCAACCTCGGCCTCGGCAGCGTGTTTGGCGGCCATCCGCGCCGCTGTGCTTTCCAGCACCAGACGCATTTCATAGAGCTCGACCACCTCGGTCCGCGACAGGGTTCGGATCACAGCGCCACTACGCGGCCGGTGCTCAATGATGTTTTCGGCTTCAAGCCGCCTTAATGCCTCCCGCACCGGGGTGCGTGACAGGGACAGGCGGTTCGCGACGTCAACCTCGCGCAACCGGTCGCCTGGCTTAAATTCCCCCGCCTGGATCGCCGCCATGATTTTGGCAAAAGCCACGCCGCCTTGAGAAAGATCCGTTGGTTCAGGAGTGGTCAAGACAATGGCTTTCCAAATTGTATACGTCTGGATACAATACGGCAATACTGAGGAGAGTCGCAAATGTCAAAGCAAGTCATCGTTGTTGGATCGGGAAATGCCGCCCTCTGCGCCGGCATCGCCGCCTGCGAAGCCGGCGCAGAGGTCCTGATGCTGGAAAAGGCGGATGAAACGCTCGCCGGTGGCAATACCAAATACACCGCGGGCGCGATGCGATTTGCCTATGACAGCGCCGATGACCTGCTGCCGCTGCTCAAAGACCCCGATGATCCGAAAATCGCTGTGACCGATTTCGGGGGTTACACAAGGGACAAATTCGCCAGTGACCTCTTGGCCTTCAACGGCGGGCGCGCCCTGTCTGAAGAACAGGAAAACCTGATCTCAGAAAGCCTTCCGACGATGCAATGGCTCGGACATCATGGTGTCAAATTCGAACCGATCTACAGCCGTCAGAGCTTTGAGAAGAATGGGCGCCATGTGTTCTGGGGTGGGCTGACGCTTGCGGCGGAAAACGAAGGTGTCGGGCTTTTTGACATGGAACTGGCTGCCTTCGAACGGTTAGGCGGGGAGATCAGGTACGACAGCGCCGTTACCGGTCTGATCACGGAGGATGGACGTGTTTGCGGCGTCGAGACCGGCGGTGGGGTCCTGCACGCGGATGCCGTCATCCTGGCCTGCGGTGGGTTTGAGGCCAGTGCCGACATGCGCGCAGAGCTGATGGGCGGGCATTGGGACAAGGCAAAGGTGCGCGGCACGCCGCATAACACCGGCGACGGTCTGGTGATGGCTGGCAGGGTCGGAGCAATGCAATACGGGCTTTACGCCGGTTGCCACGCCACGCCGATGGATTTGCACATGGCGGATTATGGCGGCCTGTCCCTGCCCCCCTCGGAGCGCAAGAACTACCGCAAGATCTGCTATTTCCTGGGCGTGATGTTGAACGCCGAGGGTGCTCGATTTGTCGATGAGGGCGAGAATTTCCGCAACTACACCTATGCACAGTTCGGCAAGGCGGTGCTGGAGCAGCCAGGCAATTTCGCCTGGCAGGTTTTCGACGCAAAGGTCGATGATCTGCTCTATGCAGAGTACCGGTTCCATGATGCCCATTTCGTGCAGGCGGACACGCTGGAGGATCTCTGCACCAGGATGGACGGGGTGGACCAAACCCGGGCGTTAGAGACGGTGGCGGCTTTTAATGCTTCGGTGAACGAGGAGGTCGCCTTTGACCCCACGACCCTTGACGGCAAGAACACGATTGGCCTCGACCTGCCGAAATCCAACTGGGCGCAAAAGCTCGACACCCCACCGTTCAAGGCCTACCCGGTCACCGGTGGCATCACCTTCACCTACGGCGGTCTGAAAGTGTCTGAGCAAGGGGCGGTTATGGGCGAGGAAGGCAACACAATTCCCGGCCTATACGCCTGCGGCGAAATGGTTGGCGGCGTTTTCTTTGAAGGCTACCCCGGCGGGTCCGGCCTGACCTCGGGGGCCGTTTTCGGGCGCCGTGCCGGGGACGGCGCCGCCCGAGGCGCCTGAACCGGTTTTATCCAACCGGTCGAGTGCATGGGGTTGTGAATGGATGTCGTTGGCTTGCGCGTTTTGAGTGCAAACGATCTTCGATCATCGTCACAACGCCCACCAGCTAGCAGTTTGTCAGAAAACCGGGGCGGCGCATTTGCCGCCCCGAAACCTGCGGCTACATGCCCGCGCGCTTGGGCAGGCCGACATACATCTGCACATGTGTGACGGTGGAGAATTCGCCGGTCAGCGGCCCATAGGTCTGACCGTCTGAATGCCACGCCACGGCAAGATCAGCCATGAGATGTTCTCCGGTGAGCTGCAGGCAGGGTGAAATCGTCCGCATGAATTTCGCCGATCCGTCCGCCTCTGCGACAAAGACGTTTTCCGATCCGTCGCGTGCGCCAAAAGGCAGATCGTAGGTGCCGATGAACGGTTCTGTCGGTGGCCATACCATGAAATCATGCCACATTGTATAGACACCATTCGGCACGAGGTTTTCGAAGGCGAAATCCACCTCACCGACGCCGTCCTCGCAGGTATAGGTGCCCGCGCCTTTGGCCGCGAACCACTCACCCAGTGTGATGCCCAGCGCGGGACCTTTCGGATAGGGGCCCGTGTCCGTGGTATCCAGGAAATTATGGGCAACGGGAACCGCCGGTGCATAGAGGGGGGCCTCCATATCGCGGGTCGCCGCCGTTGGGCGGAACACCTCACCGGAGCCGGGCACTTTTTCATAGAAGACGTCCTGCTCTGCCATGCCTTCATCAATGTGGAAAATGAAGCTCAGAGTCATGTTTTCAGGCGCGGCGGATGTGGCCAGCGTCGCCGAGGTGTTTGCGACCGATCCGACCGGAACCCCGGAATCGAATTCGAGCTCGGCTTTGTCCGCAGCCAGGGCCGCCGTTGCAAGAACCAGTAGCGACGCGCCGGAGAAGAGAGATTTATACATTTTTCAGTCCTTCATAAGTTGATTTGGCAAAATTGCCTTTTTTTGGAAAACGGCCCGATCCGAAAGGGATAAGATCGGGCCAGGTGAAAGCCAGCAGCTGATGTTTTGGGCTGTCGGCACGTCCCGGGTCGAATGTCAGCCATCGATCCGGGACCATTCGGGGTAAGGGTGCGTGTTCAAAGCAGATCGGTCGCCTTAGGGCACACCCTGCGAAGCGGCGGGTTGCGGTGGCAGACCGGAGGGAACGCGCGCAGGTATGAGATGTGTGCGGTCGACTGCCGTCGGATCGGTCAGGCTGCGCAGGAAGGCCATCAAGGCATCAACCTCATCATCCTCCAGCGCCACCGGATCGATCTGCGCGGCGGCGGCAATCCTTTGGCGCAGGTTGTCGGATCGGTGCACCCATGTGTCACGCAGATCGAATGCCGCGCGGCGTTTCACATCGACCAGCGGAAAGAGCAGCTTTGAGCCCTCGCCTTTCGCCTCGATCACCTGATCCAACGACAGCAATTTCGCCTCGGCGACATCGTAGGCATGCAGTGACGCGGTGCTGTCGAGGTGGTGACGCACCATCGCCTCCAGATCACCAAAGGCACCATTGTGCCCCCACGGGCCGGTCAGCGCGACGTTGCGCAGGCTGGGCGTGCGAAAGGCGAAAAGGTCAGCTTCTTCAAAGGTGACGCGGTAGCGCCCTTCATCCTCCAGCCGATCCTTGAAGCCAGACGCCCGCCAATAGCCGGTATCCGCGCCATGCCCCTTGCCGGGGCCTACCTGCGGCACACCGATCGCATGAAATGCGTGATCCGTCATCAGAGGACCGGAGTGGCAGGTCACACAGCCTGCTTTGCCGCTAAAAAGCGCAAATCCACGCTTCTGCTGCGCATCAAGGGCCGTGTCGTCACCGGCGCTCCACCTGTCAAAGGGGCTCTCATCGGACCGGAATGCGACGCTCTGAAACGCCGCCAAGGCCCGCGCCGCCGCGACAAAGGAAACAGGCCTATCCGATGCCAATTCGGGAAAGGCCGCGTCAAACATGGCCCGGTAGCCGGGATTTGCATCCAAACGCGCGGCCAACAGACGCCAGGCATCACCAAGGCGGTCTTCGGCAACAGCGGTTGCAACCGGGTTTTCGCCTTTCTGCCCCGCCATCTCGGAGGGCGATAACACCGGGAACATCGCCTGTGCGGCGAGCAGCGTATCCAACCCTTCCGGCAAATCTTCGCGGGCGGGGCTCCAGAACCCGCTGGCAAAGGTGCCCGCGACATCAGGTTCCAGCCGCCCGTCGTGAAACATGGAGACATATTCGCGCGCACCAATATTCCACAGCGCCTGCGCATTGCGCGGAATGCGTTCAATAACACCATCCGCAGTGCGCCGATCCGGGCCAAAACCGGTTCCGCCTTCACCAATCGACAAGGCGACACCATCGCTGCTACCACGCGCGGGATCATGGCAGGTGCCGCAGGCGATATTCTGGTTTCCGGACAGGATGGGGTCGAAAAACAAAGCGCGGCCCAGAGAAACCATCGCCTCCGGCGGCGCGCCATCGTAGAGGAAGGCCGCATCCGTTAAAGGAGCCGGTCGCATCGTCTTTTCTTCCGCCTTGGCGTGAAACACGCCGCCAACGGACATTGCGATGATTGAAATTGCGCTGACGGTCGTGAAAAGACGCCGAAAGAACGGTTGGGTGGCAGAACGGGTTTGCAGGTGCAGCATCGGTCTCATCTCTTGTTCAAATTTGGTTTCTAGATTTGGATCAGTTCCAGAGATCGCGACCGAACCGGTTGCGTTCTGCGCGGGTGTGATGGTCCAACCCCATGTCCCGCAACAGATGGTCGGGCAAATCATCAAGGGCGCGCAGTTCACGCCGTTGGCGCAGGTCTGCTAGCCATTTTTGCAGAATCTTCCGCAGGCCCGGTCTGTGCGGTACCAAGCGGCTCATAACTTTACTGGTCATCGTTAACTCCATTCACATTGAGCGCCTTTAGCGCCAAGTCGTTCGCGCCGTATGTGACGCGGTTCACGGTCGATAATTTTTTTTCAGACGCGCTAATTGCCTCTGCAATGCGTTGCGCGCCTACGCTTGCTGTATGGAAAAACCCTTTGAAATGAGGTCTGTACCCCGTGAACCACAGGCCCGGGCAATTCTCATCAGGCTCGCCAGTGGGATGCAACGGTCGCCCTTCGGCATCCAGAACACCAAATTTTTCGAACAATGGCGCCAACCCGGTCGTGTACCCGGTCGCGCAGATCACCACGTCAGCGAGAATCTCCCGCCCATCAGCGAGCTTTACGGCGTTCGGCGTAAATCCGACGGTCTCCGCCACCGCTTCGACCCGACCAGATTTCAGCGCGGCAACGAAGCCGTCATCAAGGGCAAAGGTCACCCCCTCACGCAGCATGCGCGTCCCGCCGCCCGAAACATGGCGCCGCATCCCATGACGGCGAAGATTGCCGAAGGCCAGCCATTGGATCGCAGCAAAAAGCGGATCCAGCGACGATTTTGGGACGTGCAGAAACAGCCCCGCCAACCGATGCAATGGGAACCCGAAAACCCGCGTGGGCAGGATCGATGGCCCGTGCCGCAGCGACACCCAAACCTTTGACGGCGCACTGCGCGCCAGGTGGTTGAGCACGTCGGTGCCGGAGTTTCCTGCCCCCACTACAAGCACCCGTTTGCCATCGTAGGATCGCGGATCCGCAAAATCGGCTGCGTGGATCACCGCGCCCCCGAAGTCTTCGATGCCCGGCCAGACCGGGATCACCGACAACCGCTCCCGACCTGTGGCGACGATCAGATAAGCCGCCCGATGCACGCCCCGGTTGGTGACCACCTGCCACCCGCCCCAGGCGCGCTCGACTGCGCTGACGGATTCGCCAAAATGGATATCTACATCCAGATCACGCGCGTATTCCTCAAGGAATTGCACCACCGTGTCCCGGCGCACAAAGGTGCCATCCGCCCGTGTCATCTTCCTGCCGGGCAGAGCGGCGTAATGCCGGTGGATGTTCAGCCGCAATTGCGGATGCCGCGACCGCCACGGGTCGGCCACCTGATCCTGCGCCTCCAGGATCTTCACCGGAATGTCGCGCGCACGGAGTTCTTTTGCAACGGCCAGACCCGACAAACCCGCACCGATCACAATTGCACTGTTCTTGAAATCTTCTGTCACTGGTACTCTCCTCACTCAAAACGGCGTCACCTTCGCGCGATGAAATAGGCGTTGATCGGGTCATGCTGCAGGCGCTGCATATCGACCTGCTGGAAGCCAGCGGATGCCAGGAATTCCTGCGCCGTCTCAACGCCCCACATGGCCCCAAGCCCTGGTCCGCCCTGCCCCACCGAAATCGGCGTGCAATGCATCAGGGAAATTGTATAGAGCAGCGGCGCAAATGGATTTTCCTTGTTGATCTCAAGATCACGCGACCCGCCAATATCCTGCATCAGAAGAAGCCCGCCGGGTTTCAACGATCTGAAAATCAGATCCAGCAGACCTTGCGGGTCGCGTTGATCGTGCACCGCATCGAAGGCGGTGATCAGGTCACATGGTTCCAGTGTGTCGACCTCGGCCAGATCCTGCGCCCTGAAGGTCAGGTTTGTAAGGCCCAGCCGCTTTGCTTCCGCCGCGCTGTCCGCAAAAGCGTCGGCGCATAGATCGATCCCGGTAAAGCGGCTGGCCGGAAACTGCTGAGCCAGCAGCAGCATCGCGCGGCCACCGCCACACCCTGCGTCAACGACATCGATCCCCGCCTGCAACCTGTCACGGAGACCCGGCACAATTGGCAGAATGTGATCCATCAGGGCGGCACCCACGGTTTGCGCGCTGTCCTCTGCCATGACCGCATGAAACCGGTCATAGTGGTGATAATGCGTGCCGTTTCCGTCCTGAAAGCGCGCCAGCATCTCCTCTTCGACCGCGGCGGCAACGCCGATGAACTGGCTGGTCACTGCAATGTTATTGGGCGTTGCAGCGCGCGTCAGAAACGCCGCGTGCTCGGGTGGCAACGTGAAAGACCGCTTCTGCGGATCGTATTCGACCACGTCTGACGTGACCATCACGCCAAGCCACTCGCGAACGTATCGCTCCGCCAGACCAGCTTGGTCAGACAGCTCCTGCGACGTCGCGCCAGGCAGCGCCGAGAGGGTGTCAAAAAGACCGGTGCGGTGACCCAGCGACGTCATTAGGGACAAGGCAGCGCTGTTCAAAGCGCCGACCATGCGGTTTGCGAAATCCTGTGCTTTGGCCTCATCAATGGGCAACAGGGATGTGTGTTCAGTCATAATCTTGCTCCGAGCGACGCAGCGGAATGCCCCGTCTGTCCCTTGTGGTATTGCCGGATGTTTTTGAGTCGTGATATGCGGCCAACAGATCGAAACGGTGAAAATCGGACACACCCATGCCCCATGAACCAACGGCTTGTCGGACCGCTGTGCTCGCGATGCCCTGTGTCGGCACTTCAACCGTCTTCGGCATTCTTGACGTGATGGCGTCGGTCGGGCGCGACTGGGAGGTGCTACATGGCGCAGAGCCCCGCGCGCCCGCCTTTGCGGCAAAGCTGCTGTCGCTGGACGGCAAATCCTACAGCGATGTGAACGGGCGGGTCATCACCCCGGACGGGGCGCTGTGTGATCTGGCGCGGCCCGATCTGGTCATCGTGCCGGACCTGCATCTGGACCCATCACAACCGATGCCAGCGGAATTTGACGCGATGGCGGCCTATGTTCTGAATGCCCATGCCAATGGCGCCATCATCACATCGGTGTGCTCCGGCTCGGTTCTGCTGGCGGCCACCGGCCTGCTGGATGGGCTGGATGCCACGACCCATTGGGGCTTTTGCGATTTCATGGCGCGCGCATTTCCCGAGGTTCAGTTGCGACGCGAACGCATTCTCGTTCCGGCGGGGGAAGGTCACCGCGTGGTCACAGCTGGCGGGGCCTCCGCCTGGGGGGATCTGATGCTCTATCTGATCGGTCGATTTGCCGGTGAGCAAGAGGCCAGACACATGGCGAAGCTCTATCTGTTACAGCCGCACACGGAGGGGCAACTCCACTATGCATCGCTGATTGCAGGCCGCCAGCATGAGGACGCGGTGGTGGCCGAGGCCCAGATTTGGGCAGCAGATAACTACGCGGTGCCAAAACCGGTAGCGGCCATGGCGCAAAGGTCCGGGCTCACCGAACGTAGCCTGTTGCGACGGTTTCGCAGTGCCACGGGTCAGTCGCCCGCGGATTACATCCAGACATTGCGCATCGAAGAAGCGAAGCAGATGCTGGAAACAACGGACACGACCATCGAGGACATCGCGGCGGAAGTGGGCTATTCGGAACCCTCCAGCTTCAGGAACGCTTTCAAACGGCATGTCGGGCTGTCAGCTTCCGCTTACCGCAAGAAACGCCTGGTCAATGCAATGCGGTTTGATGATCTTCGGACGGTATGACAGCCGATATCGCGCAGGGCTTCCTATCTGATCTTGGTCGACCGATGTACTGGTTGCACCCCTAGAAAATGTCCCGGCCCAAACCGGAGACATCTTGCAGCCTGGTGATGGACCGCCGGCCAGATCCTTAACGACCGGCGATCCGCGGGAACCCAACCCTCAGACGAAAGAGAACTCGTGGTCGTAATCGAACACGCCCACCAAAGTCACGGTGCCTTCCGCTTCGCCTGATGCGGTGATCACAGTGCCAAGATCATTCTCTTCAATCGCCAGCTCATCCTGGGCGACGCCGACAAAATCCAACTCATCGCTGTTCTTGTTGAAATCAGCAATCACGTCATTGCCAAACATCCCCGAGAAGATGAACTCGTCAGCACCGGCACCGCTGCTCATGGTGTCGTCGCCTTCGCCACCGATGATCGTATCGCTGCCGTTACCGCCGCTGATGACATCATTGCCGTCACCGCCGTTGATGAAATCGCGACCGCGCCCGCCAAAGAGGTTATCGTCACCGTCCCCACCATCGATCATGTCGCGTCCACGGCCACCGAAAATGTCGTCGTCCCCCTTGTTGCCAAAGAGCATGTCATGACCTCTGAGACCGAGGATCAGATCATCGCCGTCCCCGCCCTCCAGCACGTTCTTGCGGTTGTCGCCAACAAGCGTTTCGCCACCCTCGTCCTCCAGCAGGAAAGTCGCCACAATCGGTTCGTGATCAGAAGCAAAATCGCTGAAGTCGGTGTTGACATGGACCACATCGATTTCCGCATCCGCAAGCAGGTTGTCGGTGACAAAGATATGATCCAGCGACTGACTGTTGCCCTGGAAGTTGAAGGTATAGGCCGCGTCGCCCTCCAGGTTTTCGATCAAGTTGGTGAGAACCTTGGATTCGCCGACACCTGGCAGATCTTCGGCCAACTCATCCGTGAACTCAAAGGTGTTGAGGTCCCCAAGGACCGAGATTTTGGCCTGTGGGTCGTCGGCACGAATGGCGTCCACCACTTCGTTGAGCGTCAAAGCCTGCTGTTCGCGTTCCGCTTCACCCGCCTGAACGAAGGGCTGCGGTCCGCCAAAGACCGGCGTCGAGCCGAACCGGGAGCTGAAGTGGTTGTTGATCAGCGTCACATCGTGACCGTTGAATTCAAACACGCCAAGCAGCGGATCGCGCGTGCCCTCAAAGGCGTCTGAGTTTGTCACACCGTATTCAGCAAGCTTGTCGGATTCGAGCGTTTCGACCTCCTTCAGGTCGACCCGTTCCGCATTGTAGAGGAAAGCGTTGCGGATATTACCACCCGGCACCCCGCCGTTCTCGCCATCCTCATCCACAATTGCACTCACGAACTCATAACGCGGGCCACCTGCCGCTTCGATGGCATCCACCAGCGCCTGCAGCGTTTCATCCGCATCCAGCGTGCCGTCATCGGCCACGCCGCTGTCGTCCTGGATTTCCTGCAAGGCGAGGATGTCCGGCGCGCCGAGATTTGTGGCGATATGTTCGCCAAGCTCCGCGATTTGCGCCGCATCACCATCCGCCGGTGCCGAGGTGATGTTGAGCACGTTGTAGGTGGCCACCGACAGGCGATCATCCGTGCCTTCCAGTTCAGTCACTTCGCGGTCGTTCTCACTGGGGGTTTCCACCTCGAAGCTTTCGGTGACGCGCACTTCGAAATTGCCGAAGCCGTAATCGACGACCCCAGTGATATTGGTCAGCGCATCGCCCACGGTTACGTCAAACTGATCAAAGCCATCGGGCAGAAGATCGCGGTCGTATTGCACCTGGATCTTTTCGGGGTTGAGATCCCCGGTCCCTTCGGCATTTGCGTTGATGGTCAGCCCGCCCCGGTCGTTGAGACCGCCTGTCGGCGAGGTCACACCCGCACCCTCATCTGCGACCACCCAGGATTCGCCGAAGCGGTTGGTGGCGCCGACAGCGGTCGGATTGTCGATGGTGACCAGCATCCCTTCGAGGCTCTCGTAGAAATCGATCCCATCGGTTTCAGGATTGAAGGTGCCCGGTTCGTCCTGCAGGTTCACCGGCAATTCGCCCTCCGAAATCACCACATCGGTCGGTGGTGTCCGGCCCGCAGCCCCCAGCACAGTGGCCGCTGGCAGGGCATTGCCGCTGCTGGTGACGTCGATCTGTGCATTGCTGATCTGCGTGGTCGAGAGGTTCCCGGATCCAGCACCGCCCGGGATGAATTCGCTCACCGTACCGCGCAGATCGATGGCGTCCCCGACAGAGACAACATCCGTGTTGCCAAACCCGGTGAAGACAAAGATCGCATCGGAGGTGGCGTCATCGCCGTCACCCTCCGGGTCCTGAAGATAGAAGCCCGCGCCATCAATGGCCGTGACGATCCCGGTGGTGCGCACCTCCTGCCCTTCAAAGGCGGAGACATGACCGGCGCCCTGGATTTCCGAGATGGTCAGACGGGGTGCCGCAGCGGTCAGATCATAGACAACGGTTGTGCCCGAAATCTCATAGGCCACGGCAATCTGTGCATTGCCCGTGGTGCTCTCTTCCGCAGAGATAAAGGCGATGGTTTCCGGCCCCTGGCGTGCCACATCGCCGCCGGGCGTCGTGTCGACAAAAGCAGGCGGGATATAGTTGACGAAGCTCGCGTTGGCCGGATCGCTGATGTCATAAATCATCACGCCGCTGTCCCGCTCCAACCCGATGAAGGCGAAGGTATCCCCATCGACCTCACCAATGATGATCGCCTCGGGCTCCGGGCCCTTGGCGTCGGACCGGTCTTCGTCCCCATCGGTGTCACCGTCATCATCGTTGAACCGCTCCGGCGCAAGGTTGGCGATGATCTGTTCGAATTCGGGGCCGGAATCGAAGACCAGATTGCCATCCTCATCAAAGATCGAAAACGACCGCGAGGAGAACGTATGCAACACGTCAATGTCGCCGTCCCCATCGGTATCCCCGTCGATGGTGGAGACCTCAAGACGCTCCAGCCCGGTGGTGTCGACGCTGTCGTCCAGAAGCCCGTCTTCGGCCAGATCCTCGACACGGTCTTCGTCAAAGTCGCGGCTGTCGCCTTCATTCGCAGTGGCAATATAGGTCTGACCGTCAATCTCGAAGCTGGAAATCGCATCCGCCATACGGAAGCCCACCAGATTGTCGAAATTGCGGATATCGATGACGCCGTTGTCATCTGCATCGAGCTTGCTCTCGCTGCTGAAATCGACTGTGCCGAGCGAGAAGATGTCAAAGATCTCACCGGTCTCCAGATCCACCTTCGCGATGGCGTTGTTCTCTTGCAGGGACACAAAGGCGGTGCTGCCATCGGGGCTGATCGCGATGTATTCCGGCTCGACGTCCTCGGCGAGGCTCACCCCTTCCTGAATGCGGATGCCAGCGTCACGTGCAACATCTTCAAGGCCATTGAACGCGGTGAAATCCAGCACGTTTGCCACCGGCGCGGTGGGATCAGTTGTGTCGATAATCGCAACGGTGCCGAGCGGATTGTCGTCGTTGTCGCTGTCATCGTTTTTTTCGCCTTCGCCTGCGACCAGAAGCTGCGTGCCCCCGTCGTTGAAGGTGAGCTGATCCGGCAGGTTGCCCACATCGACGCGCGATAGGAGCTCGCCCGTTTCCGCATCAAAGAGCGCGACAAAGCCGGATTGCGACAGGTTCACGGTTTCGCCGAACACCATCTGTTCGACAACGTCGCGCGCAACTGCCGCCGCCACGACACCGTTCTTGACCGCCACGGATTGAACGCCGTCGTAGCCTTCGAGATCGGAGAGGTCGATGGACATGGCAAGCGCGTCACTGGCAATGTCAAAGACATCGATCCGGTCCATCTCGCCGTTGGTGACATAGAGCTTGCCGTCCTCATGCACGACGACTTCAGAGGCGCCTTCGCCCCCTTCACCCTCGAACTCTGCGACGATCTCAAAGCGCAGCTCCTCGCTGGCGAGCGGCACGTTGACGCTGTCATCCCGCACAGACAGGTTTTGAATGCGGGTATCGCTCTGCGCATCGGTATCTGCCAGATCAAACGACGTGCTCCCATCCTCCGGGAAGTTGTCGGTCAGGAAGTCAGACAGTGCCTGCTGTTCGCCAATACCGAGGTCGGTCACGCCGGAGAAATTGCTGAACGGATACCCGTCGCCGCCACCGGCCAGGAAATCCAGTGTCACCACCTTGATCGACGCGGGCGCACCCACTGCAACCTCGCCATCGGTGATGATCTGCTGGATCGCGGTGCCGTTCTCATCAATCAGCACAACATTCTGGATGCGTGCGCCTTCGGTGGTGACAGTGCCGCTGCCGTCCAGAACCTGCGCCTCACCGCTGGGATCAAACGAAAACCGCAGACCGCCGACCTGGGGGAACTGCCCCGGGGTGGCGCCATCTTCGGTGGCCGCCACGCCATGTTCCAGAACGATTTTCAACTCGTCGGGCGTCAGTTCGACAATGGACAGGCCGTTGTCGAAACGCAGCGCGTTGTCGATATCCAGCTCCGAAATCTCGCCCGCATCCTTGCCCGACAGCGGGTTTGCCGCCGTGGGCAGGCGCGACGATGTGCCATCGCCATTATCAACCAACTCGCCGATCGAAGCACGGATACCGCCACCGTTCTTGATCGACACCAAAACCTCCGGGTCCACCTCCTGTGCCGCCGCCAGGTTGGCGTCTGCGGTCAGATTGCCGAAATTGGTTTCTTCGGTACGAACCGCTTCGCGGGTGCCGTTCAGGAAGACATCACTTTGCCCGGCGATATCCCCGTCTAGCGCAGTGACAATGCCCGCGACCTCTTCGGTCAGGTTCTTGACGTCCGTCGCCATCTGCGAGGCGGCGATAGCCTCCGCGAGGGTTGCTGCGCCGGTGACGTCCAGAACCCCCTGCTCATCCGTCGCAAAGGCGCCTGAAACATCTTCGTCAATCGAGGTGGGTACGATATTGCCATTGCTGTCGAATTCGACCACCAGACGCCCGACGTAGGAATATTCGCCGTCCGTCGATACAATCGCTGTCGGATTGCCATCCGCATCGTCCACAATCACCGGGTAGGGTTGATCGGCAGTGTCGCCGGGGCGCAGCCGATCCTGCGCATCTGCGTTGATGGTATCAGAGCCGCCTGCGACAATGACGTCCACGTCGCGCAACAGGCCCGCCAGCTCCTGCTCCAGGGCAAATTGCTGCAAGTGGCTGACCAGCACGACCTTGTTCAGGTCATCGGCTGTTCCCAGCGTGTTGTCCGCACCGTCGATCAGATCATCGATCACTGGCTGCAGCACAGCGGCCAGCGCCGCCATATCGTTTGCGCCGGGGTTGGAGACGTCATCAATGTCGCCTGGCGAAGAAATCGACGCCAGGAGCTGGGTTGTGGCGCCCACCACGCCAATTTGCTCGCCACCGGCCTCAAGGACCGTGGCCTGCGCAACCTTGCTATCGTTGGAATCCGATGCCGTCGCTGCCGGGTCCGCGGGGTTGTCCCGCGCGCTCAGCAGATCGGAAGCAAAATCGGTGTTGGGCAGGATCTCGTTGGTAAAGAGCGCACCCACATCGAAGTCTTGTGAGAAGTCCAGATTGGCGCTGAGGTACGGAAACTGCGCGCCGGGCGTGTCGACTTCCTGCAGGAAGTTCACCGTACCGTATCGACCGGAGGAAAGCGCATTACCCTCTTCGCTGTCGTAGTTGATGATGTTCTCGAAGGCATCCGTGCCGGCGTCGAATTCATGGTTGCCAACTGCCGAGGCGTCAAAACCAAGGGCGTTCATGATCGCGATATCAAGACGCCCGGAGGCGGTGTCGATTTCCTCGAAGTAATCGGCAAACCCGTCGCCGTTCACATCCGTGGTGTAGACCTGATCGAAGGTGATTGACCCAGCCGTGATCTCTGCCTCGATTTCGGCATTGTCGAAAAACCCATCGCCGTTGGTGTCCGCGGCCGGATCCAGAACCGAAGTATCAATCAGTCCGAACAACGCGTTGTAAAATCCTTCAAAGGTCGCGCTCAGCCCGAAATCACCGCCTGCATTAAAGAAGGGGCCGGGGATATAGTTGTCGCCTGCGGACAAGAGAACAGATGCGGTACCGTTATCTGCTGCATCCTGTTCAAGCGCATCAACGACGGCTGCGAAATTTGGCGCGTTTTCAATCGCGTCCAACCCACCCTCAAGGTCGGATGCGTGAAGAATTTGTAGCGTGAATGTCATGTATCGTGGCCCCCAAAATGGTTCTTTCTATCCGCAAGGATCGTTCAGCGGGGGCAACCGACACCAACACCAATGCTGACACAGCACTGGATCCGACGTGTTTACAATTTAACTAAGGCAGCACCTGCCCCCCAGCGTATTGCTAGGTGCAGAACGTAACAGATTTGATACACGCGCCGTACAGACTTGTGAAATCGCTATGCTTTTCGGCGAAAAACGGGACAGTTGGCCCGCGATGCGATGGTCGCGACAACCGTCTAGGCGCCGGTGCATTCTGTCTTCTACGCCGCACCCTCCACCAAATAATAACAATGTGCTAATGGCCGGTACGACAGTTAACCACGAATACTTATCCGAGTATTCGTTTCAAATTTTTCATAATATAAAAGAAAAAGTTTAACGAATTCCGCAGCACTTTGGAGCGAAAATGGCAGCTACACCAGAACATGCCGCACGTGTTTTAGGCCTCGGCGACGATGCCACGCTCGAAGATGTGCGGCGGGTTCGTCGCGCCATGGCACTTAGGCATCACCCTGACCGTTCCAGTGATCCGAGCCGCTCATCCCGCCACTTGGCGCGTATCAATGCGGCCGCTGACACTTTGACGGCACATCTGAAAAAAACCGCTCTCCCCCGGTCAAAGCGGGCAAGACCGGACTATCGCAACTTCGCGCAACAGAAAACTGCAAGCGGTCGTTCAGACCAGTACAGTGGTCAATGTCGTCGAGCCGCATCGGCACAATCTGCGCCAGATGACCATGCCGAACGCACCGAAAAAGAGACGCGGTCGAAGGCCTCCGCACCTGTTTTGAACATGATCACAAGCCCTGAAGGCGCTGGACGACCCTCCGCCGCTGACGGCGCGCTGATCCGTCTGGCTGCTGCATCCTATCGCACCGTTCTAGACCAGATCAGCAGGATTGATACCGGTCCAAGAGTGGACACACGAGCCCTTTGCTACCCCCACATCTGACTGCGCCGCGGCAGGCCTGACTGCCAAGCTCCCTATTGGCCCTGTGACGGTTTTCGCGACGCCGATGATGGAGCGGGAGCATTCCGAAGCGCGCGGAAGGGCCGGCTCTCATTTACGCAAACTTCAACGCGCCACCGCGGTTAATTGGCTTGGAAGCGGGCTTCGATTGACCCAGGCAAGCACCGTTTCGGTGAATAGCCTTGGGTCTTGATTGCACCACGCGTGCCCCAGTTCCGGAACAGTTCTTGCAGTGCATTGGGGCATCAGATGCTGAAAGTCGGAAAGCGATTGCAAAATGGTGGGATGCTCTTTTTCTCCAGCGATCATGAGCGTCGGGACGTTGATCTCAGCAAGCAGGTCCTGCACATCAAATACCGAAACAAGATTTAGAAGCCTCCTGAGGGTGCGCGGGGATAGATTGGCCGCACCATCGGCCCGGTCGTAGATCTCCGGCGTTGTGACGCCCAGCGACGCGGCCATTCTCTTGCGAAACCATTTCAACCGAATAAGGGGTGAAATCGCTCCTGCAAAGCACTGCATCATCCGCGGGTTCGGGATGGCGCCCAGGTGAATTCCGCTGAGCATCGCCCGCGATATCAACTGAGGATGCCGCGCCATCAAGATCAATCCGACATAGCCCCCAAAAGAGAGCCCAACGAGATGCACCGGGCGGTGTCGTGGTTTCTCAAAAAGCAGTGCGGCAACAGTATCTGCAGCGTGCGCAAGGGTCTGGAGTTCGATGTTCCGGGAGTATCCGTGACCGGGAAGATCAGGAAGCAGACAGCGCATCTCCGGCAGACCGCCTGCAATCTGATGCCACATCGTTCCCGAAAAGCTGCCCGCGTGCAGAAACAAGATCGGATCGCCCTGAGGGGAACCCATTTCTGTGCAATAGAGCATTTTCAAGAAAACCTTTCGGGCTTTGATGTCATTGGTTTCGCCAGCGCGGCAACCGCTGATTTACGTTGTGCCAGCTTCTGACCAGGAGAAGACCTCATTAATCCAGGCTGGATCGACACGATAGAAAAAGCCATGCGCCGCTCCTGCGTGGAATGTCATGTCGTCGGCCTGCGAAAGCTGCGGATTGCGTGCAAAGAGCGGGGCGCAGAAAAAGCCTAGATCGTCGGCCACATCGACCATCGACAGGATTGACCCCTGCAAGCCGTCCGCCCGCCGATCACTGCCATCCACAACACCTGATGTGCATCCGGCCATCACCACGTATCGCAAAGACGGGTTTTGCAACCGCTTCGCCGTGAGCAAGGTGATGTATCCGCCTTTGCTGAAGCCAACCAAGGTGATGTTTTGCGGGGGCACGCCGTGCGATATCATTGCGGTGATCTCTTCGGTCAGGAAATCGGCGTAGTAAAACGGATCGGTATCGCCTACGCGCAAATGGGCAATGACATGCGCCTCGGTTCGGGCCAGAGCTGCAACAATATCGCCGTATGCATACAGTCCAAACCGCGGCGATACCGGGTCGACCCCTTCGGTTTCGATGATGCGTCCGTGGAGGTAAATGATGTATCGCTGATCGGTGGCAGGAGTCTTTGGAAAGGTGGAAAACACCTCGCCAGCAGGTGCCGCGCTGGAAATCAGGACCATCAGCAGCGCCGCAAGGATGGATCTGATCAGGTCGCCATACCTTTTAATGCATCGACTGGATTTACCCATCGTTTGGGCGCTACGCCCCCTTGGCTTGCTTCGTTTCTGGCCTCGGCTGGTCTGCATGTTCGGTTTCCTGTGCATCCGATTTTATTGCCCCTTCCTAGATGGGTGGACGGGAATTCGAAATGGCTGCGCAGCGGATTTGCTTCCTTCCCTATAAGAGCGGACAGCGACAGGGCGGATGCGGGGACGGTGCTCTGATCCGCTGCTCAAGAGGACAGCCAAGGCGCCTCCGAGCAATAAAAGTTCGTGGCGACTAGATCATTCGCCTTGCTACCCTAGCTTGTAATCTTAGGCTATTTATTCATACAATCGCCGACAGATTTGCAAAGGCGCATAGGTGATCCTCCCATGTCATTGTTGAAAAAATGGTTTTTTGTTCTGACAATTGCTCTTTTTCTCCCGAAAAACCCTGCCTTGGCGGATGAAAAACTGATCGTGGTGGCCGATGAATGGCCACCGTTCTCTGGAGGGACATTGCCGGGCCAGGGCATCTCGATAGACGTGACACGTGCGGTTTTGACACGTGCCGGATATATCGTGGAAACGGCGATCCTGCCCTGGTCGCGTGTGGTCAGCGGCGCCAAAGCTGGCGACTATGATGTTGTGACCAGCCTGTTTCTCGACCCGGAAATGCAGGTGTCGCTCAGCTATTCCGACGCGTTTTTCAAGACGCAGGTGAAATTCGTTCGAAAAAACGGATCGGATATCATGTATCGTGGGTTGAATTCGCTGCAGCCCTACACAATCGCAGTGGGAACCGGTTTTCTCTATGAACCCGAATTTGACGGCGCGGATCACCTCAATAAATTCGAGGTCACAACCACCCTTCAGGGCATTCAGATGGTCGCCGCCGGTCGCGTTGATCTGACGCTGGACAGCACGCATGTGATCAGGCATTCCATTCTCGGTGCGGACCCGGCGCTTTTGGAACAGATCGAATTCATGGACCCCGCATTGGCTGATCAGGAAATCCATATGGCGGTCTCGAAACTCAGGCCCGACCATGAAACCATCGTGTCTGACTTCAACGCCGCGCTTGCTGAAATGCAGGCAGATGGGTCGCTGGCCACGCTGCTCATCAAACATAATTTGAACTAGCCTAGATGCCCGAGCGATCAAACAACCGCCTTGCGTTCAAGCTGCTGCTTCTTGTGCTGCTGACTAGTGCGTTGCTGTCGGTCATTGCCACCTCGGTGCAGCTATATCTGACATTCCACCGACAGGATGCCACCCTGCGCGAGGTCACCCCGCAGATCCAAAACGGGTTTGGGCAAAGCCTCAGCCTGGCGCTCTGGTCTTATGACGTCCAGCAGGTCGATCAGATATTGGACGGCATCTTCTCAAACCCTGATATCGCGTCGATAAAACTGTCTACAGACGGAGGCAGACTCTGGGAGCGCGTGCCGAGTGATCCCGACGAAATCCTCCAGCTTGACAAGATCGAGCTTGTATACCGCGATCAGGCGCGTGGGGTTACCCCGCTTGGCACGCTTGAGCTAGGCCTCAGCCGCGCACGCATCTGGTCAGATCTCTATGCACAGGTGTTGGTGGTCTTCTTGTCGAATGTTGCCAAGGCCGGGTTCGCTTCCATCGCCATCTTTGTGATTTTTTCCCGGCTGGTCAGTCGGCATTTGCGTCGGATCGCCGCCTACGTCTCAGAACCGAATTGGCTGACGGATGGCCCACCGCTTGCGCTGGATCGTCCTGACACGTCGGTTGTGGATGACCTCGATGCGATCCTGGCTGCGGTCAACACCACGCGCACCCGGTTCTCCGACGTCAACAGCGACCTTGGCGCGGCGTCCGAACAATTACGCGTTGTGCTCGACACGACGATGAACGGTATCATCGGTCTCGACCAGTATGGCGTTGTCGATGTGATCAACCCCGCCGCACGGCATATGCTGGGCGGGAAATCGCAGCAAACGCCCTTCCAGTGGCCGGAAAGGATCAAATTCCTGGACATCGTGGACATGCGCCCGCTTGATGCCTCGTCGGACCCGATCAATCGTGCGCTGGCGGGTCAGGTGCTGACCGGTGAGACGCATTTGATGACACGGGACGGGCACCACGAGAACCGCTATGTGCGCGTCTCCAGCGCGCTGGTGGAGGATGAAGCCAGTAACCTGCGGTGTGTCATCGTGCTCGACGATGTGTCGCTGCTTGAAAAAAATCGGCAGCAGATCGAACGCAAGGGCAGACTTGACGCCCTTGGCCAACTGACCGGCGGCATTGCCCATGACTTCAACAACCTGCTCGCAACGATCCTTTATGCCATGCAGCTCACACGAGCAGATAACATCTCCGACCGCTCAGACCGGGTGCTGAAGACGGCGCTTGGCGCGGTGGAGCGCGGACGCGAATTGACCGGTCGTCTGCTGGCTTTTGCCAAACGCCAACCCGGCCTCGCAAAATCGCGCGCGCTGGCGGATAGCTTCAGAGAATTCGAATCCCTCGCCCGGCCCGCCATTGAGGCGAATGTTGACATTGTCTTGGTCCCGCCGGATCCGGAGCTGCTTGTCTATTGCGACCACGGTCAGTTGGACAATGCATTGCTGAACCTGGTCCTGAACAGCCGGGACGCCATCATGCGCAGTGGCAAGGGACGCAAGATCATCATCAAGGCGCGCGCGCTGGATGAAGTGGATGTGGACCTAGCGCTGCGGCGCGAAGACCTGCATGCCTATATCACACAAGGCATGATGGAGGAGCACGCCGAAGATGTCGCACGCCATGATGCCCGCGCGTATCGGTATGTGGAAATATCGGTCACGGATGACGGACCCGGCATGACAGATGAAGTGAAGCGGCGCGCCATCGATCCGTTTTTCACCACCAAGGACACCAACTCCGGCACGGGTCTGGGCCTGTCGATGGTCTATGGCTTCATTCAGCATTCGGACGGCGAATTGCGCATCTACTCCGAACTGGGCTATGGCAGCACAATCCGCATGATCCTGCCCCGCGGAACGACCGAAAACGAACGCGAAGCCCCGATCACGCGCCTGCCCATTCGGCGCGGCAACGGTCAGCAAATTCTTGTTGCCGAGGATGAAGAGAGCCTGTTGGTGGTGATGGAAGATCTGATCGCCGAACTGGGGTTCAGTTTCATCCCTGCGCGATCAGGACCGGAAGCGTTGCAAATCATTGAAGACGGCACGCAGGTTGATCTGCTGCTGACGGACATTGTCATGCCCGGCGGTATCGGTGGTTTTGAATTGGCCAGCCGTGTCCGGAAACTGCGCCCGGGCCTGCCGGTTGTTTACATGTCGGGCTACACCGGGTTTACCTCTTCTGAAATGGGAAAGGTCGTGGCACCGATGGTGCAAAAGCCCTGCCCGCCTGTTGAATTGGCTGAAATCCTGGCAGAGGCGCTCGCCGTGACATCAAAGGTAGATGAAAATTGAGCGCTGGTAGGGATGCTTGTCGAAAACGAAACGTACTGCCCCAATGATGGCTCTGTGGGATCCGGACCATCCACTCGAACCAAACGAACATACGGAGTAGCCGGTGGCCAAGATACTATTGATGGAAGATGACGAAAGCCTCGCGACTGTCCTGAGCGAAGTTCTGACCGCGGAAGGGCATGAGATCACGACATGCACTTCGGCCACCGATGCTTTTGCACATATTTCTGCTGCGAAGTTCGATCTTTTGATCACTGACATCATCGTGTTGAAAGACAATAAGTCAGTCCCCGATGGTGGTATTTCCCTGATCTCCAGGCTGCGGGGGGCGCTCAGCTGGAACCTCGAACCCTGGATGAAAGAGATGCCGATCATCGCCATTTCGGGTGCCATTCATAACCAGGGAATGGCCGATCTGCTGAACATTTCGCGCGACCTTGGCGCCGACATCACTTTGGGCAAGCCAACGGATACCAAGGATTTGCTGAACGCGATCAACCTTCTGCTTCGGAAATCACGCTAGGGCTTTTTGCATGATGGCCGCCGCCCGCGTGGCGCTCGATTGAGGCATTGGACAGGTCACGGCAATCGGTTGGCTTCTGCAAAGGCCGAGCGAGTCAACGAGTCGGACCGGCGTTGAGATCGCCCGTCTTCCCTTCCATGGGCCGCTCAGAGAAATGCCTCCAGTATGTTGTCTTGCGCCCATCTCAACCTTCACTGCGTATCATCATTTCTCAAATTTTTCAAAGCTCTAGGAAAATAAATCTACCTCTGATTGCCGGCATCACCTGACCCAATCTGATCACCGCTACAATTGACTTGACAGGTGACGCAATTCCACAAATGCTAGGACTACGTTACCGGTAACCTAAATTTGGCTGCCTGTCGCGCGGGGGAGGCAAGACAAAAAGATGACTGTCTACGGGCAGCATCGGTGTGACCGCTTACGGGTCTTATGTTTTTCATCTTCACCGCAAAACGCATGAATGAGACCCTGAAGGAGCAGCGCGATGTCCGACCCCACCCCTATCATCGAAATGCACGGCATTACGAAGCGTTTCGGTGGCGTCACCGCCCTGCGCAATGTCGATCTGACGGCCTATGCCGGGGAGGTGCTCGCAATCGTTGGGGACAATGGCGCGGGTAAATCGACGCTGATCAAGGTGCTGACCGGTGTGTACCAGCCGACCGAAGGGCATATCACATTCGACGGCGCGCCTTTGGTTATGTCGAGCCATGCCGACGCGATCACCAATGGCATAGATGCGGTTTATCAGAACCTTGCGATTGCCGATCATCTCACACCCGCGCAAAATCTCTTTCTCGGCTCTGAGCTGACCAAGCGGGTGATGGGCATCCCGATCCTCGACAATCGCGAAATGACCGAACAGGCCACCGCCGTCCTGAAGGACAGATTGGGCGTGCAGCTCAAGAGCATGGATGTGATGACAGAAAGCCTGTCAGGGGGACAACGGCAGGCCGTGGCGATTGCGCGCGCGGTACGCCACGACGATTTGCGGGTGCTAGTAATGGACGAACCCACTGCGGCCCTTGGTCCGCAGGAAACCGCACGGACGCTGAAACTGATCGAAGTTCTCAAGGACCAGGGCCTGGCCGTCATCGTGATCAGCCACGCGCTGGATGATGTCTTCGAGATTTCAGACCGCATCCACGTGATGCGCCGCGGCGAATGTGCGGGCGTTGTGCGCACCGCTGAAACCACCAGCCAGGAAGTCCTGGGGCTCATCACGGGCGCAAATCTTACACAAGGAGGTGCCGCAGCATGAGCGCCACAGCCACACCCACAAGCCTCGCCGCGCGGATCGAACCCTATATGGGCATTCTTGGGCCCATGGCGATGATCGCCATGATCGCGCTCTTCATGGGCGCGGTTGAACCCGCCCGATATTTCCGGATGTCCAACATCAACCAGATCCTGCTGGATGCAGCCCTCTACATGCCCATGGCCATGGCGATGACATTTGTCATCACGCAACGCGGGATCGATCTGTCGATTGGGTCCGTTGCCGCCCTCTCTGCCATCATGATGGCCTTCCTGATCAAGCAATACGATTTCCCCGCGTGGGTCGCGGTGATCATCTGTCTGGCGCTTGGCGCGGGCATGGGGCTGATCAACGGTCTGGTGATCACGGTCTTTCGGGTCCCGGATCTGATCGGCACGCTGGCGATGGATCTGGTGTACCGAGGCTTTGCGCTGGTGCTGGCCAAAGGCCTTGTGCTGGCCCGTTTTCCAGACCTGATCACCGAGATCGGGCGCGGGCAGACCCTGCAATTTCTGCCAACACCGGTCGTCATTGGCTTGCTGACGCTGATTGCGGGCTACATCCTGCTGCGCGCCACGCATTTTGGCCGCTACACCATCGCCATCGGATCGAACCCCGAAGCCTCGGAGATGACCGGGATCAGCGTCGACCGGCACCGCGTCTATGCCTATGTTCTGATGGGCACGATGGCCGCACTGGCGGGCCTGATGCTCACCGGCAAGCTGAACGCGGTGCAGGCGACATCGGCACCCTATTTCAACTTGCACGTCATCGCGGCGGTGGTAGTGGGGGGCACGTCCCTTTTCGGCGGGCGCGCCTCGATGATCGGGTCGCTGGCCGGGGTGCTGCTGTTGTCGATGATGATCAACGCTCTGGTAACACTGCGGATTGAATTCTTCTGGCAGTCGGTGGCCTCCGGTGTCGTCATCATCCTGTCGGTCGCGATCTATACCTGGCTGCAAAAGAAAGACCGCGACGGCAGCGGTGGCATGGCGGCAGTTATCGCCAATCCTGACAACCGGAAAATCGGCCTTCTGGCCATTGGCCTGGCCGTCGCAATCCTCGTGCTCCTCGCACTTGGTGCGGCCCTCGGCGGCCCGGCAACCACCTAAAACAATCGACCGGGGCAACCCCCTTTTCATCACCATGGGAGGTATCATGATGAAAACGTATCTACGCAAAGCGACCTGTGTCGCGGCATTGCTGGCAGGCAGCATGGCATTTGCCGATGGGCACTTGCCGCTCAAAACCCTGCCTGACGATGGCGAACGCGACTATTGGGTGCCTGAACAGGTCAACGCCGAGGGCACTTTGGAAGCGCTGCAAGCCGTCGTCGGGGCCGAAGCCGTGCCCTTCAAGGGCAGCCTTGAAAACCCGATCCAGATCGCTCTGATCTATCCCTCGGCAGACACTTCGGACTTCTGGGCGCGCAACTATCTGGCCCTGGTCAAACGACTGGACCAGCTGGGCATTGCCTATGAAACAACCGAATTCGCCTCGCGTCAGATTGAGCATTCGCTGCAATCCACCTACGCATCGCAGGTGGACCAGGATGCCGATCTCTATGATTTCGTGATTTTCGGTCCGTCGGAATTGGCGACACAGGCCGATAACATCGACAAGCTTTCTGGAAATCCGGATCTGACCACCTTTGTCTGGGCGTTCCACACGCCGCTGACCTATCTGGAGAACCAACCGGCCAACTGGTTTGATTTCTCCTCGGCCTTTGGTGCGCTCAAGATGTGCGACTATATGCTCGGGCGCTTGGGGAATGATGTCACCTATGCGATGAACCGCGGCATTCCGGGCATCACCGACAACCAGCGGTCCGGTGATTTCAAGGATTGCGTGGCCGAGAAAGGCAACTGGAACGCGGTCTATGAGCACTACGGCGAATACCAGCGCGAAGGTGGTTTTGAAGGCACCAGCCTGATCCTGCAGGCCTACCCCGAAGCCAAGATCATCCACAATGCGAACACCGCCATGGCAATGGGGTCGGTTGAAGCCCAGGTCGCGGTTGGCGCTGAAAAGGATGTCTTTTCAACCGGATGGGGTGGCACCGGCCTGGAGCTCGACGCGATCCGCCGCGGCGAGCTGGACGCAACCCCGATGCGGATGGGCGACGATGTGGGTGCCGCAACGGCTGAAGCGATCAAGTATCACCTCGAAGACCGCGCCTCGGAACTGCCGTTCGTATTCCTGGGTCGGATCACCATCGCGCATGACGAAATGACGGTGGAGGAAATCGACGCCCTTGAACAAGAAGCCTTCCGGTTCTCGGGTGTGGGGGCACTTGACCGCTAAGGTCCCTTGACCACGAAAATAACGTTTCTTGACTGAGGCGAGCCGGTGACCCCGAAACCGAAATTCGGCTTTGGGCGACCGGCTCGCCTTTTCAATCTGCGGTAACCCAAGTGTGGGTACTGGCATCTGCGGGCAATAGGATCTCGATGCACACATGATCCAATGTCGCATCCATTCCCACGGTCAAACGCAAGATCAGCGCAGGCAAGAGAATGCACCGGAAGAAGCTGGTCAGGTAGAAGTGCGAAATACACCGAAAACGCCGACCTGCCGCAAGCTAATTTTGGTTCTTTTTCGGGCGGTTCACCAGTCCGGTTTGCACGGCAAAACGCGCGTCACTCTTGGAACCCCGGTCGAAAAATGCGTAACGTTGCGGTGGCAACGCAACGCCCCCTTCACAACGGCATTTTACTCAGTCAGCCCTCATAAAAGAGACATCTGATCATGCACGGATATTTGGCGAAAGTTATGCTCGCGGTCGGAGCTGCTGGCATAGCCGTTGCCGTCGCCTGCACGTCGCAAAACCCCGTTGTGCCCGCTGCATGCTCCGCCCCTGCGACCTATGCCGGACCATCGCTGCGGGACCCGCTTCCAAAGTCAAGCGTGACCCTCAACTCAGCAGCACAATCCGGTCTGTCGGAAGCTGAAGTAACCCGTCTCGCCGCAAATTTTGACACCGCATTCCGGGCAACCAAAGCCCGCTCAATGACTGCCGCCGTTTGGCAAGAGGGTGGATCGCCCTGGACGCATCGGGAAGGCTCTGACCCAGAGCAATTGCACTACTGGGCAAGCGTTGGGAAAATACTCACCGCTGCGGCCATTCTTCGGCTGCGGGCCGATAGCCGCCTCTCTCTCGACACCCCAATCTCCGATTATGTGTCCGGTGTGCCGAACGGAGATCTGATCACGTTGCAGATGCTGCTGAACCACACCTCGGGCTTGTTCAGCGCGAATGAAGATGCACAGGTGCGTAAAAGCAGTACCGCGCTGGATTTACCCGACCTTATTGACGTCCTGAACCGGCGCGGCTCCTACGCTTGCCCCGGCACATATTGGCGCTATTCAAACTCGGGCTACACCCTGCTCGGCGTGGTCCTCGAAGAGGTAACCGGCAAGCCCTATCATCAAGCGGCAACGGACCTGGTGCTGTCGCGCAGCCGGGCACCGCGCATACGCGTGCTGGCGCCGGACGATCCCCTCGCTGATTTGGCCCCACTTGCAACCGATCAATTTAACCCGGCGCACGCACAGGCCGCCGGAGGTGTCGTTGCCGATGCAGGCAGCATGGCAATTTTCCTGCAGGACCTTTTTGCAGGAGATATTCTGCCCGCTGCACAGGTCGAAGAGATGTTTCATGACCTCTATCCGATGGCGGATCCCGGTCTTTGGTACGGGCTGGGCGTGATGGCCTATGACGTGCCCACTGCCGAAGGCGCAACGCTCTGGCTTGGGCACTCCGGTGGCGTTGAGGGTGCGAAAGCCGTTGCTGCTTATGTACCGTCACGCCGCGCCATTGTGACCGTGGCACTGGCCGGTGACGGATCAGCAGAGGCTGCGGCCAATCTCCTGTTATCGGCATTGGACGACTGAAGTAGATCAAATCTTCGCGCCCCGGTATCAATGAGACAGTTCCGGCTCTTCCCACGCCACGGCAAGCGGAGATGAGACGGATATACTCATTCACCAGTAGAAGAAGCACCCTGGCCTCTCACGCTTCGACGCTTTGCCCGGCTTCCTGCAGATTTCGAGCGCGAATTTCCGACCAGTTGGGCGCGCATTTGTATCCCCCGCCGGCAAGAGGGAGAGCAAGCAATGTGCTACGCTCCGACACGAGGGCGCCGCTCTCCAGCAGCCTGTCGATGGCCGCCTCGATCTCTTTCGTTTCGTGATCGGGCGCCAGTTTCTCGACCACGCGATGATATGAAGTGATGCAGCTACACTGGCGGATGATATCCGATTCAAGTCTGCTCAGGTGCGATCTACGCTTTGACGGGCCGCGATGATCGATCAGCGTAAAATCCTGTGCCGTTTGATCTTCGATATAGTAGAGCGCCTGCCCATGGCATTCGATCCAGTTGGTGACAGCGGTCCGGGTACAACGCGAGTATTCATGCGCCGCATCGATGCCCGCGCCCGACATCTGATGATGATAGCTGAATTGCCCGAGATCCTCGCCCACGCCTGCGTAAATGTAGCGATAAGGTGCGGCCGGAGAGAGATCGACATTATAGTCCGCCGGTCTCGAAAAATACGGGCTGAACCGATCAGCCCGCACCGGCGCAAACGCGGCGGGCGGTTGTAGATGGTGCAGGTGGGGGATCAGATCTGCCATCCGCTGATAGCTTTGCGGGTCTTCATCTGGAAATCCGAAAATGAAACCCCAGTCGACAAAAATACCCGCCTGCGCACAGAGCTTAAGGGTCTGAATGTTCTGCAGCGCCGTGACACCCTTTTTCATCAGCTTCAGAATACCGGTATCGAGCGTTTCAATGCCGGGCTGGATCTTGCGAATACCGGCCTTGGCCATTGCGTCGATATGTTTGGGAAACAGGTTGGATTTGACCTCGTAATGCATCAGGTAGGGGTGCGGGTCATCGCGCAGCATCGGCAACAGGCTGTCAAAATAGGCGTAGTCCAGGATGTTGTCGACCACCACGAAATCGGCACCATACTGATCCGCTTGATGGCGGAATTCGGTAAGGGCACGCTCAGGCGACTTGCTGCGGTAAGCCATCGAATTTCCGTTCAATCCGCAGAACGTGCAATGGTGTTTGGCCCCCCACCAACAGCCGCGCGAGGTTTCGATGGTGGGCGCGGGTTGCAACAGGTCGCTCAAACCGGGTGTGCCATCAAAGCTGGCATAAAAATCCGAAAAATCTGGGATCGGCAAAGCGTCCAGGTCGAGGACACCGGGTGTTGTCTGGCTATCGGTCTCGCCGGCCTCTCTGGTCAGGATACCGGCCACGTTCGGGAGCACGCCCGTTTGCAGATACATATCAACAAAGGTGGGAAAGGACATGTCACCTTCGCCGCTGCAGACCGCATCAATAGCATCAAACTGTTTCAGCAGGTTCTGGCCCAGTTCCGCCTCGCAATTCGCACCACCAAAGATGATCGGAATGTGAGGGGCGCGCAATTTGAGCGCCTTAGCAAAGGCAACCGACGCCAGATTCTGCTGAAACGAGGTCGTGACGCCAACCAAGGCCGGCTGTTGCGCGGCCACCGATGCCGCACAGCTATCGATGAAATCACGGGTTTTGCTGCGTGCGGACAGCGCGAGGCTCATGAGCTGGAGCACTTCCAGCGGTTCTGCAAAATCCGGCAGGATGGTCGCGAGGTATTCCATATCCAGATCTTCGGGTCGCTCGAAAACCAGATCAGAGAATATCCATTCTCCTAGAAATGCCTGATAAAAATTCTCATGGGAGAGCATGAGATAGGATTCAACACCGATCCTCGTCGCGAAGTCGAATGCGAAGTAATCAAGCGCGCATTTGATACCGCGACCCCGCAGCGCCGTCGTCAGCAGGCTGGCACCCAGGTTTGGGTATTGCAACGAGGTGAAGGGTAAGGAGACAATATGCACACCTTGTCTCTTTTCATGCGGCGTCATTTCCCGGCGCTAAGGGCGGGGTGCCCTAGCCGCACCTCGGGCGAATAACGCCGTCTGCCGAATCCAGATAGGATTTCCGAAGAGTTTCCAGCGCCTCTTCGAGGCTGACACCGCGATTGCCCTCCCCCAAGGCTTCCGCAATGGCCTTGATCAGCGCGATTGCCTTTTCGTCGGCGACCCCGTCAACCGTCGTGCTGATCTGCATCTTTTTCAGCGTGCCGTCAGGGTCCTTGACGAATGCCTCACGGAAACCCCGGTCCATAATCGCGCGACCGATAATTGATTGCACATCATCGAGTGAAAGATGCTTGGAGCCGTGTTTGTGTTCGCCGTCTGCCATGAAATTTCCCCTATTTCAAAAATCTGATTGCATAACTTGCCAATTCATTGGGCAACATTGTTCCCGCGTCAATAGACACAACCTCAGAGTGTAAGTTGAATGTCCCTCTTGTGTCCGCAAGTTGTTAAAGATCATAATACACGCGAGGCGGTTTATGCAGCCCTGTTTGGAGAAAACTTTGCCTGATCGCCACGAGAAACCAGGTCGAAAAAATCGTAAAGTGCATATCGAAGCGCGCGAGCAGAAGATATGTACAATCGTCTTCATCGATATTGTCAGTTCCACAGCGCTGATTGAAGATCTCGACCCCGAAGAGGCTTTGGACCGGCTTGGGCCCGCGGTCGAGTTGATCATGGATACCTGCGAAGAATTTGGTGCCTCGGTTCGGTTTGTGGGCGATGGTGCCATGGCCGCTTTCGGCTTTCCCGCAGCTGATGAAAGTCACTGCCTGCGCGCCGTCGAAGCTGGCTTGACCGTGGTCGAGCGGATTGCCGACATGCAAGAAGACCGCGTCGACATTCGTGTGGGCATCCATACCGGCCCGGTGTTGTTTGGCAATCTGTCCCACACCAGTTTCGACGAATTGACCTTGACCGGATCTGTCGTGCATCTGGCCGATAAAATCCAGTCCGTGGCGGCCAATAACTCGGTCACCGTGTCCCCGACCGTCATCGATGCTGTTGGCGAGATGTTTCATGTTCGAGAGTTGGGCGAAACCTTCGTGCGCGGGATGGATCAGCCGCTCAGACTGTTTGAAATCGAAAAACGCAACGAATCCGTCTCTCGCTGGAAAACGCGCGTTGATCGCGGGCTGTCGCATTTTGTCGGGCGGAAAGCAGACCTCGACAGGCTTCAACAGGCCTGGGCGCGGGCGCGTTCGGGCGCGGGCTCAGCCGTGGCACTTGTGGGCGAGGCCGGCATCGGAAAATCGCGGCTGGTTCACGAGTTTACTGCCGAGATCGACCAGACGGCTGCTGAAGTGCTAGAATTCAGTGCCACCGCGCTGGACAGACAGGTCGCCTATGCGCCGATTTCCCGGACCCTCGGCCTCTGGCTTGACCTGCCGAAAACCCCCGATCCTGCGCGCATCTCTCAGAAGTTGATGCCATATCTGCAACAGGATTCAGCAAAACGCGCTCGGCGAGCAAACGCACTCTACTCTGTTCTACACTCCAAAAGCGAAGACCCGGCCTGGGTGATGTTAAGCCCCAAGCTGCAACAAGAGGCCATCGTCGATGCGCTGCTGACGATCTTTCAGGCGTTATCGACAAAAAAGCCGCTTGTTCTTGTCTTTGAGGACATACACTGGACCGATCAATATACCAAAACGCTTGTGTCACATCTGGTTGCAGCGGCGCCAGCCTTCCCGCTTTTGGTGATCGTGACCTCCCGCACCGAGACAGATGTCCCCGGGTATCCCGATGGAACAATCGACAAGATCACGCTTGGACCGCTCGATGATGCCTCAAGCCGCGATCTGATCAGTAACTTGCTGCCCCGTTCGGACGGCAAGGAAGACCTGAGTGACTTCGTAGATGACATCTGCGGGCAGACACCACTTTTTATTGAAGAAGTCATCCGCAATCTGAAGTCGTCCGGATTGCCCGCAGTCAGGCGCAAGGGCGGTGGTTTCAAGGTCCCCGACAGCGTTCAACCCCTGATCGCACAACGCCTCGATGCGCTGCCCACCGCGACCCGCCAGACATTGCAGATGGCGGCCGTCATCGGGTCTGAGTTCTCGGTTAATTTACTGCGGATGATGCTTCGCCGGGAAGGTCTGGAAGATGATGCATCCCTGGTTTCACTGGCCAAGCTCGACCTCATCGAGAACATTGAAAAACCCGTTGCAAAATTTCGCCACGCGCTGATCCATCAGGTCACATACTCGGGGCTACCGAAACGGCGGCTACGGCATCTGCACGGCGTGTCCGTAGACATCATCGACGGTATGAGCCGTGGCAGCGACCTGGCGACCATGACGTCCCTCGCCTTTCACGCGGAGAGATCGCAGCGCTGGGTCGAAGCTGCGGCATCCTATGTGCGCTGCGGCCATCTGGCCATCGAGCGCGCGGCCTTTGATGATGCCGTGATCCATTTCAGGGAAGCTCTCAAATGCGCCGAAAAAGTGGACGCCAATCCGCATAGAACCGCGTCCATCGGCATTCAGGCCCGTCAGGGGTTGCGCGTCGCTCTGCTGCCCAAGGCGGATTTCACACAGATCATGGCCATCGCCGCCGAGATCGAAAGCCTTTCGCAGCAGGTGGGCGATGATGCATCCGCGCTTGGCGCGAGCATCGACCGGACCATCATGATGACGATCCTGTCAGACCTCCGCGAGGCGATCAAAATCGGTCGTCAGACATTGGACCGGGCCATCGACAGGGGTGCCCCAGGTTTCATCGCCACGGCTGCATTTGCGCTGAGCCAGGCCTATTGGTTCAAGGCGGATTACGACGCCGCCGTTCAGATCGAAACCGATTTCGGTCATCTTTTCACGCCGGAAAATGACCGCCTGAACAACCGAACTGCTGGCACCCTGTCGGTGCTGGGAACCTGCACCCATGCAAATTCGCTCAGCCTGTCTGGCCATCTCGAAGATGCAGGCCGTGTTTGCGAACAGGTCAAAGCCTTGGTTGAGCGATCAGCAAAGCCCTATGATCGCGCATTCGGCAGCATTTCCTTAGGCTTTTACCATCTGCAGCGCGGAGACCACGCGCAAAGCCTCGATATTCTGAACGAGGCCATGAAAATCTGCGAACACGCGCGCATTGAAGTGCTTCCCGCCTTTTTGTCAGCCCCACGCGCACGTGCTTATGCAAAGCTGGGCCAGATTGAAAATGCTCACGGCGCACTGACGGTCGGGTACAATATTGCAATTCCGACGGGCACAGAAGCCTTTCACGCGCAATTGCTGGCCGCGGAGGTCGACATCAGATACGAGATTGGCGAATTGACCGGCAGCGAAGCAATCGTCGGACAGTTGACCCGCCTTTGCGAAAAAAACGGCTACGATGGTCTTTTGCGTCGCGTCCGGCAGCTGTTCCAAAACGGGCATTTTACTGCGGTGTGACCTTCCCTCTTGGCGAAAGACAGTAACAGACCAGAATGCGCGCCCCAAATTGGCCCTCTGCGTCCCAGTTGCCACCGCGGTCGGTTGGCCACATTGTCGAAAATTGCGCTCAGCATCTGTTCGTTGGCGAAATCTCGCATTGTGATGCGGTGAAATCGTTTGTGCGTTTCGAGCTGAGTTATGGCCCTGCCAGACTGCCCGTCCACTGTGCAAAGGCATCCGCGATAAGAATTTTGTCTGAGCCGATCACGAAGGTTGCAACACCCCGACCGCGCCAATGCTTGATCAGGTTTTTGGCCTCGTCCTTGTCAGGCGAAAATACCGGCATCATCACCGGTACCCCCGCTGCGATTGCAGTGCCAACCATGTGCTCGACGGCTTCAGACACCTCCGCCGCGCGCCAGTCGCCGTGAAATCCCATGGAAACCGACAGGTCGAAAGGACCACACATCAATGCGGTGAGGCCCTGCACCCGCACAATCGCTTCAATATTCTCGACCCCCTTGGCCGTCTCAACTAAAGCGATAGCCCCCACGCGTGCCTCTTCGGCGGCGACATAGTCACTCCAGTTGCGAATGAAATGACCGCCCGAGCGGCAACACGGACAGGCACCGCGCAATCCGTGAGGCCCGAAACGGGTGGCCGCGATGGCGCGCTCCACCGCTTCGGCGGTTTCCAGATTAGGGATCACCACGTGACGGATGCCCGCATCAAGCGCTTTCATGATCTGCACCGGATCGTTGTCAGGCAGACGCACAGCGCAAGCGATATCGTTGGCATCCGCCGCCCGCGCGATGCGTTCCGCCGTCCTGATGCCAAAAGGGCCGTGCTGGCAGTCGATGACCGTGAAGGAAAAGCCATTCAGCCCAATTAAATCAATGAGTTCGGGGGCCGCGATCTGCGTCCATGTCCCCAGTGTCGTCTGATCGCAAGCCAACAAGGATTTGAGATCGCGGCTCATGACGTCAGCCCAAGGATGGCTTTGCATTTGATTTCGACGATGATGCCGGGCATCGAAAAGCCGCGCACGGCAAAGCCCGTCCAGGTAGGGAAGAGGTTGGTGAAGAACCGATCCTTGACGGCCATGAAGGTTTTCAGATCACCCATGTCAGGGGCAAACCAGCTTTCGAGCTCTACCACATCATCCCAATCGGCCCCCGCGGCAGCAAGCACCTTGCCCATATTTTCGAAGGCTTGGGTATATTGCGCCTCCACACCCTCAACAACGTTCAGATCTGCATCGCGTCCCACCTGGCCCGAGCAATACAGTGTATCGCCCACCAGAATACCGGGGGCGTAGTGGTAGGTATCATAGATGTTTTCCATCCCTTGCGGGACAATGACCTGGCGCTTGGGCATAGGTTAACTCCTGTAACAGGCGGTTTCGATGGCGGTTGCGATATCTCGGGCATCGGGCATGTAGTCCCGCTCAAGCCGGTCGTTGTAGGGCACCGGCATCTCAGGTGCGCCCACGCGGACAACGGGTGCATCCAGCCAGTCAAAGGCCTGCTCCATGATGCTGGCAGCGATCTCTCCGCCAAAGCCGCCAAAGAGCGGCGCTTCATGCACCACGACAGCCCGGTTGGTTTTGCGCACCGAAGTCAGGATCGTCTCTATATCCAGCGGCTTGATTGTGCGCGGATCGATGATCTCAACGCTGATCCCCTTCTTGTCCAGCCGTTCGGCGGCCTGCTGGGCACGCTCAACCATCGCCAAGGTGGCGATGACCGTGCAATCGCGGCCCGGGCGAACGATGCGCGCCGTTCCGGGGGCGATTTCGTAGGGTTCCTCCGGGACAGGTGTCTCCGCCCCGAGATAGAGAAGTTTGTGTTCCAGAAAGACAACCGGATTGTCGGACCTTATGGCTGCGGCCATCAACCCCTTTGCATCATAGGCGGACGCGGGCGCATAGACCTCCAGCCCCGGCACATTGGCAAAGAGCATTTCCAGCGACTGCGTATGCTGCGCCGCCAGCCGGATGCCCGCCCCTTGCGGGCCGCGAAAGACGATTGGCACGCGCGCCTTGCCCCCCAGCATAAAACGCGCCTTGGCGGCCTGATTGACAATGGCATCCATCATCAGCGTGACAAAATCGAACAGCTGAATCTCGATGATCGGCCTGAAGCCACGCAGCGCCGCACCGACACCGCAATTGGCAAGAACCCCCTCGGCGATGGGTACATCGCGCACCCGTTCAGGCCCGAATGCTGCGTGCAGGCCCGTGCTGGTCCCAAAGATGCCCCCAACGGGGCCAACATCCTCGCCCATCAGGATCACCGTGTGATCGCGCGCCATCTCCTGATGGAAGGCCTCGTTGATCGCCATCTTGTAGGTTAGCGACCGTGTCCCGGGTGGTGGTTCCGGCAGATCGGGTTTACCGCGCGGCACCTTGACCATCTGCAAGGCGCTGGCAAGCTCCGGTTCGGGCAGGTCCGATGCCCGGGTGATCGCCTCCTCAACCGCCACGGCCACGCTCTCTTGCAGCGCTTCCAACACACTTGCGTCGACCTCGCCTGTCTCAAGCACAAGCGCCCGCTGGCGCGCAATCGGATCACGATCACGCCAGCTGGCTTCTTCGGTCTCGCTCCGGTACCCTTCGAGGTTGGCGCGCATCGAATGATCGTCCCAGCGATAGGTCATCGCCTCGATCAGCGTGGGGCCGTCACCTGCCCGGGCGCGCAACACGGCCTTTTCCACGGCCTCAAAAACTGCAACCGGCGCGTTGCCATCAATGACCGCATTGGGGATGCCATAGGCGTCGCCACGTGCCGCGATGCCCTTACCGGCGATCACGCTTTCCGTGGCCGTCGTCAGGCCGTATTGGTTGTTTTCGCAAAAGAAAATCAGTGGCAGCTTCCAGAGGGCACATAGGTTCATCGCTTCGTGGAATATCCCTTCGTTGGAAGCCCCGTCGCCAAAAAACGCGATCCCAACCGATCCGTCGCCGCCCAGCTTGGCCGCCAGTGCCGCCCCGGCACCAAGACCCATGCCCGCCCCGACGATCCCATTGGCCCCGAGAATGTTCAGGTCAAAATCCGCGATATGCATGGACCCACCGATGCCGCCGCAATAGCCTTCGGCTTTACCCATCAGCTCTGCGAACATCCGTCCGATGTCCGCCCCTTTGGCAAGGGTATGGCCATGCCCCCGGTGGTGGGTCAAAAGAAAGTCTCGCGGTTCAAGCGCGTGGCAGGCGCCGACGGCAATCGCCTCCTGCCCCACGGATGAATGCGCCGTACCTTTGATCACGCCTTTCAGGAACAACTCCTTGGCGCGTATCTCAAACTGTCTGATCCGCATCATCTGTTCCAGCAGCGCCAGATGGTCCTTCCCACTCAGCCGGTTTGTCTGAGGACGCGGGAGCGTATCGAGGATCGAAGCATCAGCCATGTCGGATCACTCGTAAACCAGTTGCGGCAGCCACAGCGACAGACCCGGCCAGAGCACAACGATGATCAGGGCGACAATCTGGATGCCGATGAAGGGCCACTGCGCGGCAAATATGTCCTGCAAGGTCACGCCCGATGGGGCCGCCCCCTTGAGATAGAAGCAGGCAGGCCCAAAGGGCGGCGTCAGATAAGCGATCTGCATGGACAGGTTGAAAACGATGCCGAACCAGATCGGATCATAGCCCAGCGACGTCAGCACCGGCAGGAAAACGGGCATCGTCAGGAACAGGATGCCGATCCAGTCGATGAAGAATCCCAGCAGAACGAAGACACCGATCATCACAGCGAGGATGACCGTGGGTTCGTCCGAGACACCGCCCAGCGTCGTGCGGGCAAAATCGATGCCCCCCATCAGATTGTAGACGCCGATGAGCGCATTGGTCCCGAACACCAGCCAGAACACCATGCCGCAGGTGCGCAGAGCCTGCACCAGCACATCGCGCAGTATCTCGAAGCTGAACCGTCCGCGAACCCATGCGGCAACCGCCGCGCCAAAGGCGCCGAGGGCAGCGCTTTCCGTGATCGAGGCAAACCCGGCATAGATAGACACCAGCACACCGCCTGCCACCAGCATCGGCAAAAGCACTCCGCCGAAAAGTCGGAGCTTCTCGCCCAATGGCATGTCGCGTTCCTCGGCGCTCAACGGTGGCCCCATGGCGGGATTCAACCCGCAGCGGATCAGGATATAGGTGATGTAAAAGCCCGCCAGCATCAGCCCGGGCATCAGCGTGGCCAGAAACAGGTGCGAGATGCTGACCTCTGCGGTGAGCCCATAGAAGATCAGGATGATCGACGGCGGGATCATGGTGCCCAGACTGCCACCCGCTGTGATCGTGCCAATGGCGAGCTTCTTGTCGTATCCCAGTTTCAGCATCTGCGGCAGGGCGATCAGCCCCAGCAGCACAATCTCTCCGCCGATGATGCCCGTTGTTGCGCCCAACAGCACCGCAACAAAAGTGGTGACCACGCCGATCCCGCCGCGCAGCCCGCCTGCCCAGACATGAAACGCGCGGTAGAGGTCACCTGCCACGCCGGATTTCTCCATGATTGACGCCATGATGACGAACATCGGCACCGCGATCACGGCAAAACTGTCAAGGAATTCCACCGTACGGCTGCCCACCACAAAGAGCGCATTCCAACCGAATTGCGTGACGGTCAGCACCACCGCAATCGCGCCGGACACGAAGGCCAGCGGCACGCCCAGCATCAACATCAACGCCATCGCCGCGATGATCAGCAGGGTGAGCGTGCCGATGTCCATCAGGATTTCCGCCGCGGGATCATGCGGTTCAGCACCAAGAGCAGAAACAACGCACAGCCCACGAAAAGGAGCGCCTTGAGGTAGCCCGGCAAAGGCGAATTGAGCGTGCTGCCTGAACGCTCAGGGTCCCATGCGCCGGAAATCGAAAACCGCCACAGCGCCTTTTCCGCCATCCGCCAGGACGCATAGCACAGGCCTGCAAGGTAGATTGCGCCCGCCGCAAGGCTGAGCCCGTTTGAAAACCGTGCCAGTCCCGGGCGCTTGTCCACCAGAAACGAAATGCGCATGTGGGTGCCCTCCGCCATGCAGAAGACCCCTCCGAACACAAACCCGAAAGAGGCCAGCAGGACCGATGTCTCATGGGCCCAGGTAGTGGGCGCATTGAACCCGTATCGGGCCGTCACCTCGTAGACCATGACCAGAATGATCGCGCCAAAGCACCAGGCCGTCATGCGGCCAAGCCAAAGTGCAAAGCGGTCCAGAATTGTCATTTGCGGCTCCGACGGGGGCCGACCCGCAAGCCGACCCCGATGATGGGGAGGATCAGTTCAGACCAATGGTGGCCATGAACGCTTTGTGGCTGTCGACGACAGCCTGCGCGTCGGCAGATTTGGCGCCCCAGTCGGCCCAGACATCATTTGTCATCGCGCGGAACTTCGATGCGTCCTCATCCCCGAACGCAATGAAAGTCACGCCCAGTTCATCTTTGGCTTTGGCTTCGGCGGCGGCATCTTCGTCGCTCAGGGTGGTTTGCAGGTCAGACGACATGGCGTTGCAGGCAGCTTCGAACTTCTGCTGGCTCTCGGCGGAAAGCGCATTCCACTTGTCCAGGGACACCGACATCTCGGTCACGGCCATGGAATGACGGGCCAGCACCGAGTACTTGGCCTGATTGTGCATGCCCAGCGCGACGTTCAATGCCACATTGGCAAGGTCGGTTGCATCCAGCACGCCGGTTTCCATCGCCGTGACGCTTTCGCCGACGCCCATTGTCACAAGCGCGGCTCCGGCACGGCTGAGCAGATCAGACGCCAGCCCCCCGGGCGCGCGCATCTTGATCCCATCGAGATCAGCGACCGACCCGATTTCGACCTTTGACGGGATCTGTTCGGATGGCCAGTAGACCGGACAAACCAGATGCAGATCGTATTTTGCATAGAGCGCACGCGCCAGTTCCAGGCCACCACCTTCGGTGAACCAACGGTCGCGTGTGGCGCTGTCGGGATAGGCGGCCAGAGTGTCGCCCAACACGCCAAGGGCCGCGTCCTTGCCCGCAAAGTAGCTGGGCGCGGTGTACTGCCCATCCAGCAGGCCGTTCTGAATGGCATCAATCGTCTCCCCCGCACCCACAACCGCACCGCCGGGCAACACGGTGATCGCGACCTCGCCGCCAGTGTCTTCTTTCAGTTTTGCGGCCATCGCCTCAAAGGCCTTGGTGGTCGATGCGTTTGCCCCAAGAAACGTCTGCATCTTGAGGTCGCTAGCACCCGCTGCGCTGGCAAATACGGCGGCACCTGCAGCCGCCAAGAGTTTCAGCTTCAGTGTCATTGTCTTTCCTCCCATTGAGTTATCTTGCGGCTCAGGCCGCTATTCTCAGTTTTGGCATTTGAAGTATCTCCCGCGTTTCCGCGACGCTCGCAGGCGCGCGACCCAGACTGCGGGCCTGGGCGATAATCTTGTCGATCACGTCGGCGTTGGTCATGTGGCGCGCGCCGTCCATATAGGCGTAATCGCCCAGCCCAATTGAGATATGGCCGCCCTGCCGGATAATGCTCTCGGTCAGTTGGAACAGATCGCCCTTGTAATTCACGACCGTCCACACCGTCTGAAAGTCTTTCGGCAGAAACGCCGTATGGGCATCCAGTCCGGCCTGCGTGCCCGGGTGACCAGCAAAGATGATCTCATCCGTCATGCAAAAGCAGACATAGGCCGGGTCTTGCAGCACGCCCATTTTCAGAAACTGTTCGATCTGCCGGGTAAAGCTCACATTCCAGCTGACCAGGTAGGGTTTCAGGCCATAGTGATCGATCCGCTCTGCGAAATACATCAGCGTCGCCGTCGAGTTCTTGTAGATCAGATCCGTGGTGTCATAGCTGCCGGTTTCCGGGTTCCACCAGTCCACATTGACGCTGCCGCAATCCATCGGCGCGAAGTCCGGTGCGGTATCGGCGGATTGCATCATCGCCTCGACGGCCGCGAACCGGTCGCGCGCATCCGCGTCATTGGCGACATAGCCGAGCGTGGGGTGGATCAGGATGTCAGACTGCGCACGGATACCTGCATTGGTTTCCAGGTAGAATTCGGGGGCGTGATCGGGGGCGCCGTCTTCTTTGCGGCCATGGTAGTGAAAAACGGATGCGCCCGCATCATAACAGGCCTTGGCATCGGCAATGATCTCATGCGGCAGGAAGGGCACATGCGGGTTGCCGCGGCGCGTCGCAAGCTCGTTCACACGCGCCTCGATGATGATCTTGTCCACGCTTATCTCCTCCCGAATGCGTCAATTTCTGACTGCGATTGCATCTTGCATAGAGCAGAATCACGAGATTGAATACAAAAAGTTATATATCTATTGCCGATTATCTCATTTATATATACCTTTAGATATATGACTGACACTGACTTCTCTCTGACTCATGATGTCACCGCCCTGCTGGGGGGCGTGTTTCCCGGGCATACGATGCAGCGTCTGCGCACACCTGACGGCAAGTATCGTTATACCTATGTCAGCGGCGAAGTTCAGGCGGCCTTTGGGCTGGATGCGACGGCACTCATGGCTGCGGAGGCGGTCGATCACGTCTGGATTCATGATGAGGATCGCCCGCGCTTTGTCGCCGCGCTGGAACATTCCGCCGCACAGCTGTCCACTTTGGACGAAGAGGTGCGCGTTGTTCTCCCGGGCGGAGGATACAAATGGGTCCGCTCCCTCGGACAGCCCCGTCGGATGGCGGATGGCACTGTGATCTGGGACGGCGTAGCGCTCGACGTCACCGACCGGCGCGAGGCCTTGCAGGCGCTTGAGCGGGCCCTGAGGGACGCGAAGCGGAATGAGGTTTCAGAAAGCCGCTATGCCGCCATCGCCGCTCAGGACATGTCCGCCCCGCTGAATGCGTTGAGCGACGCCATCGACCGTTTGATGGCCGCCGAAGAAAGCGGATCCTCCGGCCTGTCACCGCAAGCAGTGGAAGTGAGACGCAGCTTTGATGCCTTCACCAAAGCGCTCTCAGCTGCGCGCGCCATGGTCGAGGCGAGCCCGGCACAAAAGGAACGCGAACACAGCAGCCGGGTCGCCATAAGAGAGGCTCTGACGGCCCGACAGTTGGAGATCATGCAGATGGTGCACGCCGGCGCATCGAATTCAGAGATCGCGACCGCACTGTCCATCACCATTGGGACCGTCAAACTGCACATCTCGGCCATTCTCAAACGCACAAAAGCACGCAATCGCACCGAAGCCTCTCGCATGTGCTTTGGCTGACCCGCCACGAGCCGGACCCGCAACGCGGACCTGTCAATTTCACCCCGTCGATTTCAACCATTTTTCCAGGTCACGCTCTGCAGCCTCCAGCGTCTCGACATTTATTGTCCGCGTCACCAACGCGCGGTTCAATGCGCGCACGCGCTTGTTCAGGCTGATATTTTCATCATGTTCCTGCTCTACGCCCAGCTTGTCATAAAGGGACAACAAGCGGTTCTGTACGGTGCGCAGGGACATGCGGCGCCGTTTCGCAATCAGCTTATCCTGCAGGCCGAGGACAAGATCCAGCAGTACCGCAAATTCGCTGTCATTGAGCCGGGTGCGCGGGGAAGCGCTCTGCTTCTGGAGCCGGTGGATTTCCCGGTCCACCATGATCTGGCCCTCCACCAGAACCGCCCTCAGCGCCAGTTTGAGCCGGTCCGGTGACGCAGTTTTCAGAATGTAGCCATAGGCGCTGTCATCCGGAACAATCTGTGCGATCCCGCGCAGATAGGCGTCATCGGCATAGTTCGACCAAAACAAGACGCGGGTCAGAGGCCGTTCCGCCCATAGCGTACAGGCGGCCTCAATCCCGTTCCGCCGCTCCATCTGCAGGTCCATGACAACGGCGGAAATATCGCCCTGCCGTGCTGCAATCTCTCCTTCAGCACCGTCCACGGCGTGAATGATCTCGGTGACCTCGGGCAGCGCTTCGGACAGCGCATCCTGCAGATAGGAAGCGTGAAACTGATCATCCTCGACAACAAGGACTTTCATGACGGTTCCTCAAGTGTCACCCGCAGCGTTGTGCCATTCTCGCCCAGGATATCAAGCTGAGCCGAGATCAGCCGCGCTCTGGTCCGGATATTGGCGAGGCCTGACTGGCGCGGCAAATCCATCGGAATGCCGCAACCATCGTCGCGGATCGTCATCACCAGACCCTTTGGCGAGGCCTGTTCGAGGTTCACATCAATCTTGCGGGCGCCCGAATGACGGACAGCATTGTTGATGGCCTCCTGTGCAATGCGGAAAAGCGCGGTGCGCGCAGTGGATTCAAGCCGGTCCGCTGCGCCATTGGTCTGATCGGTAACCTCGATATCGATCGCTTCGATGCCGACCGCGCGCTCCAGATGCACCCGGACGGCATGCGCAAAGCCAAAAAGCTCCAGCAGCGTTGGCACAGCCGTATCGATGATCCGTCTGAGATCACCGATTGTCTCCGATATGCGGCGCGCCAGCTCTGAACCCTCTGGTGAGCCTTCTTTGTTGACGTCACGCAGCAGCCGCGTCAGATCCGCAAGGGTCTGATCATGCAGGTCCATTCCAATGCGCTGCTGTTCCTGCTCCAAAGCCTGGGTCAATTCCAGAGCGCCCCTGCGCAGCCCCTCTTCACGCGCGCGCGCTTCCTGTTCAAATTGCGTGGCGCGCTGTGCCAGCTCCGCCGTGTGCAGCGCGTGGAAGTAAGGCGACAGCGCATCCGCGATGTGCTGGGCCCGCGCCACAGTGTCCGCGTCATACCGCGCCGGTGTTGAGTGGGAGATGTTCAGCGTCCCAATCGGCTGGCCCATGACCTTCATCAGGACATGTACGCGTGACCGGAGCTTGTGATTGAAGATCGGCTCCGAACAGGCATCCTTGAAGGTCTGACGCGGATCCTGCATCGCGTTGTCACAGAGCATGTAGTCGCATTTGCCGGTCAAAAGATCCCGGATGGGCGACACATCCACGCGGGTGCGGGCGCGCGACCAGCGGGTGCGGATGCCCACCTCGTAGCTCGCCAACCAGCCGGGCCGGTCGATCAGGCACAGATCCGCATGTGTAAACGGAATCACCTCCGCAATCTCATCCGCAACCGCTTCGAGCGCCGAAGCAATGTCCGTCCGCTGCGCCAGATGCGCCGAAATCCGCAGGAAAACATCGCTGCGTTGAGGCGCCAGTTGAGCCTGAGACATAGCCTTTCTCCCTCGTACCCTGCGCGTTTACGCAAGTTTGCCGAGTCATACAGGGGATAAAAGCACCTTTTGGCCTGCAAAACTTGCGGGAACCCGCAACACATCTGCGGGCGACTGTCTTTACAGCTCACACGCACCAGCCGCACCCTTCCCCAGACTGTGCTCTCTTTGAGCAGGTAAACAGCGCATGAACATGCGCATTAGGGAGGAAAAAATGAAGATTTCGAAGATGCTGCTCGGCGCGGCGAGCATTGCCTTGATTGCGGGCGCAGGTCACGCAGGATCCCATTTGACCGACACATCAGACAAACGGATCGCCTTGTCGAACAACTATGCCGGCAACTCCTGGCGCCAGGCCATGCTGCAAAGCTGGGAGGAGATGGGCAGTGCCGCCGTTGCCGACGGCGTCGTCGCAGCCGCAGACGCCTATACCACCTCCGAGAGCCAGGCCACGGAACAGGCGGCACAGATCCAGAACCTGATCCTGCAGGGCTATGACGCCATCGTCATCAACGCCGCCTCGCCCACCGCCCTGAACGGCGCGGTCAAGGAGGCCTGCGATGCCGGGGTCACCGTCGTCAGCTTTGACGGTATCGTGACCGAACCCTGTGCGTGGCGCATCGCTGTCGATTTCAAAGCGATGGGCAAGGCAGAGGTCGACTATCTTTCGTCACGTCTGCCGGATGGCGGCAAACTGCTGGAAATCCGGGGCCTTGCCGGCGTGTTCGTTGACGACGAGATCAGCGAGGGTATCCACGCGGGCGTTGAGGAACACAAACAGTTCGAGATCGTCGGCTCCGTACATGGCGATTGGGCACAGGATGTGTCGCAGAAGGCTGTCGCAGGCATTCTGCCATCCCTGCCCGAGATCATCGGTGTTGTAACCCAGGGTGGCGATGGCTATGGCGCAGCACAGGCCTTCAAAGCTGCCGGTCGCCCGACGCCGCTTATCGTTCTGGGCAACCGTCAGGATGAAATGCAGTGGTGGGCGGATCAGCACGCCGAGAATGGGTACGAGACGCTGTCGCTTTCCATCGCGCCGGGTGTGTCCACGCTGGCCTTCTGGGTGGCGCAACAGGTGCTGGCCGGTGAAGAAGTACCAAAAGATCTCACGGTACCTTTCCTGAAGGTGACGCAGGACACATTGCAAGAGACGCTGGCCAACACGCCCGAAGGGTCGGTGGCCAATGTGACCTACGCGCTGGAAGATGCCCAGGCGGTCATCGCAGAGGCCAATTAATCTTTCTTCCGCGCGGGCGGGTGGGCTTTGAGGTCTGCCCGCCTGTCTTTTTTGTGGAGCGCTCATGACTGAATACGAGAGTGCGCCGATCGTCACGCTGACCGGGGTCAAGAAACACTTCGGACCGGTGCGTGCGCTGGACGGTGTCAGCCTGTCGATCGCGCGGGGGGACTGCATCGGTCTGGTGGGGCATAACGGCGCCGGTAAATCCACCTTGGTCAATCTGATCAATGGCGGGCTTCAGGCCAGCGAAGGTGATATCGCCTTTGACCTTGGCGGTACGGCCATGCAGGCGGGTGTACGCTCCGTCTTTCAGGAGCTTTCCTTGTGTCCAAACCTGACCGTGGCCGAGAACCTGCGCATCTCACACAACGCACTCAAAGGGATCCACTGGCGCCGCCAAGCGCGCAGGGAAATACGCGCCAGCCTTGATGAGGTTTTTCCAAACCACGGCATAGACGCGGATACCGAGGTTGATACCCTGAGTATTGCCGAGCGCCAGATGGTCGAAATCGCCATTGCCTTTGCGCCGCGCGGCACAAGTGCGCGGCTCGTTATCCTGGACGAGCCCACGTCGGCGCTGGATGCCGGGATCGCCAGTCAGCTGATCGCACACGTCAAACGGTTCTGCGCGGCGGGCGGTGCTGTGGTCTTCATCTCGCACATGCTGGGGGAAATCTTTGAGGTCGCCAACCGCATTACAGTGCTGAAAGACGGCCATATTGTCGCCGAACACCCGACGGAGGACTTCACCCGGCAGGCGCTGGTCGATGCCATGGGCCATGTGGCGGCAGATGATCCCGAAACAGCAATCGTCGCACATGCCTTTGGTGCAGAGGTTGTGCGGACACCGCAAGGGCTGGCCGCACGGGTCGGCGAAATCGTCGGGTTGTCCGGGCTGGCCGGTCACGGACAGGCGGCCGCACTGGCACAACTCTTTCTGTCGCGCTCCTCCGCCTGGCGCAGCGGCACATCGCCTGATGTGGTCTTCGTGGCCGGGGACCGGCAACGCGACGGCGTGCTGCCGCTGTGGTCGATCCTGCAAAATATCTCCATCTCCGTATTGAGACAGGGCGCAAAGCTGGGACTGGTCGATACAGCCGGTGAGGCCCGCGTTGCCGCAGACTGGAAAGCGCGCATCGGCATCCGGACCGATGACGTCCAAAACCCGATCCTGTCGCTGTCAGGCGGCAATCAGCAAAAGGTACTCTTTGCCCGCGCGCTGGCCAGTCCGGCGCCTATCTTCGTCATGGATGACCCGATGCGCGGTGTGGACATCGGCACCAAACAGGACGTCTATGCCATGCTGCGCGCCGAGGCCGCGCGGGGCCGTACCTTCCTGTGGTATTCGACCGAGACCGAAGAGGCTTGCCAATGCGACCGTGTCTTTGTGTTCAGAAACGGCGCGATCAGCGCCGAACTGACCGGCCCGGACATCACCGAAGAGAAAATACTGGAGGCTTCTTTTCAGATGCAGACCGCGTCATGAACGCCTTGTCCCGTTACAGGATCCTTCTGCCGGTGGTATCTCTGGCCGTTCTGCTCGCCGCCACATTCTGGATGCAGCCCCGCGCGATGAGCTATTTTGGACTGAACCTGCTTTTCAACCTCGCCGTGCCCATCGCTTTGGCGACCATCGCGCAGATGATGATCATCATGGTCAACGACATCGATCTGTCGCTGGGCGCCTTTGTCAGCCTCGTGGCCTGCATCACCGCGACCTATCTGCTTGACACCCCTGCCCTGGGTCTTGCCATGCTTGTGGCACTGATCCTGGGCTATGCCGCCTTGGGCGCGATGATCCACGCGCTGGAATTGCCCGCGATCGTGGTCACCCTTGGCATGTCCTTTGTCTGGGGCGGATTGGCACTTTTCATCCTGCCCAGCCCGGGTGGCGCCAGCCCCGACTGGTTGCGCGCCCTGATGACCGTCAAGCCGCCATTCGCCCCCATGGCCGTGGTGGCATCGATCCTCATCGCCATCCTCACGCATTTTCTGATCATCCGCTCCGGGATCGGCACGGTTTTGCGCGGGGTTGGCGGCAACACCAGATCGGTCGCGCGCGCCGGGTGGTCGGTGTTGAAACTCAAGGCCTGTGCCTACGGGATGGCCGGGTTTTTCGGCGTGCTGGCGGGCATGGCGCTGGTCGGTCTGACGACTTCTGCGGACGCCAACATCGCGCTGCGCTACACGCTGCTGTCGATTGCGGGTGTGATCCTTGGCGGTGGTGAATTCGTCGGTGGCAAGGTCAGCCCCGTAGGCGCGGTAATCGGCGCGCTGACACTGACGCTCGCGGCATCTTTCCTGAGCTTCCTGCGCCTCTCCCCGGACTGGCAGATCGGCGCGCAGGGAGCGATCCTGATCCTGGTGCTGACGGCACGGCTGATCTTCAGCCGGAAAGGCGGCGAGACATGACCCTCCTGTCCAAACCGTGGATCTGGTCGTGGAGCGCCGCTGCTCTGACGTTTGCACTGACCATCGGGCTGACATCCGGCCGAGGCGCGGGAGAGCTTGCCTATGCCGCACTGAGTTTCGGGGCGTTTGCGGCTATCGTCGGGTTGGGTCAAATGCTGGTGATCACGCTCGGGCCGGGCAACGTCGACCTGTCGATCCCGGCGACGATGACACTCGCGGCAACGCTGGCGCTCAAGGCGATGGCGTCGATGCCGGGCACCGCCCTTCTGGGCCTGATGATTGCCCTGGCCGTCGGGTTGGGCGCGGGGCTCGCGAATTACGCGCTCATTTTCCTTTTGCGATTGCCGCCGATCATCGCGACGCTGGCGGCCTCGCTGATCTACCAATCGCTCGCGATCTGGTCGAACCGCGGGCTGCGGATCAAACCGCCACAGGAGTTGGCCGAGTTTGCCACGGGTCGATTTCTCAGCATCCCCAATGTCGCCTGGGTCGGGCTTGCCCTCGCCTTTGTCGTTTGGATCGTGCTGGAACGTTCCGTCTGGGGGCGATGGCTCCTGGCAACCGGACAGAACATGCGCGCGGCCCGGCTCGCTGGCGTGCCAGTCGAATTTGTCCGCGCCACAACCTATCTGAGCGTCAGCGTCTTTGCCGGTCTCGCGGGCTACCTGCTGGCCAGCTTCTCCGGGGGCGCCGCCCTGAACATGGGCGCAGAGTACCTGCTGATGTCGATTGCCGTCGTTGTGATCGGCGGCAGCTCGATTGCGGGCGGCAATTCCAACGTCCCGGGGGTCTGGGGCGCCTCGCTTTTCATGTTCCTCGTGATCTCGATGCTCAACAGCTACGGCGCTGCAGCAGGCGCCAAGAACGTCCTCACAGGCACGATTGTCATCGCCATTGTGATCGCCGCAAGCACAAGGAAGGGTCGCATATGATTTCGACACCCCCGCATTTGGAAATTCACGATGATCGCTTTAGAGCCCTGGCTCACCCCATGTCTGAGCTTGAACTCATCGCGGAGGGGTTCACCTGGACAGAAGGGCCCGTCTGGTTCGGCGATCATGATTGCCTGTTATTCTCCGACATTCCCAGCCAGCGCATCCTGCGCTGGTCCGAGGCCGAAGGGCTGTCGATCTATCGCACCGCGTCCGGGTTCAACAACGGCAACACCCGCGACCGCGAGGGGCGCCTGATCGGCTGTCGTCACGGATACCGCGATGTGGTGCGCACCGAAACCGATGGGCGCCTGACGGTTCTCGCTGACAGCTTCGAGGGCAAGCGGCTCAATTCACCAAACGACGTGATCGTCGGATCGGACGGCACGATCTGGTTCACGGATCCCACCTATGGGATCATTTCGAATTTCGAGGGCTACAAGGCTAATCCTGAACAATCCTCCCGCAACGTCTACCGGCTGGGAACAGATGGGGAGTTGAGCGCGGTCGTCACAGATTTCGCGCAACCCAATGGGCTGTGTTTCTCGCCCGATGAGACCCGCCTGTATGTCGCGGAGAGTGGCTCCAGTCACGATGACACCGTGCCTTCGGTGATCCGGCAATTCAAGGTGATCGGGGCGGGACTGCGGGATGCGGGGGTCTTCGCCACCATCGACACCGGGCTGCCGGATGGAATGCGCTGCGATGCTCAGGGCAATCTGTGGTCCTCTGCCGCCGATGGCGTTCATTGCTTTGCGCCAGACGGCACGCTGCTCGGCAAAATACGCGTCCCGCAGGTTGTCTCCAATCTTTGTTTCGGTGGTCCCGACGGCTATCGTATGTTTATCACCGCAACGAGCGGGGTATATCGCATCTTTGTCGATGTGAAGGGCGCCGAAAGCTGGACCCGCGGCAGGTCATAACCCCCTTGGACGATCCCTCACCAGCAGCGATCAGTCGAGGTCTGACTAGGGCCGGGCTTAACTCTCTAAACATACGCTCGACGCGCATACGTCCGCAGAATGTGGGCGTCATAAAGAGGCATTGCCATCACCTCATCTCCGATCACGGTGGTCGCGGGGGATAAATGGCGGACCTTCGGCAATCTGGTCGAACAGCCTGGGCCAACCGCCAGGCCTTTGCTGACCGGACACTTGTCAACCCAACCTTGCCGTATCATGTGCTCTGTGAGCGGATCATATTCTGACGTCGGTCCAGCACCTGCACAATTTATGACAAATCCGGTCTCATGAACCAGTTCTTTCCCTTCGGTGTCGCGGATCAAGACTCTGGCCCGATCATCGTCATGCTCAATTTCCACAACCATGCCCTTGATCATACGGGCCTTACCCCTCTGGATCAGCTTGTGCATATCAACAATGGTGTCGCGTGTGCCGCCGCGGAGCCAAAACCGTAAAGTCGCGGGGACTTGGCGCGCTTCGGCGCTTTCACTGACATATGTTGACACGCCATTCTCAAGGAAATGGGCCCGAAAACCGGCCCGGATTTCGCGCATCTCGTCGCCTTGATCTCTCGCAATCTGAATCGCTTCAGATACCTCATCTAAAAATGACTTGGCCGAGGCGTGGCCTGTCGACAGTTTCGGTTTTGTTAATTTGCGCGGTATGCGTGGGATCAACGGCGGCGGCACTTCACCATCGGGGGCGCAGGCAACAAACCGCAAAGCGTCTTCCGGAATGATGCTCTGACACAACCGCAAGGCGTCCAACATCGCCGCATTGCCGCCGATACAAAATATCTCTGCGCCACGTCTGACATGCTCAGCAATACGTTTTTCATGGCCAAAGAGGGTCGGCGCGCTGAACCGGCCATCGTCACCATCAATGCGCAGGTTTGACGGACCGCCTGGCGCGACATCGACAGAATCCGCGACAATGGTTTGACCGTCCGCTGTTTCTATTTGGAGCATCCCATCCACTTCTGCGATCAAAATGGCGCAGACATCCATCAGCCGGACTTTCACCCCAGCTGCGCGGAGTTTTTCCATCCGTTCTTCGGCTTGTGCGACGACAAAATCGCCATAGAGCTCACGTGGTGCGTTAACGCCATATACATCCCCGGCGGCTGCAAGCGGCTGCGCTGCGGCGAGCCAATCCGGCCTTCGCCCGCGCATAATGTTTTGAACGTCACCCCAACGTTCAGATAGCCAGTGCGCAAATGCAGGATCAATATCGTCGGCCGGCGAATTCAGCAGGTAAGCAAAGCGCCAGGGAGTATCCTTTTCTCCTGCCGCATAGGCCACGCCACGCCCGAGCTGAGAGGCGTTCTTGCCCAGAACCACCAGTTCATCGCCCGCATTCAGCTGACAATTCTCAATGAAGGCCACCGCTGTTATCCCATCGCCAACAACGACATGCGAACGCGCGCAGGGGTTTTCTGGCGAGGTATCTACATTCATTCTTGCTCCACTTCTTTCGGTCCGCTGTCTAATGAGGTGTACAGGGTCCGGTCAATGTTGCGAATAGCCGTATAGACGGGTGGTGAGACATATTTTGGTTTGGGCAGACATTGATGCTGCACCATCGACACAGGCCTTCCCACTCTGGATCAGGGGAGTAGAATAGGTATCATCACGCATCAGCCTGACATGACCCCGGATCTGCCCGAGGATTGCAACTTTGGTAGCGCGGCGTTTTAACTGAACGCGCTTTCGATCACGACCAAGGGCATTACACCCTCGGTCAGAAAGCTGCTTGGGCGTTGATTTCAGGGGGGGGGGGTCATAGGAAGCGCCCCCCCGAATGTATCAGTGTGGAGAGGGCCACTTTGCAGGGCACATGGAGTATGATCGACAAAGGAATGTGCCAAGGACAGTGACCGACACAGCGCACCAAGTTACGGCCCAGGTGAGATGATGGCGATCTAGCTCAGCGCTGCTTTGAGGTGAGCCATCTGGATGATCTATCCGCGCAGCGCATAGCCAAATGGTCAAAGGGCCTGCCCGCGAACGTGAGTGCCGCGCTGTTATGTGCCAGTGTCATCGGTTGAAGATCGGAGCGGTTAGCTCGCTGATGTCCCAAGGGCTCTGAGGTCGTTATAGACGGTCGCGCGGCTGACACCGATGGCGCGGGCCACGGCATCTGCCGCTTTGGATCGGTCAAAGACGTCGCGCTCGATCAATATCTTGAGCAACCGGCGCCGGTTCTCGACGGAGAGCGATGTGCCTGAAATACCCTTCTCAATCCGCCAGTCCGCGACAAACTTGTTGAGCGTATCCAGCCAGTCGTCCGCAAGCGGGTTGTCGTGATCATCAGATGGGATCGATATGAACCGCGACAGGTCTGCGTGCGCTGCAGCAAATCGTGAGGTGTCCATGTTAATGCACAACAGCGAAGCAGGATCGCCGACGTCATTTCTGAACAGAATACTGATAGATTTTATCTGCTGGCCGTCAGGGTTTGTTTTGCGGTAAGGCCCAAAGACGGGTCCATAATCTTTTCGCGGATTGATGCCGTCGATGAACGACGGATCACCGATCTGACGATGTGATAATTGCCCGGCAATGTGGCTGATCGTCTGTGTTTTCAAATCGTGCAGAACCACTTCTGCAAAGGGATCGAACAGCTTTACAAGCGCATCGCAGATGTTGATCAGATCGGTTTGAGGCGTATTCGCCGATTCTGGCAGATTAAGGGTCACTGGATGATGTGTCCTGCGTAAGGATCGGTTGCAGAGCGGCCCGATCAAAATTTGCCCCGCAAAGCATGACAACATTTGTTTGCCCCTTGGGCAGGTCGGGCTCGGACATATAGGCCGCCAGTGCAAGCGCTGCTGCTCCTTCCACCAACAAATTCTCGGTCCAGGCCAGATGACGCAACGCATCTTCAATCTGTTCTTCGGAGCAATGTACAACCCTGTCGATGACTTCGCGCGCAATCGGAAGAGTCAGTGAGTCGTGATCCATACCTCCCGCGCATCCATCCGCGAGCGTCGGCAGATGCTCGGTGTCGACAACATGACCCGCCTTAAGGCTGGCGGCCAAAGCACCGGAGTTTTCAGCACTGACGCCAACGACTTCGATCTCGGGCGCGCAGGTCTTGAGGATCGCACCAATTCCGGAGATCAGACCGCCACCTCCCATGGAGACATAAACCCGGTCAAAACGCGGCACCTGTTCCAAAAGCTCCAGCGCGATGGTGCCCTGCCCCGCCATGATGGCGTTGTCGTTGTAGGGAGAGACGTAAACATACCCTTTGTCAGCAGCCATCGCGCGCGCGTACCGTTCTGCCAAACCGGAATCGCCAGCATACAGGATGGGCGTGGCACCATCGCGCTCAATCTGCGCCAGTTTTGCCTTAGCAACTGTCTCAGGCAGAACCACGCTCAGGTCGTGCCCCATGATCTGCGCTGCATGGCCACATGCGATACCGTGATTGCCAGAAGACGCAGTGATCAGCGGTGTTGTTACCGGCAGCGTGGACAGCTTTGATATCGCGCCCCGCAGTTTGAACGATCCCGTGGTCTGGAAATTCTCACATTTGAAGATCAGGTCAGAGCCCGCAAACCGGTCATCGCGTGAAGTAAGGCAGGGCGTTTCCACAATTGCATGCCGATTGTGGTTGCGCGCCGCAAGCGCGTTCGTAGCCAGTGCTAAAACTGCGGGGCTAGGTCCCATTAGGCCGGCCACCCTCTGAAAGGGCGATTTGGGCCATCATTGAAGGTATCTGGGCCGCAGCCATCGAATTCTTGCGGTATCGGGTCGTCTAACATCTACCTTATCTCAATTTATACAAAATCATTTAATATTAGACTATATTGTATACAATGGAGAAACAAGGCACTCCCACGTTACAATGCACCCACCCGCCTATTGTTCGGAAAGATGTTCAGGCACATTAGGATTTCCGCTGGCTCGGGATGCCGCGCGACACGCGATACCGACTGTGATGGGCAGTACTTGCTGAGCTTTTTAGGGTATTACCCGCCTGCAAGACGTTCCGTGGTATCCTCAACCGTTGGGATTGCTTCGAAAAAATCGCGTTCTCTGCCGCGCAATCGGGGGACCTTACTCAACGCGCTCAGCATCAGCCAATCGGGGACCTGCCTGCGGTAGACTTCCTTGCCTTCTATCGAGATGTGGCCCGATGCAATTTCATCGCGAAGATTGCGAAAGCCGCGCCAGGCTTCAACAAAGCGTTTGATATCCGCCGACACCGTCACATCGACCTCAAAGCCTGGAAACTTCAGGCACATATCCACACCACCGTCCTCAACGACCAGCCAGAACCGGCTGAAACCTTTATGCGTCCCTGAGAATTCAAACTCCATCACGGTCCGGCCGGGCGGCATGGCCGCAATGTTCAGGCGCGTGTGCATGCTCCAGGCCAGAAATGCGGGATCAAGGTCTGCATGCTCCATATCGCGGGACCACTTCTGCCCCCAGGCCGCAAGGCTCATGATGATCGGACCGAGCTCTTGCGCGGCTTCGGTCAGCTCATAGGAAAACCCTCGGCCATTTGGCAGGGCCTGCCGCGTGATCAGACCCGCCTCCTCAAGGTGCGCCAGTCGCTTGCTTAGCAATGTTGCCGAGATCTTCGGCACGCCCCGATGTATGTCGTTGAACCTTGTGCAGCCATCGATCACGCGACTGATCACCAGCAATGTCCAGCGTTCGCAGAGAACCTCCGCCGCCAAGGCAAGCGGGCAATACTGGCCATATCCTCTGTAAGGCATCGTAGTTTCCTCGATCTGGCAAATGACATCCCGATGCTAGGAGGCCCCGGGTGGTCAGACAACTCTCGAATCTGTAGTTACTCCATATTCGTCAGTATCGAGCGTCACCGAATCGCGACAGCATGGCCACGAGATTGAAGATACAGAGGGCGGCGCGCTGCGATGCTAGATGAAGAACAACAAACCCGGTTCTCAAATTCAGGTGTCCCAATTGTATTGCCGGATGTGGCGGAGTTCGAAAGCCGGTGCCAATTGTGGAACAGCATGATTGACCGCAGGCCCATCGCAATCGCAGCCTGCAAGAACAAGCGCGATGTGCAGAACGCCGTAGAGGTCGCGAAAACACTCGGGCTGAAAATCTGTATCAAAGGCGGTGGCCACAACATAGCGGGCGCAGCCATGGCAACCGGTGCATTGATGATCGATCTCTCAGACATGCGCGATGTCGTGGTCGACCCCGAGACCCGCGTTGCCTATGTGCAGGGCGGCGCGACGCTGGCTGATGTAGACCGTGCGACGCAGGTGCATAACCTTGCCGTTCCCCTCGGAATTGCGTCAGAGACCGGCGTGGGCGGGCTGGCGCTTGGTGGCGGCATGGGATGGTTATCCCGGCAATTTGGACTGACATGCGACAATCTGCTGGCCGCGGAGATCATCCTCGCGAATGGCACAGTGACGCGTGTGGAATCCAATACACACCCGGATCTTTTCTGGGCCTTGCAGGGCGGTGGCGGCGGGCTTGGCGTGGTAACGCAGTTCGAATTCCGCCTGCATCCCGTTGGACCAAAAGTTCTGTTTGGGCCAACGGTGTTTGCATTGGAAGACGGCTATAAGGCGCTGCGGCTCTGGGATGCGTTTCTGAAATCCGCATCACATCATGCAACCATCTGGGTCGACATCGCGATGGCGCCGCCCGCGCCTTTCCTGCCGCCACACGTTCACGGCACACCGGTTGTTGTCTTGCTTCAATTCTGGGCCGGCAATGTCGATGAAGGTGCGGATGCGCTTGCCGCGATACAGGAGCATCCCGATGCGCTTGGAAGCTGGGTAATCGAACGCCCGTTTGTCGAGGCCCAGCAGTTCATTGACGAGGCTTACGCAAAAGGCGCGCGCAACTATTGGTCGCCTTCGGCGCATTTGGCGTTGACTGACGAATTGATTACAAGACTTTTGGACATCGGTGCCACCTTGCCATCAAAGGGATCCGATATCCTGCTATGCGGTCTTGGCGGTGCCATTGATGACGTTGCCCCGGACGCGACGGCATACCCTCATCGCGGCACTCGGATCATGGCTGTGCCCGGCGCGCGTTTTCACGATGAAGCACAGGATGAAACGATGATCGCCTGGGCAAAACAGGCGGGCGCCTCCCTTGCAGCGCTCGGGTCAAGCGCCGCCTATGTGAATTTCATATCAGAGAGCGGCGGTCGTCGCGCGGACGCTTTCGGGGCCAATCAGGCACGCCTGAAACAGATCAAAACGCGATACGATCCCGACGGCATGTTTCTCGGAGCGCGCGACAGTCTTCGGGCCGCCGACAACTAGCAGACCCTTGAATGCTCAAGAAAAACTAACCGGCCATTGCCCTTTTGTGCCTAGATTAACCGACTGACTTTTCGATAAAATCCACCGTCAACGGACCAGACAAATTTCTGGAACTTGAACTTCGAGCCATGTCAAATTAGGTTTGGGTTACTGGAATGGAGATTTTATGTCCCGGTAAAGGGGGGAGGCACAAAGCTTCCCAACACAGTCTCAAGATTTGAAAGCACCGCTGGACTCTTTTCGGCGGTCTCTTGAGGCGCAATATCAGACAACATCTGACCCTTTACGCCTGAACCTTGCTCAGAGCCGAGACATGAAAGCGTCCCATAATGACACGTGACTATTCCAAATTCTTTCCTCCGACCCCAAAAAACGAAAAACCGGAGCGGCAACGCTCAATCCTCGAAACCCACGGCTGGCAGCCGTTTTTTGCGCAACAAATCAGCGTTGAAGAGCTGATGGAGACGCCGCCTTCGCGTGTGATTGAAGTTCACCGTAACGGGCTGCACGTGATTGGCGACGCCATTGATGAAACGCTTCCGCCGCGCGCGGATGCGACCGTCGGCGACTGGCTGATGCTGGACCGCAGTCATCCGATCAAAAGCCGCGTGTTGGAACGCAAAAGCCTTTTGAAACGTCGCGCACCGGGGACCGACCGGCAAGAACAGCTGATCGCCGCCAATATCGACACCTGCTTTGTCGTGACCTCCTGCAACCAGGATTTCAACATAGCCCGGCTGGAACGCTACATCGCCCTCTGTTTTGAGGCTGAGATTACGCCCGTGATCGTCCTGACGAAGGTCGATCTCGCCACCGGTTTTCAAACCTATGTCGATCAGGCGCGGGAAATCTCCGACCGTGTGCCCGTTGTCGCCCTTGACGCACGCGGCAGCGAACCCAGAACAGCGCTGGCAGAGTGGTGTGCACCTGGCCAGACAGTTGCGTTTCTCGGATCGTCCGGTGTGGGAAAATCAACGCTGACAAACGCGCTGTCCGGCACAGACGGGATTGAAACGCAGGGCATTCGTGAAGCTGACGCAAAGGGCCGCCACACCACCACGCGGCGACAGTTGCACCTGGTACAAGGCGGATGCCTTGTCCTGGACACACCGGGCATGCGCGAGGTGCAACTGACGGATGCGGCATCCGGCATTGAGGATCTATTCGCGGACATTCATGCGCTGTCGCTCCAATGTCGGTTCAACGACTGCCAGCATGAAACCGAACCTGACTGTGCCCTTATCAAAGCGCTTGAGGCGGGACAGATCGATATGGCCAGACTGCAACGATGGCGCAAATTGGTGGCAGAAGAAGCGTTCAACTCTGCCAGCCTGGCCGAAAGGCGCAGCAAGGACAAAGCATTTGGCAAGATGGTGCGCCAAATCACGCAACAGAAATCCAGGAACAAGCGACCCGGGCACTGACACGACAAGCAAGATCGTCTGGCGCGATTTCTTCGCGACAATACACAAAATTAGGTTGTCACGGTTTCAGACCATGCGGCGGCAACTGGCATTGCCAGCCTTTCTTGGGCACGACCGCACATAGGATACCCCAATTCGCGGGCAAGACGTCGATGCAACCGCGGGTCAGGCTAAGACACCAACCAGGGTGATCCTACGCCTGACCCTTGAGGAACACCATCTGCCCATCGTCCGCGCTGGCAGATTCAGAAAGGGCGCCAAACCGGTGCCACGTATCGGCTGTGCTGAAGCTGAGGCGATTTTGCGCGCCTTATTGGGTATAGCAATGGATCGGCACACCAAAGGTGGCAGCCTTGAAAAGCGTGGTATCCGGACATTTCGCCTGATCTATCGCTCGATGAGCACTTGAGAGAAATCGCACCAGAGGGCAACCACAAACGCCATCAGATCTGCGGGGGACATGATTGCAATCGCCAGAGTGGCGCAGGTCAGGTGTCGGCATTGGCTGCATTCCGCCGCAAGGTTTCACATTCACGACCCCGTGCTTGCTGCACGAGCGGCTTTCCAACTAAGGCTAAAGCCCGGCAACCGACTATGATGCCACGGAGGGCTAGATCATCGCCGACGATCAGACATTACCTGAAGACATCCGAATTTTCACCACAACACCCGATGGCCCGACGGTTGAAACCTCAGATATGGTCGTCAGCTATCCGGGTCTCGAGCGGCGCGCTCTGCCGGGCAAGGCGCCGCTGGCCAACACGATTTCGGTCCATCTTCATCAGTTCCTGCGCCAGAACGGGATCAGCACGCATTTCGCTGCTCGGTCAGGATCGCAGGCGCAGGCGGTTTTTGAAACGGTCCAACTTCCCTTCGACTTGATGGTGCGCAACCTCGCCACGGGCGATCTGGTCTCGGAGTTCGGGCTTCAGCAGGGACACCAGCTGATCCCGCCGCTGGTTGAATTCTTCGTGCGCCCGGACAGCCTCGACAAACGCCCCACACGCGTGTCTGAAAACCATCTGCTGGCCTTCAATCTCATTGATCCCGAAGACATCGGCGGTGTGGTCGATTTGGCCCTTCGGATCAATGATCTGCTCACCGGGGCATTTTTCGGAATTGGTGTCCAGCTGGAAGACATTCGGATGGAATTCGGCGCTCACTTTATCGAAGGCAGCCCGCTGCCGGTCATCATGCTGGTCTCGGAGCTCAGCCCGGATGTCATATGCCTGCAGGATATGGACAGCGGTGATATTCTGGACCACCGCATTGCGTTTGCCGGATCGGGCGATGGACTACGAGGGTACAGTGAGATCATGCGGCGCTTTCATCTGGATTCAGCCAGCGCCGTTTTGGAACGGCAGAAGACACCTTAGCTCCACAGGAGCTTGATCAGTGCATCCAGGCCCATCGCGGCGCCGATAAACACGATAATATAGGGAGACGTCGCGCCCTTCTGGCGCGGCTGGATGCCAGGATGCTGGCGCCATTCCAGCACGGTCAGAATGGTCGAGACGACAATGATGATCAGCACCAGGATCATGTCCAGACGTGGACCGGTCAGCCAGATGTTGATGCTCCAGACAATGATCAGAAACACGCCCAGCACAATCCGGTAGGAGGCGCGCGGCATCATCATGAGGTCGTCTCCTGTTCATAGCTGATTACCAACATCATACGGGTCAGAAAGCCCCATCTTTGCTTCCTGAAGGCCCCAAGGAATTTGCGTCTCTTCCGCAGACCTTCTTGCGCAAATTCGACGACCGCATGCGGGATCGGCATGTGGTCGCCATCAATGACAGAGTTCATTCCGATAGACTGGTACATCATCTGGCTCGTCCGGTCTTTGTTCAGAGACCACTGCAGGTCTGGAACTCTGTCCTGACACAGCGAGCCGATCAACGCGGCCGTATCCTTGCACAGCTCAAATGTGAAATCGGTCAGATAGTAGTCCTGATCTTGCGGGTGCTGATAGAGATCGCCGTGCTGCATAATAAAGCATTCAAGGTTTTCCAATTCGTCCGCGTCAAATCGTTCACGGGTGCGAATAACCCCTTCTGTCCCGAGAAAGTGCAGCAGCTTGTTAACCCGTTCGGGCATCTGCGCAACCCAGGTCGCCAGCATTGCATCCGCCGCCTCAGGCCCAAGGGTCCATTGCGTGTAGCCGTCCCAATCGAAGTCGATCAGGTAGTATTCGGGCGCCTCAGCACTCATGCTGCGTCCCTCTCAAAAGAAAGAGGTGCAGAGCTGTCGATGTCGCCGCGCGCCCTGATCCGATCATGAAAGCCGCTAAAATCCAAACAGCCCACCCCCTCCGCTGCGTGATGGCGTGCGGGTTTCCACCGGGGTCGCGATGCCTGTGGGTGCCACAAGTGAGCCACTGCGCAACGGGCTGCGCGATCCTGACCAAACCTCGGCTGGGGCTGCCGGTCGGTTGAACAGATTTCCAACCGAGGATGTCAGGGAGTTCCACCCCGACGAGACCGCCGATGCAGCATCTGCCGTGCGCTGACCGACATAGGAGTTGGCAACGTAATCTGCGGCCTGCGTCGCAGTGCGCCCGACGTATCGTGCACCGGTGTCCACGCCCCTCAGCGTCGCACCGATGACAGGCTCGGCCCGCGCGACCTGGCGGTTGACCCAACGGTCAACAGGCGTGTCTTCGTAAGCGGTGCCCGCAGCCACGGCCGTGCCCGCGCCGACGGCGAACGCCCCGGGGCCGGTGAGCGATGTCGCCCCCGCGCCGGCGATCCCTGCGCCGCCCGCGACTACAACGTTGTCCGCACGTTGCGCCGCGGCAGAGATACCCGCCGTCCAGCGTTCGTGCCAGGGGGCAGAGGCCGGCGTGTTGGTGCCAGCCACAACACCGTGCACCAGCGGATCGGCGACAACCAGTGCCCGGCCCCCCCAGCGCAGCGCCTGATTGCCGACCGCTGACCAGTTCGGGCCATGGTTCACCACGATTGATCCTGCATTCGGGCCCGAGGTCGCCGCGTTCACCGCACGCCCACGACTATCGACAAAGTTGAATCCCTGCTGGGCGACATTGGGTTGCACCACGGTCGTGTTGCCCAATCTGGGGCGTCCAAGCTCAAAAGTGACCGAATTCACCCCGAAATTCTGACCGGTCCTGACCATTGTCGCACCGCCCTGCAAGGAGCTTGCATAGTTGCGCACCTGTGGCGTCATCCGCACATTGGAGACGGCTTTCCGCTCGACCAAGTCAACCGCATTTGGATTGGTTGGTGCTGGCGCAAAGCTGTCGGGGAAAAAACCGGTCGCACCGGTGGCACCGCGCGGCAGGCTGGTACTGTAGGCCGTTGTAAACTTGCGCTGGGAAAACGGTGTGAGGCTGCCTCGGTTCTGAAACGAAGTGCCGTGCCGGTAATTCCGCGTTACAGTCGATGCCCGCCGATTTTGCGCATAGTTCTGCAACCCCTGTGCCGTCATCGTAGCGCCCGTATAGGACGCCAGATGACCTGCGGCACTGGCCGCCTGCACGGTTGGCCCCGGCTGTCCGGTCATATCGTGGCCTATCTCCAGCCCGGCCCTGTTGGCCGCCTGACGCCGCTCCTGATCGGCGGCGTAACGCGCTGCATAGGACTCTGATGCGGCTGCGCGGGACGGATAGCTCGCGCGGCTCCGGGTCGGTGTTGTTTGGAGAGAGGACGTGAAGCGAGAGGCATTGGCATGCGTAACGGACGCCGGGCTGCTGGCAGGGCGCGTGGTAGATGGCGTCGTGATTGAGGCCCTGGGCGTTGTCTGCAGCGAAGACGTGAAGCGCGATGCATTCGCGCGGGTTACGGGGCTGCTGCCGGAGCCGGTCGAGCCGCTGTTGCGCGACGTTGTTGGCGACGTTTCAGCGACCAGTGTAGGACGAGACGTTGGCGTGGGTGATGATCCGCTGTTGCCCGAAGGTGCCGACGTGGTGCGCATCGAGGAGGTATACCGCGACGCTGTCGACCGTGTCAGGCTCGCCGATGATGAGCGATCGGACTCTTCGCCGGAAGAGAAAGACCGGCTGCGGGACGCGCTGCTGCTTGGTGTGGACGGTGCTGAATATGACCGGGTGGTCGCAGTGGAGGGCGTGGAATAGGATCGCGTGGTCGTGGTGGAAGGCGACGGGCTGGTCGACATGGAAGACGTATAGCGGGACGCGGCGGAGCGCGACAGGCTGCTTGGCCGCGATGTGGTCGTTGTAGAGGAGGTTGACGGCGAGGACGACGTGTACCGCGAGGCCGTCGATCGAGACACGCTGCTGGGGCTGCTGTACGTGCTGCGCGAGGGTGTCGAGGACGTGGTCGTGGACATTGACGATGTGTACCGCGATGCAGCCGCGCGTGACAGGCTTCCAGTGCTTGGCGAGGTGGTCGACGAGGGGGTAAGCGTTGTCGACGAAGTAAAGCGAGACGCTGAGGCGCGCGACATGCTGCCCGAGGAAGACGAAGAAGAACTTGAGCTCGAGCCGCTACCACAGAATGCATTGAGGCCCGAGGTGGGATTGCGCGCTGCCAGCGGGCTGCCCACGGTGATCACCGCCAGGTCGATCCCCAGCTCTTCGGCTATCCTGTTGTGCATTTCGGGCGACAAGGAGCCACCACGCACCACGCGTTCGCCAAGTTTGACATGAATTGGAGCCTGCATCGGATCATACATCGTCATCACCTTATCCCTCGCTAAATCGAACCGTTTCCCAATTGGCTTAGCACCGCTGCTCCCGGCTCAGGCTTGCTTTTTGAAGATCGCGCCGATGCGAGCGAAACCTTGCCGATTCAGCAGTTTTTCCGCACGGTCTTCGCTTAGCCCGGTGGAAACCGACAGGCAGATTTCCTGCGCCCCACAGGTCATCGCCCAGACCTCGAAGGCCTTGATCAACTTGCGTGTGATACGCAGGCTGCGGTACTCGGGGGCGACATAGAGCAGATCATCGTTGGCGATGCGCGCCTCCGAGAAGAAATAGGGGCTCACATGGCCAAACAGGGCTCCCTGCAGACGGCCAGCCTCCTTATGCACGAAAATCCGGTGGGTCGCGGGGGTGTCAAGATACATGATAATATGCGCGCCCATGATCTCATTGGAAAAGGGGATCTTGCGGTAGTCGGTCTCTGCATGCATCGCTTTGCAGAGCGCCAGCAACGCCTTTGTATCACTCGGGTCAGCCAGGCCAAGACCATCTGTAAATCCTGATTTGCCAAGGTCGATCTCGCCCCCCCGCCCTATGATCTGCCCGGCATCTTCGCCCAGCTCTGCCGCCAATGCGGCCTGTGTCTCCTCAGACAAAGCGTCTGTCGGTACTACCAGATCACCCTGATTTGCATCGGCGATGTACGCGTCCTGCGCATGATCGGGCCCATGCTTGCCCAAAAGGTTTGCTTCGCGCGCCGCAATTGCGTCCTTCACATCGGGGTGCGCACCTTGGGTGATCAGGTTGGGCCGCATGCGCCGCATCAGTTCGGCTCCTTTAGGCTTTCATCCAACGCCCGGTGAAACGGATCTGTCAGGTAGGACAGCACCGTGCGCTCCCCGATCCGGATCTCAGCTGTTGTCGTGATGCCCGGCACCAGCCGAAAGCCCTCCGGCAGGTTGCGCAGCCGATTGTCGGTGATCGCCACCCGGACCCGGTAATAGACTTCTGTTCGGCCATTGATCTCTCGCTGAAACGCGTCCGGGCTGATTGAAATCAGCTCTCCCTGCATGGTCCCGTGGCGCTGGAATGGGAAAGGATCGAGCTTGGCGCGTACCGCCTGCCCCAGATGCACCCATCCGATGTCCTCCGCGCTGAGTTCCAACTCGATATCCAACCCCTCGTCCGTCGGCACCAGTGTGAACAGAACTTCCGCCGTCTCAACAATAGAGCCCACGGATTTCTGCGTCACGTCCATGATAACCCCATCGGTTTCGGCATAGAACGCATCGAACTCCGCCACACGGTTGGCTTTCTGGATCTCGAAACGTAATTGCTCCAACTCGTTTTTCACCTCAAGTCGCCGATCCTCGACCTGCGTGGCCCGGGACGACAGATATTGAAGCCGTTCGTTTTCGACGACGCGCTGCTGACGCCTGTACCCTTCAGCTTCTTCGATTTTTTCGCGCCTTTGTGCCTTGAGTTTCTCAACCTCGGTTTCCGCTTCCTGTTGCGTAATCATCGATCCTGCATTGCGCTGCACAAGCCGGATTGCTGTTTGCAGTTTGCTGTCCGCCAGCGCGAGCGATGCCACGATTTGCGCTTCTTGCGCCGCAGCGACAGCCGCTTGCGATTCCAGCGTTTTCAGACGTGCCTCGAACCCCTCAAGTGCTGCTGCTTTCTCCAACTCTCGCCGCTGAAACAAGGCCACCTGCTGAATGACTGCGTCTCTCTCGCCCGCCTGCGGGGCAAAGTCGGCCCCGGCGCTTTCCGCGTCCAGCCGGGACAATTCAGCGCTGAGCAGCGCTGCCTTGGCCAGTAACTGCCCCTGATCTGCCTCGGTCAGGGTGGGATCCAGCGACGCGATGATATCCCCTTCTTGCACTACATCCCCGGCACGCACATCAAGGGTCCGGATCACCGAAGGACGGTAAGGTTGTTTCACGATGGTACGCGACTGGCTCACGAGCTTGCCGCGCGCGGTGACGGTGCGATCGATCTTCGCCCACCAAGCCCAGACAATGGCAGTCGCGATGATCAGCAAGATCGCATAGAGCGCCACACGTGCCGCGGCGGGCACCCGGCGCAACTCCACTTCCACTGCATCGGGCTGAAAGTCGAGCGCGCGACGATCCACCTTCTCCTTTGGGCGGCCTTGATGTTGTGCCAGGTCTGCCGTCCTGCGGTATCCAAAGCGGTCACGCATCGACATCCCCCATCGCATTGCGCACCTGGATGTCCCACATGCGTTGAAAGGTTGGCGAACGATCGGGGCCATCCTTTTCAAGCAGCGCATCACGGGGCGCGAAGGCTTCGATCCGCCCCTTGTTCATAACCATGATGCGCCCGGCCATGTGCAGGGTCGACAGCCGATGCGCAATGATCAGCATGGTCCGCCCATCTGCGATCTTGCCAAGGTTTCGCTGGATAATCGTCTCGGACTCCACGTCTAACGCGGAGGTGGCCTCATCAAAGATCAACAGACGTGGGTCACGCAGCAAGGCCCGCGCGATCGCAAGGCGCTGGCGCTGGCCGCCGGAGAGGTTGGTGGCATTTTCCTCCAGCATCGTGTCATAGCCCGATGGCAGTTCTTCGATGAAACCTGCCGCCCCGGCCAGTCGAGCGGCACGTTTAACGTCCTCCAAGGACGCAGAGGCCACGGTCAACGCGATGTTTTCCCGGACGGTGCCGCGAAAGAGAAAGTTCTCCTGCAATACGATCCCGACGGATTGGCGCAGGTGGGCCAGATCAATCTCGCGGATATCGGTCCCGTTCATTACGATGCGTCCGTCGTTCGCGGTGTAAAGCCCCTGCACCAGCCGCGCCAGCGTCGACTTACCAGAGCCACTTTCCCCAACGATGCCGATGACCTCGCCCTCACGGATGTCAAAGCTGATGTCGTCCAGCGCAGGTTTCTCGACGCCATCGTAGAAGAAACGTACGTCCTCAAACGCAATCTCGCCGGTGATCTGCGGCGTGGCCGCCTGCGACTGGCTGCCGGTTTCAGTACGCGCATTCATGATTGTCCCCAGCATTTTGATGGCCAGACGCGCTTTCTGGTACTCGTGGATCATGCGCACGATCTTGATCAGCGGCTGGCTGACATAGCCCGACAGCATGTTGAACGCGATCAGTTTGCCCACGGTCAATTCTCCCTGAAAAACCATATGCGCGCCGAGAAACAGCACAGTAACCGCCATCAACTGTTCGAGGGTCTCCACGATGCTTTCCGCAATCGTGCCCAGTTTGTTAACCCTGAAATGCGTGCGCACCGATTGGGCGGAGCTGGTATCCCAGACCCGGTTGCGGCGCGGCTCCAGTGCCAGGCTTTTGATGGTTGAGACACCGTGGATTGTCTCCACCAGCAGCGCCTGACGCTCACCTTCCGCCGCGTAGAGCCGGGTCAGCGCGCTATAAAGCGGCCGCAGCATCCCCGCGATGACCAGTGCGATCAGAATGGAGAACGCCAGCACGACAAAGCCAAGCTGCCAGGAGTAGAGAAAAAGTAACGGTAGAAAGACCAGCAAGGCTGTGGAATCCAGCAATGTTTCCAGTACGTTGCCGGTCAGAAACTGGCGGATTTCATCGGTTTGCTGCATGTGTTTGGTCAGTACACCGGCGGTTGCACGGTGAAAGAACGATAATGGCAGCCGCACCAGATGGCCGAAGGTGCGCGTCGCCGTCCGCATGTCGATGCGCGAGGTAGCAAAAGCCAGCAGATAGTCGCGCAGGAAGTTGAAAACACCTTGAAACAACAGAATGATCACGACGGCGACGGCCAATACATTGAGCGTCTGAAAACTCTCGTGAACCAGCACCTTGTCCACCGTGATCTGGAAAAACAGGGGCACCGCGAGGGCCGTGACATGGATCATCAGGGCGATCACGATGATCTCGGCGAAAATCCGTTTCTGCCGACCCGCTTCACGCACGAACCACCCAAGATTGAACGCCCCGCTGTCGTCGTCATCCTGATGCGCTGGCCGAAAGAGATATACCGTGCCGGTCCAGCCCGTTTCGAGGTCTTCCAATACAACCGGTTCGTGCAGATACTGGTTTGTCGCGGCATCCTTTCGCACAATGAGCAAGATTTCCTGCCCGGTGTCAGGATCCCGTTCAAAGCCTGACGCGAGAAACGTCTCACCCGAATTCAACACCAGAAGCACGGGATAAGCATGCCCCAGCGCACGCAATTTTTGCCAGGACAACCGCTTGGCCGCGACCTCAAGTTTGAGATCCTGGGCAATCCGCAAAAAGCGCATCTCGCTCAATACGGCTTCGGAAATGGAGTAGTCATGTATCAGCCGCTGACGATCAACCTGCACACCGTGATACCGGGCGATTTCGACCAAATGATCCAGGGCTCGCAGGTCGATATCAGAGCTCGCCATAATTGCTGAAATCCCAAACACGCCACTAATGTGAGTGGTCGGATCAAGTGTAACGCTTGCCCCGCATCGGGCAACTGATCGGCCCGGCGATCCGCCAAAACACGCCGATTACTCTCCAGGTGCAGCAGGAAAACAGTGAGCTGCCGGTCGCTGCGACTGACCACATCGCGGCGCCCTGATAAAATGAGCTTTTGTAACCGAACAGCAAACTCCTGAAATCGCAGAAAAGTCTTGAGCGGCAAAAGCAGGTGCGCCGTCAGACCTGCTCAACGTTTGATTTGACCGTGATGTAGATACTCTTGCGCCGACGGATTGCGCCAAACACGCCGATGAAAATCACCAATGCGGCCAGTTGGCCAAGGATCACCGCGGGCCAGATTAGAGCAAACTGCGCATCGAAATACTTTTGTCGCCCAAAAAACGCCAGCGCCGTCAGCGCAGCGAGACTGCTCAGCGTTCGGCCTGCAACACTGATTAGCGGCTGGACGATGATCGCGATAGGGCAATCGAAACAGATGCCCCGAGAAACGACGCGATGCCAAAGAGCGGTGTGACCACAGGCGTGTGCGGCCTGATCCCGGCGTAGACCTTGGTCAATTTTGCACGCTTCACTCCACGGCAAGCATACGCGGATCAAGCCCATCTTCAGGCCAATGCGATGTGTTGAGCGGGTATTGCCAAGTTTTGTAAAATGGCAGGAGGAGAGCGCGAACTAAGATCCAATATGGTGGGAAAAACGTTCCTATTACATATTTCTCCTTGGTTTCAAATGCTTGAATAACTGTGGAGTGACACATAGTTTTTCCATTTTCAGGATTCCGGGCCATTGATCTCAAAAGCGAAATTCTCAGGCCGACGCAACAACTTTACCTTTCGCAACTCATAAGTTTTCCACGCCGCACGACCCGCCAGATGTCAATGTAGGCTCTTAGCCCGCCGTTTGATCGTCCTCAGCGGCGCAGATCGTCTCAATGGTTGTAAGCACGCCTTCCAGTTCTTCTCTAATTCGCTTGAGGCGCTCAGTCGTTGTCGCTTCATTGCGCCCAGCCAGTTCCAGCACAACAGCAAGCACTGTGTCTGAATGCCTCATCAGTTCGATCAAGTGTTCGGCTGTTGGTCTGTACGAACCGGATATCCAGTTCTTTGTGGTCCGTTCGCTGACGCATGTCCACCGCATCGCCGCCTTGGTCGCCTGATGTGTCCCGCCCAACTCACTCGTCAATGCTCTCCAAACTGCGTCACGGTATTCTACCTGCGCGTTCCCTTTTTTGCCTCCATTTTGAAAAGTGTTGCCTGTCTTCGGAAACATCTTGCCGCCCTTCTCATGCTAAAATGTGGAGCAAGGAGTCGCAAACGAACTGCGCAGGTTTAAGAATTTGGATGATGGAGGGCAGCAGCATTGAGCTGGCCAGCTAACGATCGTGAAGAAGAAAATCGCCGCAAAGCTGCACAGTATGTCCGCATCTCGAAAGAGCATCAGAGTTACTCAACCGAAAATCAGGCGGATGCGATCCGGCGTTATGCGGATGAGCGTAGCTATCAGATCATTAAAACCTATTCAGATGCGGGAAAGAGTGGTCTGCGAATTCAAGGCCGCGCCGGTCTCACCCAACTGATCGAAGATATCGAGGGTGGCCAAACTGAGTTCAAAACTGTGCTGGTGTACGACATCAGCCGCTGGGGGCGTTTCCAAGACGCGGATGAAATCGCCTACTACGAATACATATGCAAACGGGCGGGCATATCGGTCGAGTATTGTGCAGAGCAGTTCGAAAACGATGGCAGGCCAATGTCCATCGTCGTCAAGGGCCTAAAGCGCGCAATGGCTGGCGAGTATAGCCGCGAACTGTCTCAAAAGGTCTTCGCTGGCCAATCCCGCCTCATCGAATTGGGGTATCGCCAAGGTGGCGCACCCGGATTTGGCCTGAGACGCATGCTCAGTGATGAGGCGGGCAACACAAAGGGCATTCTATCGCGCGACGAGCACAAGAGCATTCAGACAGATCGCGTGACGCTTGTGCCAGGACCTGATGAAGAGACCGCCGTCGTGCGTCAAATCCTCACAAACGAAAAGTACGTCGGCAACAACATCTGGAACCGCAACTCGTTCAAACTGAAGAAGCGCCATGTCCGCAATGATCCCAGCAATTGGGTGCGCGCAGTTGGCGCATTTGAAGCCATTGTCAGCACAGACCTCTTCGAGGCTGCAGGTGCGATTATCGGCGCGCGGTCTCAGCGGATGTCTGACGAGGAAATGCTTGAAGGTCTGAAAGAAAAGCTGGAACAACACAGATTTCTTTCCCGCTCTGTGATCAACGAGGCCGCTTGCCTGCCGTCGAGTGGCGCGTATCAAAGCCGGTTCGGCAGCCCGCTGCGGGCGCATAGTCTTGTCGGTTTCAAACCGGACCGAGATTATCGCTACATTGAAATCAACAAACGCCTGCGTGGTGTTCATGCTGATATCGTTCGTGATGTTGTCGCCGGTGTCGACGCGGTCGGCGGAACGGCTAATCGAGATGCACAAACAGACCCAATAACGATCAATGACGAGTTCACAGTGTCCATCGTCATTGCGCGCTGCATGCAGACCGGCGCCGGTGCCTTTCGATGGAACATTCGCCTCGATACCGGAGGCTTGCCGGATATGACGATCGTTGTCCGGATGGGGCAAATGAATGAGTTGCCACTGGACTACTATTTACTGCCGACCTTCGACATGACCCAATCCAAGTTGCGCCTGTCGGAGAATAATGGCCTGTCGCTGGATGCATTCCGTTTCGACGACCTGTCGCATTTCTTTGCAATGGCGGCACGCGCACCGCTTCTGGAGGTTGCCTGATGAGCGAGATTTACCACCGACAGATGGAACTTGTTCCGATCAACCCGATCACCGTGCTGAATCCAAGGGTCCGCGATCAAAAGGTCTTCGAAGAGATCAAGGCAAATATCGCTGAACTTGGGCTCAAGCGGCCGATCACGGTTGCGATCCGCGAAACCAAGGATGGAAGCGAGCCAAACTATGAGTTGGTGTGTGGTCAGGGGCGGATGAAGGCGTTTAAAGCGCTTGGCAAATCCGAGATCCCTGCGATTGTCATCAACGCAAGCAGTGAAGACTGCCTTGTGATGAACCTTGTGGAAAACCTGGCGCGCCGTCAGCACCATTCGCTCGACTTACTGAGAGACATTCGGCGGCTGAAAGAAGGAGGTTACTCGGACCGGGAGATCGCGGCCAAAACACAGCTTTCCACCAAATACGTGCGCGGCGTCATCAAGCTTCTGGAAAGCCATGAACATCGCCTGTTACGTGCAGTCGAAAGTGGAAAGATCCCGGTCAGTGTTGCGGTCGATATCGCCGATGCGGATGACGTCGGTGTGCAGAAGGTTCTCAGGCAGGCTTATGAAAAGAAGCTCCTACGGGGTGGTCGGCTTTTGGCGGCGAAACGCCTCGTCGAAGCTCGCCAAAAGCACGGGAAAGGGCGGGCGTCTTCGGATGGCCGTTCACGGAAAAGCCTATCTGTCGAGAGCTTACTGAAAACCTACGAGAATGATGTTGAAAAGAAAAAGATGCTCTTGCGCAAGGCGCATGCCACGCGCAGTGAAATGCTTTTTCTCCTGCAATCGCTCAAGACACTGATGGCCGACGAGAACTTCGTCACGCTGCTGCGTGCAGAGGGATTGGCGAGCCTGCCTAAGACGATTGCTGATCGGCTTTCGCATGCCGAAAGTGCGCCGACATGACCACAACCTCAGCCGAAAAAGAGGTCATCGCCGCCTTTGAACGAGAGCCACTGACGGTTCGCTTTGATCAGATCGCGCCGCTTTACATTGTCAGCCCGCAAAAGAAGGCGAGTACCAAGTACAAACAGATCGCCGCCTCGATTCACGAAATTGGTCTTGTCGAACCCATCGTCGTGGCACCGGACAAACATGAACCGAACCAATACACATTGCTGGATGGTCACCTGCGCCTGGAGGTGCTGAAAGATCATGGTCATTCCGAGACGCAATGCTTGATTTCGACTGATAATGAAGCCTTCACGTACGACAAGCGGATCAACCGTCTTGCGACCATTCAGGAGCACAAGATGATCTTGCGGGCGCTGTCCTTGGGCGTCCCCGAGGGGCGGTTGGCCAGTGCGCTGAACGTCAATATCAAAACGATCAAAGAAAAACGGCGCCTGCTCGACGGCATCTGCGACGAGGCAGCTGAACTCGTGAAAGACAAGGAGGTCGCGCTGACCAGCTTTCAAATCCTCAAGAAGATGAAACCCATGCGCCAGATTGAAGCGGCGCAGCTTATGGTAGCTATGAACAAATTCACCATCAACTATGCCCGGTCTCTTTTGGTAGCGACACCGGAAAACCTGCTGTTGTCCGCAGCAACGCCGAAGAAGATCAAAGGGATTTCGCGTGAGCAACTCGAATTGATGGAACGCGAGGCCACCAATCTTGAACGGGAAGTCCGCCTTGCCGAAGACAGCTACGGCGCGGACCATCTCGATCTGGTTTTGGCGCGTGGGTACATCTCGAAGCTGATGACCAGCGAGCGGGTGACGCGGTATCTGTCGCTGCATCACGAAGAGTTCTTGCCTGCATTTGAGAAGATCACCGAAACGGAGGCATTTGCATCCTGAGTGCCTTCTTCGGCCACGATGACTTGGGGACCCGGACCCATGAAGCGCGCGGACCGCAGGAGACGCCGCACTGTGGGGCGGATCTAGTGCGGTGATGGGGATGGCGGCGAACCCGCCGGGGCCCATCATGCCGGGCCAAATGCCCGGCAAATCTATTCTTTGCAGGTCGCGCGTGTCATCTTTTCGGTGAACAAGCATCTGGTTCCGCGAGCGTGTACGTAAGCTCTTATGGAGACTAGGGTCCACACTTTCTCGACTACAGAACGGTAAAGGCTCAACCAAGGTTGAGCCTTCGTCCGTTACCGTGGCTTGCTAGACCTTCTGCTTCCGCTGCGGGTTAACATGACAATGATCTCGGAAGTCGAACCTGCCTATCTAAAATTATAGATCCACAGACTGGCAGAGTCGATTTTGGCCATGGTCAAATCGCTCAAATCACACAATCTCCATGAAGGAGCGCCCATGGAACTCGACCAATGATTGTGCAATCGAAAACGGGGAAGCTTTGCTGGCGACAGCATTGCCTTTTTTGGTTTTGACGTTTGACAGATCAGCGGATGAGGCAATTGTCTTGCAAGATCGACGATCTCCAGCGCAAAAGCTGACTGACATGACGTGAACGTTTTCCATCCAACCGCGCGCAACACTGACGTGTCCGTGACAGTTGAGGTGCGCGTATGAAAGGAAAACACATGAAATTCGTAAACCTACCCCCGACCCAAGGCAAACGCTTCGACATCGAAACGCTTCACTACAATACCATTAGCCTGAAAAAACAGGCGGAAGAGGGTCCGACTCTCCTGCGCCACGTAGGACGCGTGACCCACGTCTTCATGACCGAAGAATTGTTCGACGAGCTTTGGCCAGGCCCGCGGCGGGCCTGGAGCATCTATGAAATGCCGCTCCGAATGGAGCAGCACTTCTTTGAGGCCGTGAACAAGTCACTCGCTGAGAGTGAGTGAGACGACAGTTAGAAATCTGACGTCAATCCGGGCGCTGCAGGCCCGTCACGGCGCCAGGATCATCGCAACCCATGGATGTTCGGGTTCGCCGCGACAAATGCGAACGTCGCGGTATGGGTCTTATATTTACCGCCCTCAGGTTGAGTTAGTCTTCCTCGCCAGGACCCTCGTATTCCGCGATTAGATCAAGGATCCTCTTTCGCTTCATGCGCCGGGTCCACGACACGTGGCCAAGGGCATTGTCGATTTGAAACGCATCACCATCGGCGTAAGCACGAACGATCATGGCCAGCTGCGCTTCGAGATCGTTGGCGAAAGCCATGTCATCAAGGTCTTCCGTCAGGGGCGCATTGTCGTAGGCTTTCTGCAAATTTTCCTAGAACGCACGTGTCGTGCCAAAACGGTCCGACAGCGCCTGGCTGATGTCGGGCGCGAATTTTCTTTGACCACCCAAGAGCGCCCAGAAATCAGCGAGAGGCATGCCCAAAACTTGAGCGAGGGCTGTCACGTCTAGAGCCATGGGAATGAGGAAGTCATGTTTGAGGATTTCACCGGGGTGAACTGGGTTCTTGAGATGTACTCCCACTTGATCCCCTTTCCGTCCCGATATGATTGTAGGCTTTGGATAACAACTGCCGCGATGTCGCGCGCGTAGACACGCACGTAACCGCTCTGGCAATCAATGCTTTCGATGCCGTTGTGATCGAGCCATCGCGCGACATGTATCGATACATGTCCTGTATCAAATACAATCTGGCCCGGGGTCAGATAGCCGCGCTCAAACTCATTGATGCTTCTTTCGCAGATGTGATTTTTCTCGCGCCGTGTCTTGCGTTTAATCTCTTTAACGTGTTTGTCCGCCGATCCGTTCGGCCCTGTCTTCGTTCTCATCTCTTATCCTTTCAAGGATTACGATGAACTGAAAACTCTCGTTAAGCAAAACTGCCGCTCTATCTCAAAGGCCGTGACGGGATACAGTGGAGTCATCAGGGCCAGTGGCAAACGCCAAGAAAACAGGCCGTCACACGATTGTATTGACAGACGCTCGCAATCACAAAAAACGCTTGCAATGCAGTAGCAATGGTATGGACCCCGCCACCCCCGAACGCGGTAACTTCGGAAAGGAAACGGGAGGATGCACACCATAAAAATTAGAAGGATCGGCCCCGATTTGGCCAAATATGTTTTTGAAGTCCACGGCGTCGACGCTTAGGATGAGATCGCTCTAAGAAAGACGTTGCGCCGGGATGCTGTGGCACAGTTTTTTGCCGAGTTGCCACCCTGTGTCGTTGGCATGGAAGCGTGCTGCGGGTCCCACTAGTTGGCAAGGGTTTTGACGGATTTGGGGCACGAGGTGCGTCTGATCTAACTGCAGCTTGTAAAGCCGTATGTGAAATCCAGCAGGAATGATCGCAATGACGCTGGAGCTATTTGTGAGGCCGTCGGTCGACCATCAATGAGGTTCGTGCCATCAAAATCCGCTGAACAGCTTGAGATCCAGGTCGTTCATAGGATTCGTCAGAGAGTGGTCGCGAACCGCACACGATTGGTTAACCAGGTTCGCGGTTTGTTGGGGGAACACGGTGTCGTGGTGGCACGGGATATCACACGTATCAGGCGCGCCCTTGGCGCAATCGTCGATATCCATGACTGCGAATTTGGGGACATCTTCATCGATATGCTACGTGACATGCGTGATGAGTTAGCCGAACTGGATGACCGCATCACCGCTTACAACCGCAGGATCAGGGATTTATTCCGATCAAACGAGATGTGCCAGCGCATCGGTCAGATCGAAGGAATTGGCCAATAACAGCCACGGCTCTGATGGCAGCAATCGGTGATCGATCTTGCTTCAAGAATGGGCGACAATTTGTGGTCTGGTTGGGATTAGTTGCCAAAAAAACTTTCAAGTGGCGGCAAGGCGAGATTGTTTGGCATCAGTAAGCGAGGTGATCGTTATCTGCACACTTTGCTGATCCACGGCGCGCGGGCTGTGCTCGCAAGGGCCGCAGGGAAAACTGATGCACGCAGCCGATGGATTGGGCAGATGCGAGAAAGGCGACATCCGAATGTTGTCGCTGTCGCATTGGCAAACAAGAACGCACGGATTGTCTGGTCGCCGCTATCGCGCGACCAGGAATATCGTCCAGATCACACAATGGCGTCCAGCTGATATTGTCATCAGAACGCTGACATAATGAGGGCGGTCTCAGGAATACTGCAACATCTGTCAGGAGATGGAAAAGGGTCACGCCCATTGCTTCTCGAAGCTGATGTGTGGATCGGCAAGGTCAACATCGATGCCTTAGGGGCGATGAAGAAGAAACAAGCGGAAATCCATCGGGGCTCGCGGCGACGAGTTATCGGGCCGCCTTAAGAGGCTGGATATACATCAGTAATCGCGACCTCGAAACAGAACCAAACAGACCGTTGCAATTAGGCGGGCCCATATACATCCACACAGGACCTTGACCGATGGATAAAGATGCTGCGCTGCAGCTTTCCCGAAGCGAAGATTGATCGATTACATAGCATTTTGGAGTAACCGGGGTCCGCACTTCGGGACGAAGCACGGGTAATCGGGCTGACCAAGTAGAAGGGTCGGGTTCTCGATAGAGTTGCGGCAAATGCTGCAATCTGAGGAGAACGAGATGGATTACTTTTTGGGTTTGGACGTGTCGCTGCGGTCGGTGACTGTCTGCGTGATTGATGCCGACGGCAAGCATGTCTTTGAGCGTGCTGTCGCCTGCGAGATTGAGGATATCCTGGTCTGCCTGCGCGATGTGCCGCGCCGGCAGTGCCGGATCGGTTTCGAGTCTGGCGCGATGAGCCAGCATCTTTACTTTGGACTTCAGGCCGCTGGCTTCGATGTGGTTTGCATGGAAGCGCGCCAGGTGAATGCGGCGCTGTCAGCGATGCGTAACAAGACCGACAAGACGGACGCCAAAGGGATCGCGCAAGTGCTTCGGTCCGGGTGGTTCAGCAAGGTCTTCATCAAAAGCAGGGAAGCAAACGCCTACCGGGCTTTGCTGAGCAGCCGAAAGACCGTTCAGAAGAAGTGCATCGATTTGGCTAATGAGGTTCGGGGGCTGTTCTGGATCTTCGGCCTGCGCTTGCCGTCTCGCGTTGACCAGGGATCTTTCGACGAACGGGTCAGACCCATGATTGAGGCCGATCCGGATTTGTCGCGCGCCTTGCTGCCGCTGCTGGATGCGCGGGCAATGCTCTACAAGACCTATCGGGAGTTGGATAGGCGCGTGAAGCAAGCCGCCAGTCACGACGCGGTTTGCCCGCGCTTCATGGCAATCCCAGGCGTAGGGCCGATTGCGGCTCTGACCTTCCGTGCGGCCGTCGATGATCCGGCACGTTTCACCAGCTCTCGCACTGTCGCCGCGCACTTCGGACTGACACCGCGACGATATCAATCTGGCGAAATGGACAACCCCAGTCGCATCTCCAAAGCTGGCGATCGCGATGTGCGCGCCACGCTCTACGCTGCCGCGAACGCGATGATGATGCAATCTGTGGCCAGTTCCGAGATCAAAAGTGGGGCCTTCGGCTGATGCGCCGCAAGGGCCGCCGCCGGGCCGTCGTTGCCGTCGCAAGGAAACTGGCCGTCATCATGCATCGCATGTGGGCCGATAATACTGAGTTCCGTCACAGACCTTTGGAGGCCGCTCTATGATCTGACAGCTTTCCAAAGCCAAATGACGGGATCGTCCCTCACCGGACGAGGTCTCGTGGATGACGCCGAATATGTCTGCTGCGACGATCAAGCGCGAGATGAAGCGGGGCGCTCCACGTCCATTCCGACACATGCATGCAGCGGCCCAACCGAACCGAGCCAGTAATGACTGCGAAGAGAAGCGTGACCCGGATGAGAGACAATGATCCCAAACGACGGAAACGAAAAGATGAAATGAACTTGACCCAAACGCCCGATTAGAGAAGCCAACTTTCACCCATTGTTTGCCAATGGCTACTTCTCCTATGTTGAGCAAAACGACGCCGAGTATCGGAGGTTGACCTCGGGCATTCAAACGGAAGTAGTCGTACTTATGCGTTCGGGACTTCTTAGCCTCGAATTCGGTCTAGCTTTTTTGTGAGGTCGGCTCTGATCCGATAAAAACGGCTACTCGGAACCGGAACGGAGATCGCTGCGATTTCTTTGTTGGGGCCGATGACCGCAAATCCCAAAGCGCAGATCTCTTCGGAATGCTCCCCCAAGTCTGTTGCGATTTCTCCGTCTCGAATACGGCGTAACTCGTCCATCAAAGCGTCTACACCGTCATCTGACCCAAGTTCAGCGGAAATGAGAGCACGGGCTGACGTTTCGCTCAGTTCCGCGAGTGCCGCCTTTCCATTTGCCGTCGTTGTCAGTGGAAACCTGTCGCCAATCGTTGACACGGTGCGCAGCCGCTGGCGGCCTTCGATCTGGTCGATGAATCGCATGTTCGCACCTTCGAGAACGGCAAGATCGACGGTCTCGGACGTGGCGGCGGCGATCTGATCCAAAAGCGGGCGAAAATGTTCGCGCAGATCAAAGGCTGGCGCATTCGCCAGCACCCGAATCTCATCCCCGAGCCTGAGTCCCCCACTGCCACCATCGGATGCGACAAGACCTTCGTGGATCAGCGCGCTGACAATCCGCTGTACCGTAGAGCGGGGCAGATCGACCTTTCGCGCAATCTGCCCAAGGCTGAGCCCCCCGGAATTGGCACCCAACACACGCAGGATGTCAGCGGCCCTAGAGATGACCTGAATGCCTTGTGTTTTATGAGTTTCTTGGACGTTCAACTCGTCTGTCTCGCTGCGCAATTTTCGACCGTGACCTTTGCAATAGACTAGGAGGGCAAAAAATAAAAATCAATAGTTGACCGCAATGCGGTACATGTTGCACCATTATGTGGAACACTCGATTTGACGCTTGGGAGACAACGATGACTGTAACGATCCGCGGAATTGAATTTCAGGATAACCTGGACAACGACATGGACCTTGAGTTCGTGAACCTGAGCCATCGGTTCGGGTACCAGTGTCCCAACTGGCCCTATTTCAAGGACGTCGCAATCGAGCGGAAGCACTACATGGCGAAGTCAGGCGTGCTGAGCCAGACCATCACCACAACAATGCACGTGACGACCCACATCGATGCGCCCGCACACGTCGTGCAGGGCACGCCGTTCATCGACGAAGTGCCGCTACCGCATTTCTTTGGTACGGGGATTGTCGTGTCGATCCCCAAGAAGAAGTGGGAAAGCATCACTGGCGACGATCTGGAAACGGCTTGCAGTCATGCGATCCGCAAGGGCGACGTGCTGATCATCAACACCGGCTGGCACAAGCAGTATGAAGATGGTGACTATTTTGCCTATTGCCCTGGCCTCGTGCAGTCAGCCGCCGATTGGATGGTTGAAAAGGGCGTCAAGGTTGTGGGTCACGACACGCAAGCCAACGACCACCCGCTTGCCACGGCCATTGGCCCGCAGCGCAACGGCCCGATCCTCCCGCATCTTGAGGAAGAATATAAGGAATGGTCCGGCGGCAATGACTGGAAAGATGACTTTCCTGACTGGGAGCCAGTGCACAACACACTGTTTTCAAACGGTATCCTCGGCATTGAAAACGTTGGCGGTGACTTGGATGCGGTGACGGGCAAGCGCGTGACCTTTGCCTTCTTCCCCTGGAATTGGGATCGCGGCGATGGTTGCATCATTCGCCTCGTGGCGATCACCGACAAGAAACAAGCCTACCGCATCGAGGCCGGAGAGGCCTTCTGATGCATATCAAGCGGTTTGCAGATGCAGAAACCTATGACGCCCCCAACCATTGGGGCGTCACCGGGCTGCGGCTGCAAGGGTTTGAGGATGGCGGGCCGGAAAACCAGTGGATCGGCTTCTCCCAATTCCTGCCCGGCGGTGGTGCCGGTCCAGATTCCACGCCTTTTGAAAAGGTCTATGTAGTGCTGGAAGGCGAGATGACCGTTGAGGTGGATGGCCATGAAACGGTGCTTAGCCCGCTAGACAGTTGCACCATTCCACGCGGCGAAGTGCGCCGCATCGAAAACAAGACCAACCACATTTGTAAGATGCTTGTTGTGATCCCGTATCCCGGCGGCAAGAGACCGGAGTAGACCCATGTCACTCGATAATCCACTTTCCATGTTTGACGTAAAGGGCAAGGTTGCCCTGATCACCGGCGCGTCCGGTGCGTTTGGTGCGGTCGCAGCACAATGCCTTTCAGGTGCCGGTTGCAAAGTTGTGCTGGCCGCAGGCAATGCCAAAGCGATGGCAGAGGTCGCTGGCAAATGCAGTGGTGATGTTCGCCAGATCAACGCCCGCCCTGACAGTGAAGCCGCTTGCGCTGACATGGTGTCCGGAGCGGTGAAGGCGTTCGGACGGCTCGACATTCTGGTCGTCGCATCGGGGATGAACAAGGTGGCCAAGATCGAAGACATGGCACCCGAAGCCTTTGACGGGGTCATGGACGCCAATGTGACGCAAAGCTGGCTGATTGCCCGCGCCGCGACAATGCAGATGAAGGCGCAGGGCGACGGTGGCAAGATCGTTTTTGTATCCTCTGCCCGTGGCCTTTTGGGTCATCCGGCGGGCTACACGGCTTATTGCGCGTCCAAAGCCGCCGTTGACGGCATGACAAAGTCGCTGGGCTGTGAGTTGGGGCCGACAGGGATCACGGTGAACGCCATTGCGCCGACAGTTTTCCGCTCGCCGCTCACCGCATGGATGTTTGAAGATACCGAAGAGGCGACGGCTGTGCGCAACGGGTTCCTTGCCCGCGTTCCCAAGGGGCGTTTGGGCGAGCCAGAAGACCTTGCCGGGCCGCTGCTCTTCCTGTCCTCTGCCGCGTCGGATTTCTACACCGGGCATATCCTTTACGCAGATGGCGGTTACACCGCAGGATGACGCAGCGGGGACAACATATCGCGGTGATCGGTGCCGGGTTGATGGGGCATGGCATTGCCCTGATGTTCGCGCGGGCGGGGCATCATGTGACTGTGACCGACCCCGTTTCAGATATGCTGGCCACTTGCCCCGCGCGCATTGCGGACAGCCTGACGTTGCTGGGCGCGGATGCCAATGACGTATCAGATGCTTTGGGCCGCGTGACCCTTGCCACAGACATGGCCAGTGCTGTCAGTGATGCCGATGTCGTTTTTGAGGCCGCACCGGAAAAGCTGGATCTCAAGCAACGCATCTTTGCCGAAATCGAAGCGCATGCGCCAAAGGATGCGATCCTCGCGTCAAACACCTCCGTTATTCAGATTTCCAAGATCATGGGCGGCCTATCCGGGCGCCACCGCGCGCTCGGGACCCATTGGTGGAACCCGCCGCACATGATCCCGCTTGTCGAAGTGGTGAAAACCGAATGGACTGACCCGGACCTGGCGCAGCGGATGTTTGATCTGTTGGCCCAAGCGGGCAAGACGCCAGCGATGGTGGAAAAGGATGTGCCGGGTTTCATCGGTAACCGTTTGCAGCATGCGCTGTGGCGCGAAGCGATTTCGCTGGTCGAGAACGGCATCTGCGACGCTGAAACTGTCGATAACGTGGTCAAGGCCAGCTTTGGCAGAAGGCTCGCGGTTCTTGGTCCACTAGAGAACGCGGACCTTGTCGGATTGGAACTGACCCAAGACATCCACAAGCAGGTCTTGTTTGATCTTGAGATGTCGGGCGCACCGTCCCCGTACCTCCAACAGATGCGCGACGCGGGCCGCAGCGGCATGGCCGCAGGCGCGGGTCTGCGGGATTGGAAACCGGGCGATCTGGAAGAGACCAAAGCCCGCGTTGCCGATCATCTCAGGAAACTTGAGCAAATCTTGCCTGATTAACAATAGCTTTGGGAGGAGCAAAGATGAAAACGACACCAAACAGACGCCACGTATTGGGAGGGCTTGCTGCATCCGTCGCCGCACCTGCGATCCTGACGTCCAGTCGTGCCTACGCGCAGACACCGACGATCAAGGTTGGTCATGTCAGTCCAAGGACCGGGCCCTTGGCAGGCTTTGCAGAAGCCGATGATTTTGTCCTCGAAGGCATCCAGGCCGCCCTGTCCGGTGGCGTCGAGAACAACGGCAAGTCCTACAATATCGAAATCATCTCAAAGGACAGCCAGTCGAACCCGAACCGCGCCGCAGAAGTCGCCGCAGACCTGATCTTGGGCGACGAGGTCGACATCATGGTTGCGGCCTCGACCCCGGATATGACGAACCCCGTATCCGATCAGGCCGAAATCAACGAGGTACCCTGCATCACAACAGATTGCCCATGGCAGCCGTATTTTTTCGGGCGCAACGGTAATCCTGCGGAAGGATTTGATTTCACCTATCACTTCTTCTGGGGGCTTGAGGATGTCATTGGCAACTTTCTCGACCTTTGGGGCAGTTCCGGTGCGGCCAAGAACATAGGCGGCCTGTTCCCCAATGATGCGGACGGCAACGCTTGGGGTGATCCAGAGCTTGGCTTCCCGAAACCGCTGGCCGAGGCAGGTTTTGCGCTAACCGATCCGGGCCGGTACCAGCCGCTCAACGACGATTTCTCGAACTATATTGCGGCCTTCAAAGAAGCTGGTTGTGAGATCATTACCGGCAACATGATCCCGCCTGACTTTGCGACTTTCTGGGCGCAAGCCGCACAGCAGGATTTCCGCCCGAAAGTCGTGACAATCGGCAAGGCACTGCTGTTCCCGTCGGTGATCGAAAGCCTTGGGGATCGCGGTGATGGTCTGACATCAGAAATCTGGTGGAGTCCAAACCATCCGTTCAACTCATCGCTGACAGGCGACAGCGCGGGTGATCTGGCAAACGGCTACACCGCTGCGACAGGACGTCCATGGACCCAACCGATTGGCTTCAAGCACGCGCTTTTTGAAGTGGTTAAAGATGTCGTGTCGCGTGCTGCGGACCTTGATGATCCCATGGCGATTGTCGACGCGATCAAGGCGACAAACATGTCGACGATTGTGGGGGGCGTGAACTTTGGCGCGGGTCCGGTGCCCAACGTCACCAAGACACCTCTTGTCGCAGGTCAGTGGCAAAAGTCCGGCGACGCCATGGAGCTTGTCATCACCAACAACGCAGCCGCACCCAATATCCCCGTGGGGGGCGAGTTGAAGTTGCTCAGCTAAGGAAATCGTCTTGTCCGCACTTCTTTCAGTCAAAAACCTGCAAAAGTCGTTTGGCGAGGTAACCGTTGCCGACGCCAGCAGCTTTGACGTGGCCCAAGGTGAAGTCGTTGGCATTCTTGGCCCGAATGGTGCGGGCAAGACCTCGCTATTCAACCTAATCACAGGGGCGTTGCGTGCCGATAGAGGCACAATCCAGTTCAACGGTCGGGACATCACCAAACTGCCAGCCGCGGTGCGCTGTAAAATGGGTGTGGCGCGGTCGTTTCAAATACCCCAACCCTTTGTAGGCATGACGGTGTTTGAAAACGCCCTCGTTGGCGCCACCCAAGGTGCGGGGCTCCGGGGCCGAGAGGCCGAGGCCGTTGCCCTGGACGTGCTGACCCAGACCGGCCTAGGGGACAAGGCGAACATGCGGGCCGGTGCCCTGTCATTGCTGGAACGCAAACGGCTGGAACTTGCGCGCGCTTTGTCGGCCAAACCAAAGCTCTTGTTGCTGGATGAGATCGCGGGCGGATTGACGGATGCCGAATGCGGGGCTCTGATCGAAACCATCAAACGCATCCACGCGAGTGGCACGACAATCATTTGGATCGAACACGTCGTCCACGCCCTGATGGCCGTCGCCGAGCGACTGATCGTCATCGATTTCGGACGCAAGATTGCCGAAGGTGAGCCAAGGGCCATCATGGACAGTGCCGAAGTGAAAGAGATTTATCTGGGGATCGACGCAGATGGCTGATCCTGTTCTGTCGTTGCGCAAATTGGATGCGCATTATGGCGATTTCCAAGCCTTGTTCGGCATCGACATGGCCATCGCAGCGGGCGAGGTTGTTGCGATCATCGGTGCCAACGGCGCGGGAAAAACAACCCTGCTGCGATCCATTGCCGGTCTCTTGATAAATAAGGCGGCGCAGATCAGCTATCAAGGCGACCCAATTGGCGCCTTGCGCGCCGATCAGGTTGCTGGAAAAGGGATCGCTCTGGTCCCCGAAGGCCGCCAGTTGTTCCCGTCGCTATCTGTCGAAGAAAACCTTTTGATCGGGGCGCAAACAGGACGCGCAGGGCCATGGGCGCTGGACAAAGTCTATGCCTTGTTCCCGATCCTGAAAGAACGCAAGGATCAGGCCTCGACCACGCTGTCGGGGGGGCAGCAGCAGATGGTTGCGATTGGGCGGGCCTTGATGGCCAACCCGGATGTCATCTTGTTTGACGAGATCAGCCTTGGTCTCGCCCCCGTCATCATCAAATCAATCTATGACGCACTTCCCGACATCGTTGGCGATGGCATGACCGCTTTGATCGTCGAACAAGACATCAGCAAAGCGCTGTCAGTGTCGTCACGGGTTTATTGCCTGCAAGAAGGCCGCGTCTCGCTGTCTGGCGCGACGGACAGCGTGTCACGCGAAGATATCACACGCGCATATTTCGGAGTTGACGCCTAATGGATTGGATTTCAGCCATCGTGCAGGGGACGCTTCTGGGGGGGCTCTACGCCCTTTTCGCTGCCGGATTGTCACTGATTTTCGGGGTCATGCGGCTTGTGAATATTGCCCATGGCGATCTGATTGTACTGGCGGCTTACCTTGGACTATCCACGACGGTCATGCTTGGCATCCACCCTTTTGTAGCCCTGCTGATCGTCATGCCAGCAATGGCGGGGATCGGGTATGTGCTTCAGCGCGGCATTCTCAACCGGACACTTGGTAATGATATCCTGCCACCATTGCTTGTGACCTTTGGCTTGTCTGTGATCATTCAGAATGCGTTGCTCGAAGGATATTCGGCCGACCCGCAGAAGATGAATGCGGGCGTGATTGAGACGGCAAGCGTGCCGCTCGGTGGTCTCACGGTTGGTGTCTTGCCGCTGATGACCTTTGCGATTGCAATCGCGGTGATTGCTGGCCTTCAATTCATATTCTATCGCACGTCCTTGGGACGCGCGTTTCGGGCGACCTCTGACAATTCCGATATCGCGCAACTGATGGGCCTGAACAAGGCGCATGTGTTTGGTATGGCCATGGCCCTCGCACTCGCGGTGACAGCGATTGCGGGCATCTTGCTGGGTGTGCGGACAAGCTTTGATCCCTCTGTTGGTGGAGCGCGGCTGATCTTTGGCTTTGAGGCGGTGATCATTGGCGGGCTTGGTAATCTGTGGGGCACGCTTGCCGGTGGCGTTATTCTTGGCGTCGCGCAAACGCTTGGGGCCAAGATTGACCCGGGCTGGCAACTACTGGCGGGCCATATCGCGTTTCTGGTCGTCTTGGCTGTTCGTCCGCAGGGCCTGTTTCCGAGGGTAGCACATTGACCGCCCGCATCGTCAGAACCAGCCGTTCCGCGCAAGTGGCTATGGTCGTCGCGGCCCTTGGTCTGATCGTGCTAGCGGCGGCACCTTGGTGGGCAAGCCGCGCTGATCTGCGGCTTTTAGGTGAGATTTATCTTTATCTGTCGCTTGCGATGCTGTGGAACCTGATGGCTGGTTACGCAGGTCTCGTGTCCGTCGGGCAGCAAGCCTACGTCGGGTTCGGCGGCTATCTGCTGTTCGCGTTGACGATGTTTGCAGGGTTGCATCCGATTGTCGCCATTCTGGCAGGGGGCGTGTTGGCCGCGTTGCTGTCAGTGCCCATCGCGGCCCTCATTTTTCGCCTGAAGGGGGCCTATTTCGCCATCGGGACATGGGTCATGGCCGAGGTGTTCCGTCTCAGCTTTGCACAAGCCTCATCGCTGGGTGGAGGCTCGGGGTCGTCACTGCCGGTGGACGTGGTCAAATCCCTCGCCTCTTCCCGATCAGGGCGCGAGGCGCTGAGCTATTGGCTGGCGCTGGGTGCTGCGGTGATTGTCATTGGATGTGTCTATCTGTTCCTACGCTCTAATCGTGGTCTTGCCCTGACAGCGATCCGCGACAGTGAGGTTGCAGCCGCGGGCCTCGGGATCAACATCTGGCGCACCAAGCTGGAAGTCTACGTCGTCACGTCGGCCTTTACAGCGATCATCGGCGGGTTGATCTTTTTGCAAAAGCTGCGGATTTCACCCGATGCGGCGTTTTCGGTGAACGATTGGACCGCATTCGTGATCTTCATTGTCGTGATCGGCGGGATCGGCACCCTTGAAGGGCCAATCATCGGGACAATCCTGTTCTTCCTTCTGCGCGAAACCCTTGCTGACCTTGGCACGGTCTATCTCATCATCCTGGGGCTGGTCGCAATCGGCATCATGCTCAAGGCGCCCAAGGGCGTCTGGGGCCTGATCCGCAGCCGCTTTGATCTTGAACTCTTCCCTCTCAGCTACCGCGTGCAGACAGATGCAGCAGACAAAGGAGCCTAGCCATGGCGAAACAGCAGCGCACCATTATTACCTGCGCGGTCACAGGCGCGATCCATACGCCGACCATGTCGGATGCCCTGCCCTACACCTACGATGAAATCGCCGCTCAAGCGATTGAGGCGGCAGAGGCGGGCGCATCCATCCTGCATCTGCACGCCCGCGACAATGAAACCGGGGCACCGTCAGTCAACCCCGACGACTTCACCCCATTTCTGGGGCGCATCAAACAGGCCAGCGACGCAGTCGTGAATATCTCAACCGGCGGGTCACTGACGCTGTCGATCCAGGACCGGATCAATCCCGCCGCGACCTTCAGTGCCGAGATGTGCAGCATGAACATGGGGTCAATGAACTTCAGTTTTCACCCCCTCGCCAAACGCTTTGGCGATGACGATTGGAAATTCGACTGGGAAAAGGACTATGTCGCGAATTCGGACGGCAATATCTTTCGCAACACCTTCCGCGACATCCGCGAAGCCGCCGAGGCACTCGCCCCCCATGACATTAAGTTTGAACATGAATGCTATGACGTGGGCCATCTCTATAACCTGAAATTTTGCATGGACGCCGGGTTATTCAAGGCCCCGGTGTTTATCCAGTTCGTTATGGGTATCTTGGGGGGGATCGGCGCGGATATCGACAATCTGGTGTTCATGAAAAAAACCGCCGACAAGCTGTTTGGCGAAGACTACCGCTGGTCCATCTTGGCCGCAGGCGCTTCGCAAATCCCTATGGCCACCACCGCAAGCCAGATGGGCGGCCATGTGCGCGTTGGGCTTGAGGACAGCCTATTCATTTCGCGCGGCAAGCTCGCGGAAAGCAACGCCCAACAAGTGGCGAAAGTCAGACGCATCGTCGAAGAGCTTGGGTGTCAGGTTGCCACCCCCGACGAGGCCCGAGAGATACTGGATCTAAAGGGTGGTGATCGAGTGAATTTTTAGAGCACACACCGCTGATGATAGAAATCTTGGGTCAACGCCCAGCTTCAGACATCGGGAGACGGCCACTTGTCTCGCCAAAAAGATTGCCCGGTCAAAAGACCCGCCATGCACGTCGAATATCGGACTGCCGCGCAGACAGGCCCGCCAATCGCTTGCATACTCTGTCCCGAATTTGCGACGCAGTAATTAGGCAATTAGAGCTCCAAACAGACCTCAGATGCGGCGCAGCAACCTGTGCTACGGTGCCTTGTCAACATCGGGTTGTAGCTATGGAAGGGACTGGCGGATCGGAGGATCAGTCATGGAAACGCCAAGCTTACCTGCCATTCGCGCCCTCCGCCCTGCTTGGAACAAGGGCCGCGCGCGTCGGTCGCGAAATGGATGAAAGATCCTCTGATGGTCGGATCAGAATGTCTCTGGCTAGGCGGGTTTCACGAACGGCTTCACATCTCTACTCGGCAATACGCCCGGATCGTTCGCGATTGGGTCACATCCATCGGCTTTGAGGCCACTGCTTACGGAACTCATTCGATGCGCAGGACTAAAGTCACGCAGATCTACAAGAAGACACGCAACCTGCGCGCTGCGCAGCTCCTACTCGGACACACTAAAATGGACAGCACAGTTCGACATTTAGGCGTCGAGCTAGAAGATGCTTTAGCGATCTCTGAAGCCATTGAAATCTGAAAAGCCTGGGCCGCTGTGACGGGCGGCCCATGGCGAAATCTGGTCAGTCGATCTGGTGCCGCGCTGCAGCTTTTGTATTCCCACCATTCGTGCATGACCATACACGAGGTCGCCGCGTTGCAGTTTTTCCAAGCCGGATCCCCGCGTTGCGTTCGTTGGAGGGCTATAGCGCGAGACTTTGGAGGCATTGGCCAGCCTCAGTTGGACTTCCTAAAGGTGCGGTCGAACTTGGCTAGTCAGTTTCCCCAAGATGTGGGAGGATCACGCGAACAGATCTCGCGACAGCACAGGTTGCCTTATGTCTCAATCCAGCACTGAAAACCGCCGTATTGTTCTGGCGCAACGACCACAGGGGTTGCCAGATGCAGATACGTTGCGTTTAGAAAGCTCCACCATTCCTGAACCAGGCGATGGCGAATTGCTGTTGCGAACGAGATATCTGTCGATTGATCCATACATGCGCGGCCGCATGAACGATGCCAAATCTTACGCCGAACCGGTCAAGATTGGTGAGGTGATGACAGGCCAGGTCGTGGCTGAAGTTATGACATCCAACCTTAAGGGATACGACAAGGGCGATCTTGTTTTGGCAGGATCAGGCTGGCAGGACTACGCCGTTTCAGATGGGACGCAGCTGGTCAATTTGGGGCGTGATCCTGCAAATCCGTCGTGGGCGCTCGGGATACTGGGGATGCCCGGTTACACAGCTTACGCTGGCCTTTTATTGATTGGCGACCCAAAGCCGGGCGAGACGGTTGTTGTTGCAGCTGCGTCAGGACCTGTTGGAGCCACCGTCGGTCAAATTGCCAAGCTCAAAGGGTGCCGCGTCGTCGGTGTAGCAGGTGGTTCTGAAAAATGCGCGCACGTTGTGAACAATCTTGGTTTCGACGCATGCATCGATCACAAATCCGAGGACTTCGCCAAACAACTCAAAGCTGCCTGCTCCGAAGGGATTGATGTCTATTTCGAAAACGTTGGGGGTAAAGTGCTTTATGGTGTGCTGCCGCTCCTGAATGAGTTCGCTAGGATGCCTGTTTGCGGTGTCGTATCGTGGTACAATCTTCCAGGACTGCCAGAGGGCCATGACATGGGGCCAGCCATCATGGGCACAATCCTTCGGATGAAGGTGAAGGTCCAAGGTTTCATTATCTTCGACAGTTTTCCAATTAGTACGTACCAGGATTTTCGCCGCGATATGACCCAATGGATCGCAGAAGGTAAAATCCACTACAAAGAACAAGTTGTCGAAGGACTAGAGAATGCACCCAAAGCGCTGAATGATGTTCTATTGGGTCGCAGCTTTGGTAAAGTTGTGGTGAAGGTGGATTAAGGCTGCAA